>NZ_JAPCIK010000011.1:0-38490 GCF_025910115.1 Pseudomonas sp. RG1
TTCGCGAGCAGGCTCGCTCCCACAATTGGAATGCGTTCCCGTGTGGGAGCGAGCCTGCTCGCGAAGAGGCCAGTTCGGCCGCGAAACCTTTGCGACAGGCAACAAAAAGCCCACCGAAATGGTGGGCTTGATGTAGTCAGCCGATGATCAGAACAGCTTCATCTTCGGCGCTTCTTCTTTCAGCGCTTCGTTCTGCGCGGTCTGCGCATTCCAGCCACCGCCCAAGGCCTTGTACAGGTTGACCGCACTGGTCAGCTGCGCGAGGCGGTCGGTGATCAGCGCTTGTTGTGCGCTGAACAACTGACGCTGGGCATCGAGGAAGGTCAGGTTGCTGTCGACGCCGATGCGGTAGCGACGTTCGGCCAGGCGGTAGTAATCCTGGTTGGCCTGAACGAAGTCACGCTGCGCTTGCAGCTGCTCGGTGTAGGTCTGGCGAGCGGCGAGGCCGTCGGCGACTTCCTGGAAGGCGGTCTGGATGGACTTCTCGTAGTTCGCCACGCCAATGTCCTTCTGGATCTTGGCGTAGTCGAGGCTGGCGCGCAGGCTGCCGGCGTTGAAGATCGGCAGGTTGATCTGCGGCTGGAACAGCCACGTCCCCGAACCGCCCTTGAACAGGCCGGACAGGTCCGGGCTCAGGCTGCCCGCGTTGGCGGTCAGGCTGATGCTCGGAAAGAACGCTGCACGCGCCGCACCGATGTTGGCGTTGGCCGCCTTCAGGTTGTACTCGGCCTGGAGGATGTCCGGACGACGTTGCAGCAGGTCCGAAGGCAGACCGGCCGGTACGTCGCTGAGCAGATCATCAGACAGCGGTTTGGCTGCTTGCAGATTGGCCGGAATACCGGTGCCGAGCAGCAGGGTCAGGCTGTTTTCGTCCTGTGCGACCTGGCGGGTATAACGCGCCAGTTGCGCCCGGGCGTTTTCCACCGAGGTACGCGACTGTGCCAGATCCAGCGCCGAAGCCACACCGACTTCGTTGCTGCGGCTGGTCAATTTGTAGCTTTCTTCGAAGGCACCGAGGGTGTCCTGCGTCAGCTTGAGCAGTTCCTTGTCCGCCTGCCAGGTCAGGTAGGCATTGGCGACGTTGGCGACCAGACTGATCTGTGTGCTGCGGCGTGCTTCTTCGGTAGCGAAGTACTGTTGCAGCGCTTGCTCGCTCAGGCTGCGCACCCGACCGAACAGGTCGAGTTCGTAGGCGCTGACGCCGACGGTGGCGGAATACGAACTGCTGATCATCGACTCGCCGGTCTGCGAGGCACGGGCAGGCAGACGCTGGCGGCTGCCGGCGGCATTGGCCGACACTGCCGGGAACAGGTCGGCGCGCTGGATGCGGTACTGCGCCGCGTAAGCGTCGATGTTCAGCGCCGCGACACGCAGGTCGCGGTTGTTTTCCAGGGCGACCTGGATAAGCTGTTGCAGGGCCGGGTCATGGAAAAACTGCTTCCAGCCCTGTTCGGCAGCGGCTTGCGCCGGAGCCTGGGCCGGCGAATATGCCGGCCCCTGCGGGTACTGGCCTGCGACCGGAGCCTCAGGCTGCTGATAGTCAGGTATCAGCGAGCAACCGCTCAGCACGAAGGCGGCGACTGCGATGGAGAGTAGCGACTTGCTCATTGGCCAGCCTCTTTAGGAGTTTCAGTAGTCTCATCCGCGTCGGTCTTTTTGCGCTGACCGATGGACGACACAGTAACGAAGAACAGTGGGACCCAGAAGATCGCCAGGATCGTGGCCGTGAGCATACCGCCAATCACGCCGGTACCGATCGCATGTTGACTGCCTGAACCGGCGCCGGTGGAAATCGCCAGCGGCACAACACCGAGGACGAAGGCCAGCGATGTCATGATGATCGGGCGCAGACGCATGCGGCAGGCTTCAATCGCCGCTTCACGCAGGCTGCGTCCCTGTTCATGCAGTTCCTTGGCGAATTCGACGATCAGAATGGCGTTTTTAGCCGCCAGACCGATGGTCGTCAACAAGCCCACCTGGAAGTACACGTCGTTGGACAGACCGCGCAGGCTGGTGGCCATCAGCGCACCGATGATCCCCAGCGGTACCACGAGCATGACCGCGATCGGAATCGACCAGCTTTCATACAGCGCCGCCAGACACAGGAACACCATCAGCAGCGACAGGGCGTACAGCGCTGGCGCTTGCGAGCCGGACAGACGTTCCTCGTAGGACAGACCGGTCCAGGAAATACCGACACCGGACGGCAGCTTCTTGGCAATCGCTTCGACTTCAGCCATCGCTTCACCGGTGGAATAGCCCGGTGCCGGAGCCCCGAGGACCTCGACCGCTTCCACACCGTTGTAGCGCGCCAGCTTCGGCGAACCGTAGACCCACTCGCCCTTGGCGAACGCCGAGAACGGAACCATGGTGCCTTCGGCGTTGCGCACGTACCACTTCTTCAGGTCTTCGGGGCTCATGCGCGAGTCCGGTTGGCCCTGCACGTAGACTTTCTTCACCCGACCACGGTCGATGAAGTCGTTGACGTAGCTACTGCCCAGCGCGATCGACAGGGTGTTGTTGATGTCGCTGATGGTGATGCCGAGGGCACTGGCCTTCTCGTCATCGATTTCCAGCTGGAACTGCGGCTCATCGTTCAGGCCGTTCGGACGCACCTGGGTCAGCACCTTGCTTTGCGCCGCCATGCCGAGGAACTGGTTGCGCGCTTCCATCAGTTTTTCGTGACCGATACCGGCGCGGTCCTGCAGGAACACGTCGAAACCGGTGGCGTTACCCAATTCCAGAACCGCTGGCGGGGCGAAGGCAAACACCATCGCGTCGCGGAAGCTGAAGAAGTGTTGCTGGGCACGCGCAGCGAGGTTGAACACGCTGTTGTCGGCGTTACGTTCGCCCCACGGCTTGAGCATGATGAACGCCATACCCGAGCTCTGGCCACGACCGGCGAAGTTGAAGCCGGTCACGGTAAACACCGAAGCCACCGCGTCCGCCTCACCGCCGTCCTTGTTCGGACGCAGCAGGTACTCACGCATTTCGTCCACGACCACTTGCGTACGCTGGGCACTGGAACCGGCCGGGGTCTGCACCTGGGCGAACAGAACGCCCTGGTCTTCTTCCGGGAGGAACGCGGTCGGAATGCGGGTGAACAGCCAGATCATGCCCACGACGATCAACAGGTACGCCAGCAGATACGGCGCCTTGCGGGTCAGCATGTTGCCGACGCCACGCTCGTAGCTGCGTACGCCACGGTCGAAGTTGCGGTTGAACCAGCCGAAGAAACCTTTCTTCGGGGTGCCGTGCTCGCCTTTCGGAATCGGCTTGAGCATGGTTGCGCAAAGCGCCGGGGTGAAGATCAGGGCAACCAGTACCGACAGGGCCATGGCCGACACGATGGTGATCGAGAACTGCTTGTAGATCACACCGGTGGAGCCGCTGAAGAACGCCATCGGCAGCAGTACCGCCGAGAGCACGAGGGCGATACCGACCAGTGCACCCTGGATCTGGCCCATGGATTTCTTTGTCGCTTCCTTCGGTGACAAGCCTTCTTCGCTCATCACCCGCTCGACGTTTTCCACCACGACGATGGCATCGTCCACCAGCAGACCGATGGCCAGCACCATGCCGAACATGGTCAGGGTGTTGATGCTGAAACCGGCGGCGGCGAGGATGCCGAATGTACCGAGCAGTACCACTGGCACGGTCATCGTGGTGATGACGGTGGCGCGGAAGTTCTGCAGGAACAGGAACATCACCAGGAACACCAGCGCGATCGCTTCGACCAGCGTGTGCACCACGCCTTTGATCGACTCGGTCACCACCGGGGTGGTGTCGTACGGGAACACCACTTCCATGCCTTGCGGGAAGAACGGCTTGAGGCTGTCGATGGTGTTGCGCAGCGCTTTGGCGGTATCGAGGGCGTTGGCGCCGTTGGCCAGTTTCACCGCCAGACCGGACGCCGGGCTGCCGTTGAACTGGGCGCTGATCGCGTAGTTCTCACCGCCGAGGCCGACTTCAGCCACGTCTTTGAGGCGAACCTGCGAACCGTCCTTGTTGACCTTGAGCAGGATTTCCTTGAACTGCTCGGCGGTCTGCAGACGGGTCTTGCCGATGATCGTCGCGTTCAGTTGCTGGCCCTGCACGGCAGGCAAGCCACCGAGCTGACCGGACGACACCTGAACGTTCTGCGCAGCAATGGCGTTCTTCACGTCGACCGGGGTCAGGTTGAAGTTGTTCAACTTGGCCGGGTCGAGCCAGATACGCATCGCGTACTGCGCACCGAAGACCTGGAAGTCACCGACGCCAGCGGTCCGCGAGATCGGGTCCTGCATGTTCGACACGATGTAGTTGGACAGGTCGTCCTTGGTCATGCTGCCGTCACGCGACACCACGCCGATCACCAGCAGGAAGTTCTTCACTGCCTTGGTCACGCGGATACCCTGTTGCTGCACTTCCTGCGGCAGCAGCGGGGTGGCCAGGTTCAGCTTGTTCTGGACCTGGACCTGCGCGGTGTCGGAATTGGTGCCTTGCTCGAAGGTCGCGGTGATGGTCATGCTGCCGTCGGAGTTACTTTCCGACGACACATAACGCAGGTTGTCGATACCGTTGAGCTGTTGCTCGATGACCTGCACCACGGTGTCCTGCACGGTTTGTGCAGACGCGCCTGGGTAGGTCACCTGAATCGCAATGGCCGGTGGCGCAATGCTCGGGTATTGGTTGATCGGCAATTTCAGGATCGAAAGTGCCCCGACCAGCATGATCACCAGGGCGATTACCCAGGCGAAAATCGGACGGTCGATGAAGAATTTTGACATGGGTTACTCCCCTTTGCCGCCGGCGGCTTTGTCAGCTGCCTGTGCGGGGGCCGGGTTCTTGGTGCCGACGTTAGTCGCCTCGGTCGCTTTGACCTCGACGCCCGGTTTGACGTACTGCAGCCCTTCGGTGATCAGACGATCGCCGGCTTTCAGGCCGTCTTCGATCAACCACTGGCTGCCGACAGTGCGGCTGGCCTTGAGCTGACGCAGCTCGACCTTGTTGTCGGCGCCGACGACCAGTGCGGTCGGGGTGCCTTTGAGGTCGCGGGTCACGCCTTGTTGCGGCGCGAGGATCGCTGCGCTGTTGACGCCGGCTTGCAGCTGGGCGTGGACGAACATGCCTGGCAGCAGGGTGTGATCCGGGTTCGGGAACACCGCGCGCAGGGTCACCGAGCCGGTGGTCTGGTCAACCGAGACTTCGGAGAATTCCAGCTTGCCGTCGAGCTTGTACTGGCTGCCGTCTTCCAGGGTCAGCTTGACCGCAGCGGCGTTGTCGCCAGCCTTCTGCAGACGGCCGCTTTCCAGCTCGCGGCGCAGCTCCAGCAGTTCCACCGACGACTGGGTCACGTCGACGTAGATCGGGTCGAGCTGCTGAATCACTGCCATTGCATCGGCCTGGCCATTGCTGACCAGTGCGCCTTCGGTCACCGAAGAGCGGCCGATACGGCCGGAAATCGGCGCGTAGACTTTGGTATAGCGCACGTTGATCTGCGCGCTCTGCAACGATGCTTCCGATTGCAGGCGGTTGGCCAGTGCGGTGTCGTATTCCTGACGGCTCACGGCTTGTTCGTCGACCAGTTGCTTGTAGCGGTCGGAAATCGACTTGGTCGAACGCAGCTCGGCTTCGGCGCTTTTCAGCGTAGCTTCATAGACCGCCGGATCGATCTGATAAAGCTGCTGGCCGGCTTTGACGTCGGCACCTTCCTTGAACAGGCGCTTCAGAATGATGCCGTTGACCTGCGGGCGAACTTCCGCGATGCGGAACGCACTGGTGCGGCCCGGAAGTTCCGAGGTCAGGGTAAAGGCTTGTGGTTGCAGGGTGACGACGCCGACCTGAGGAGGCGGAGCGGCTGGGGCCGCTTCTTCCTTTTTACATCCGCTGAGCAGCGATGCCAGGGCGACGGCAGTGACCAGAGCGGTAACAGCTGGCTTGAATTGCATGAAGATCCTCGGGTCAGGCGCGCAAGAAGCGCACAAGAAGTGTGAAAGAGTAAAAAACGGGCACCGGGTGGATAAGTAGCTTGCTAAGTAATATACTTACGTTCATGGTTGTTTGTAAACACCTGCGCCGCGTACCCACCCTGATACAAAAGTCGTCGCAAGGTTTGAAATTGTAGGCCGGGGAGTCGATTCACGAGAGATCGCCCCCTCTTTATTCAGCGGATATTCAGCCATCCCTGAAACATCCTGTTTGAGGTTTTACTGCCATGGTCCGTCGTACCAAAGAGGAAGCTCAGGAAACCCGCAGCCAGATTCTGGAAGCGGCCGAGAAAGCCTTCTATGAAAGGGGGGTTGCCCGCACCACCCTGGCGGACATCGCGACCCTCGCCGGCGTGACGCGTGGCGCCATCTACTGGCATTTCAGCAACAAGGCCGATCTGGTCCAGGCCATGCTCGACAGCCTGCACGAACCGCTGGATGAACTGGCCAAGGCCAGCGAAAGCGAAGACGAACCGGACCCGCTGGGCTGCATGCGGCAGTTGCTGATTCATTTGTTTCATCAAGTTGCACTGGACCCGAAAACCCGGCGCATCAACGAAATTCTGTTTCATAAGTGCGAGTTCACCGATGAAATGTGCGATCTGCGCCAGCAGCGCCGGACGGCCAGTCTCGATTGCAACGTGCGCATCGGCCTGACCTTGCGTAATGCGGTGAATCGCGGCCAGTTGCCGGAAGATCTCGACACTGCCCGCGCGGCCATCAGCATTCATGCCTACATCGACGGCCTGCTGTACGGCTGGCTGCTGGCCCCGGACAGCTTCGAACTGCACGCCGAGGCTGAACGCTGGGTCGACACCGGGCTGGACATGCTGCGCCTGAGCCCAAGCCTGCGCAAATGAAACAAAATGCGCAATTGCCCGGCAGGATGTCAATCAGCCGCCATGGCTGATGATCGCGGCGGGGAGTTTAAACGTAGCGAGTCGTGGATTTTGTAGGGAAATTGTGTCGCTGTTGTGAAACGGTGTTCGCAGGCTCTTACCCTGCGCCAACAGCAAAAAGCCCCGGACTCTCACAAGTCCGGGGCTTTCTCATTTCTGCGCTACAGCGTGATTACAAGGTCGGATAGTCGATATAACCGACCGGACCCTTGCCGTAGAAAGTCTCCGGATGCGGCTCGTTCAACGGCGCATCGGCCTGCAAACGGGCCGGCAGGTCCGGGTTGGCAATGAACGGCACGCCGAACGCGACCGCGTCTGCCTTGCCGCTGGCCAGCCACTCGTTGGCGCTTTCCTTGGTGAACTTCTCGTTGGCAATGTATGGGCCACCGAACGCTTCTTTCAGGCGCGGACCGAGGCTGTCGGCGCCTTCTTTTTCGCGCGAGCAGATGAACGCGATGCCACGCTTGCCCAGTTCACGGGCGACGTAGGTGAAGGTTTCGGCGAGGTTGTCATCGCCCATGTCGTGGGAATCGGCACGCGGTGCCAGGTGCACACCAACGCGGCCAGCGCCCCAGACTTCGATCGCGGCGTCGGTCACTTCCAGCAGCAGGCGCGCACGGTTTTCCAGCGAGCCGCCGTACTGGTCGGTACGCTGGTTGGTGCTGCTTTGCAGGAACTGGTCGAGCAGGTAGCCGTTGGCGCCGTGGATTTCCACGCCGTCGAAACCGGCGGCCTTGGCGTTCTCGGCGCCTGTGCGGTAGGCGTCGACGATGTCGGCGATTTCAGCGGTTTCCAGCGCGCGCGGGGTTGGATAGTCGGCCAGTGGGCGAACCAGGCTGACGTGACCCTTTGGCTGGATGGCGCTTGGCGCGACCGGTGCTTCACCGTTCAGGTACGAAGGGTGAGAAATGCGGCCAACGTGCCACAGTTGCAGGAAGATCTTGCCGCCGGCGCCGTGAATCGCCTTGGTCACGTTGGCCCAGCCACGCACTTGATCGTTGGACCAGATGCCCGGGGTGTCCGGGTAGCCGACGCCCATCGGCGTTACCGAAGTGGCTTCACTGAGGATCAGGCCGGCCGAGGCGCGTTGTACGTAGTATTCGGCCATCAGCGCGTTCGGCACACGGCCTTCGTCGGCGCGGCAGCGGGTCAGCGGGGCCATGATGATGCGGTTGTTCAGCTCGATGTCGCCGAGTTTGATCGGGTCGAAAATAGTCGCCATGTCTAAAAGCCTCTCTTTAATAAAGGAAGTTGATCAGTTGGAAGCAGGCGCCAGCTCGGCATTGCCGTTCTGGCGGAAAGTAATCAGGGTCACCAGCAGGGCAAGTACGGCCAGCGCGGCGGCAGCCAGTGGCACGCTGGTCAGGCCGTAGCCGTGGGCGATGACGCTGCCGCCGACCCAGGCGCCGAGGGCGTTGCCAACGTTGAAGGCGCCGATGTTCAGGGTCGAAACCAGGTTCGGTGCAGCCTTGCCGAAGGTCACCACGTTGACTTGCAGCGCCGGCACAGCGGCGAAACACGCGGTGGCCCAGAGGAACAGGGTGATCTCGGTCGGGATCAGCGCAACGCTGGTCCAGCTCAGCACCGTGGAAACCACGGCCATGGCGATGAACACGCCGATCAGCGTGGCGGCCATGCCTTTGTCGGCGAGTTTGCCGCCGATGATGTTGCCGACCGTCAGACCGAGGCCGATGAGCATCAGCGTCCAGGTCACGCCACGTGGCGACACACCGGTGACTTCGCCAAGCAGTGGGGCGACGTAGGTGAACAGGGTAAACACCGAGGCGGCGAACAGCGCGGTCATGCTCAGCGACAGCCAGATGCCGGCGCCTTTGAGGGCAGCGAGTTCGGCGCGCATGTCGAGTTTCTCTTCGTCACGCTTGGCCGGCAGAAAGCGGATCAGGCCGATCAGCGCGATCACACCGATGACGGTCACCGCCCAGAAGGTCGAACGCCAGCCGGCTTCCTGACCCAATGCGGTGCCCAGCGGTACGCCGAGCACGTTGGCCAGGGTCAGACCGGTGAACATCAGGGCGACCGCCGAGGCACGTTTGTTTGGCGCGACCAGATTGGCCGCAACCACCGAACCGATGCCGAAGAATGCACCGTGGCACAAAGCGGTGACGACCCGGGCAAACATCAGCACGTTGTAGTCGCTGGCGATGGCGCAGAGCAGGTTGCCGACAATAAAGATGCCCATCAACGCCACCAGTGCGGCCTTGCGCGGCAGCTTCGCGGTGGCCAGCGCCATGAACGGAGCACCGATGGCCACGCCCAGGGCGTAACCGGTGACCAGCCAGCCGGCGCCGGGAATCGACACGCCGAGGTCCGCCGCCACGTCGGGCAGCAGGCCCATGATGACGAACTCGGTGGTGCCGATGGCGAAGGCGCTCAGGGCGAGGATGAGAAGCGAAAGGGGCATGCAGGTTTCCTTGTCGGCTGGCTGACGTTAAGGGTCAGAGCTCTTTACTGAGGGTGCTGAGAAACGCCTGGATGACGTCCTCGTTACGTTTGAAGAAATGCCACTGCCCGGCCTTCTGGCTGCTGATCAGCCCGGCCCGTTGCAACGTTGCCAGGTGTGCCGACACGGTCGATTGCGACAGGCCGCAACGCTGATCGATCTGCCCGGCACAGATGCCGTACTCGTGGTTGTGCAACTGCTCGGGGAATTCGCCTTTCGGGTCCTTCAGCCAGTTGAGGATGTCTCGCCGTACTGGGTGCGCCAGGGCTTTTATTATTTCGTCGAGGTCGAGGTTCATGGCTTGGGCTCGTGGTGGCAGTGGCGATATATCGCGATGGAGCGAACTTTAAATCGTTGGATCGCGATATACCAATATGAATTCGGTCTGACGAACGCATAAATCGCTATATCGGGTTATAACGATACGAGGGTGCTGGAGGAGCGAGCGCAGTGCTAAGCTGCGCCCATGAACTATCTCGCGCATTTGCATCTCGGCGGCCAGCGCCCCGGTCAGTTACTCGGCAGCCTGTATGGCGACTTCGTCAAAGGTCGGCTGCAAGGCCAGTTCGACCCGGAAGTGGAGGCGGCGATTGCGCTGCATCGGCGCATCGACGTCTTCACCGATCGCCATCCACTGGTCGACATTGCTTTGGGCCGCTTCAGCGAAACGCGGCGGCGCTATGCCGGAATCGTCCTCGATGTGTTTTTCGATCATTGCCTGGCGCGGGACTGGACGCTGTATGCCGACCGGCCGCTGGAGCAGTTCACCGCAGACGTCTATCACGTGCTGGCCCGTGAACGGCAATTGCCCGAACGGCTGGCGAAGATCGCCCCGCACATGGTCGCCAACGACTGGCTGGGCTCGTATCGCGAATTCGAGGTGCTGGAGCAGGTGCTGCGCGGGATCTCGCGGCGCCTGACCAGGCCGGAGGAATTGGCCGGGGCCATGGCGGAGTTGCGGCGGTTGTATGAGCCGCTGAGTGAAGATTTCAGCCAGTTCTACCCGCAATTGCAGGATTTTGCGCAAAACTCTGATCCACTGAAGATCTGAATGTGGGAGCGAGCCTGCTCGCGAAGGCGGTGCCTCAGCCAATATAGATGCTGAATGACACGGCGCCTTCGCGAGCAGGCTCGCTCCCACAGGGGATAAGTGTTTTTTCAGGCCGCGATTAGTTCGCCTGCGCGACGCGGTTCGGCAGGTTTTGCGACCTCGCCAAACAACACCTTCTGCACCGCCTGCTGCGCTTCGAACGCCAGCGCCGCACGCTCGCGGCCCTGACACTCTATTGGCTTGAGCAGATGCACTTCGACGTCGCCGCAGTCATGGCTGAACAGGCGCATCAGGTGCGAGAGCAGGTCATCGTCACCAATGAACGGTGCGAGCGTGTCGATTTCGCCGTCACGCAGATAACGGATCGCCACCGGTTGCAGCATCACCTCGGAATCGATCGCCGCCGACAGCAGGCGACCATGAAAGGTGCGCAGGGAACGGCCATCGGTGGTGGTGCCTTCGGGGAACATCAGCAGCGCATGTTCGGTTTGCAGATGGCGGGTCATCTGCTTGCGGATCAACTGGCTGTCGCCCGATCCACGGCGGATGAACAGGCTGCCGGCTTTGGCTGCGAGCCAGCCGGCCACCGGCCAGGTGCGCACCTCGGCCTTGGACAGAAACGACAGCGGCGTGAGCATGCCCAACAGCGGAATGTCGGTCCACGACACGTGATTGCTCACCCACAGCATCGGCTGTTTTGGCAGCTCGCCATGGACGCTCACGCGAAACGGCAGGGCATTGCTCAGCCGCGCCATGAAGAAGCGCGACCAGCGCTGGCGCCGCTCCATCGAGTGGGCCAGACCGATGCGTTCGAACACGCCGAACACGCTGGCCATGGTCAGCCCCAGCGTCACCACCAGCAGCACTCGCGCGATTCGCGCGTACACCCGCAACCGGCTCATCACACCGCCGCCTTGAAGTGTTTGGCGTAGCGCGGGCAGAGTTCGTCGCGCTTGAGCAGGATGAACACGTCGGCCACCTGGAAGTCTTCGTCCCAGCACGGCTCGCCGCAGATCTTCGCCCCGAGGCGCATGTAGGCCTTGAGCAGCGGCGGCATTTCGGCGATGACGTTCGACGGGATATCCAGCGTCGGCAGCGGTTTTTTCGGCTCGGCGCGCAAGTGTTCGGTGCACAGGTAACGCTCGCGCAGACGCTGCATGATCGCGTGGGCCTGAATGCCGCCATCCTGCATCGGAATGCTCGCGCAACCCATCAGGTAGCTGTAGCCGCCCTGATTGAGCACTTCGGCCAACTCGCCCCAGAGCACGGCGATGGTGCCGCCGTTGCGGTACGCCGGATCGACGCAGGTGCGGCCGATTTCCAGGATCGGGCCTTGCAGGTGGGCGAGGCCGTGCAGGCTGAATTCTTCTTCGCTATAGAACTTGCCGAGGCTGCTGGCGGCGGTGTGATCGAGCAGACGCGTGGTCGCCACCAGGCGCCCGGTGTTCAGATCACGCACGCCGATGTGGCTGCAGTGAACATCATAATCATCCATGTCCAGACCCAGTTCGGCGCCTTTGAGTTTGGCGTTGAACTCGCCGCTGAAGACGGCGAAGCGCAGGGCCTGGGCTTGCTGCAAGGCTTCGGCGCCGATCAGGCGTTCGGCTTGCAGGCGGCGTTCATTGCCGGTGTCGCTGATGCGGGCGATTTGCGTCATGTGAATCTCCGTACGGGCCTTTAACCCGTCGTGGGTTGCAGCCGATCGACTTTCTTTATGCAGCCGTGTTGTGCAAAGTCAGGCTATGTAGCCCCGGTGTCATCGCCATGAACGTTCGGTGATGCTTATATGACAGCCCACAAGGAGGCGCCCATGCCCTGGACAGATCTGTTGCACCGCCGTGAACGCTTGCCCGCCGTTGCTGATCTGGCCGAGGGCTTTGCAACGTTGTTGCAGGCGCTGGGCAACGTCACGCCGTTCGAATTGGCGGTGGCAGGCGGGCGGCGGATGGCCACGCCGGGGCTGGCGTTTCTGGTCGGTTATCAGGCGGCGCTGCGCATGTTGTGGCCGAGCGCGCCGCCGAGCCTTGGCGCCTTGTGCGCGACCGAACAACGCAGCCTGCGCCCGGCCGATATGCAAACGCGGCTGAAAGATTTGCGCCTGAGCGGACGCAAGGATTTCGTCACCGCCGGCGACGCCGCCGACTGGTTATTGGTGGCTGCGCGCAGTGAGGAGCCGGGCGAAACACCGCGCCTGAGTCTGGCGGTGGTGTATCCCGGCGAGCCCGGCGTGAAGGTGGAAAAACTGCCGGTGTTGCCGTTGATGCCGGACATCAGCCACGGCCGCCTGCATCTGGACGGCGCCCTGTGCGAACTGCTCGCCGGCGACGGCTGGGACGCCTACGTCAAACCGTTTCGCAGTCTTGAAGACGTCTACGTGCTCAGCGCCATGACCGCGTGGTTGTACGGCGTCGGCCAGGACAGCGACTGGCCGCAGGCCCTGCAATTGCGTTTGCTGGCGCTGCTGGCCGGGTGCGCCGAGGCCAGCCGGCAAGCGCCGAACAATCCGGCCGGACATGTAGTGCTGGGCGGATTGTTTGCGCAGTTTGAATCACTCAAGACCGAGGTAGATCAGGCGTTGGTGCAGGGTGATCCTGCGTGGGCGGCGATGTGGCAGCGTGATCAAGGCGTGATGCAATTGGCTGCAGGGGCCCGGGCCAAGCGCTTGGCCAAGGCTCTTGCGTTGGCCTGACTGGCCTCATCGCGGGCAAGCCCGCTCCCACAGGTTTCAAAGGTGTTCATGAAATGTGTGTTCACTTGGGACCCCTGTGGGAGCTGGCTTGGCAGCGATGGCAATTTCATGGACGACCAACATCTAAAATTTGTCATAAACCCCGACTAGTCTCGACAGGTTCATTCCCAGAGCGCCCACCATGTTCAAAGGCCTGTCCCTGTTCCTGCTGCTGATCAGCCTCACCGTCCGCGCCGAACAATGGCCCGGCGAGCAATGGCCCATCGCCCCGCAGATCACCGGCCCGGCTGTCGAAGCATTGGAAAACTACGCCTTCGCGCCCCGCAACGACGCCACCCGCGACGGCATCCGCACCGACGCCTTGCTGATCGTCCACGACGGCCAGATCATCTACGAACGCTACGCCGCTCCGACCACTGCACAGACCCCGCACTTGACCTGGTCGATCAGCAAAAGCCTGCTGGCCGCCGTCCTCGGCGTGGCCTACGGCGAAGGCCGGTTCAAACTCGACGATCCAGCGCTGAAGTTCTACCCGGCGCTGGAAAAACACCCGGCGATCACCCTCGGCCATCTGCTGAACTGGGCTTCCGGTCTCGATTGGCAGGAGGACTACGAATACGCGCCGCTGAAATCTTCGGTGGTGGCGATGCTCTACACCCGCGGCCATCGCGACATGGCCGCGTTCACGGCGGGCCACGACGCCTACGCCGCACCGGGTCAGGCTTTCCGTTATTCCAGCGGTGACAGCAATCTGCTCGCCGCCGCCCTGAAAACCATGGTCGGCCCAGCACGTTATGCCGACTATCCGTGGACAGCATTGTTCGAGCCGTTGGGCATTCGTCACGCCGTGTGGGAAAGCGATGCCAGCGGCACCTTTGTCGCCTCGTCCTATGCCTATCTCACCGCGCGTGATCTGGCGCGGGTCGGTCTGCTGATGGCGCGCGGCGGGCGCTGGAACGATCGGCAGTTGCTGCGCGAGGATTGGCTCGCGTTCAACCTCACACCGTTTGCCGGCTACAAGGCGCATCAGGACGAAGCCGTACCCGGCGGCCATTGGTGGCTCAATCGTCCTGTCGACGGCGCCACATCACCATGGCCCGACGCCCCACCCGACACCTTCGCCGCCCTCGGCCACTGGGGCCAGGCGCTGTACGTGATGCCCAGCGAGAAACTGGTGATCGTGCGTTACGGCGATGACCGCGATGGCAGCTACCGGCACAACGAACTGCTCAAACGCGTGTTGCAGGCGGTGCGGCGATGAAGCGCTTTCTATTGTTGCTGCTGATCGTGCTGCTCGGCTGGGGATGGTATGAACGGGAGAATCTCTGGGCTTTCCCGGACATCATCAGCGCCTACACCGCCAAGGAATATTGCTCGTGTCGTTATGTGATGAACAACGACGCCGGGTATTGCCGTGGCTATGTCAAGCAATGGCTGCCAACCAGCGGTTTTACCGATGACCCTTCGAGCAAAACCATCACCGTCAGCGGCATGGGCCGCAGTAACAGCGCGCAATGGCTGAGCGAACGCCAGGGCTGTCGCCTGAATCCTTGAATTATCTGGTCTCCCCTGTGGGAGCGAGCCTGCTCGCGAAATCGTCGCAAGCCGCAATACATGCTGTGCGGGGAGCATTGCATTCGCGAGCAGGCTCGCTCCCACAGGGCTTGCAATAACTTGGCGGGCGGTTAAGGTTCGTGCAGGTTTATCGCCCCCACGAGTGTTCAATGTTCAACCGCTCCCTCTATACAACCTTCGCCAGTCTGTTGTTGACCGCCGCTGCACTGCCGGCCCAGGCCAATTGGTACCTGGACGGCGAGTCGTCGCGGCTGTCGTTCGTCAGCACCAAAAATGCCAGCGTGTCGGAGGTGCAGCGCTTTCTGGTGCTGCACGGCAAGGTCGACCCCAACGGTCGCGCCGAGGTCGAAGTCGAGCTCGAATCGATCAACAGCGGCATTCCGCTGCGCGATGAGCGCATGCGCAAGGAGCTGTTCCAGATCGAGCAATTTCCGGCAGCGACCATCACCACCCAGATCGATCTGCGCCCGATTAACGATCTGGCGCCCGGCGCGCAGCTGGAGTTGCGCCTGCCGCTGACCGTCAGCCTGCACGGCAAGCAGCACGAATACCCGGCCGAGTTGCTCGCCACGCGTCTGGATGATCGGCGCTTTCAGGTGGTGACACTGGAGCCGCTGGTGATCAACGCCGAGGATTTCGATCTGGCGCCGGGCCTGGAAAACCTGCGCAAACTCGCCGATCTGTCGGCCATCAGTCTGTCGGTGCCGGTGGGTGCGGTGCTGATTTTCACGGCGCGCTGACATGCGCGGTGCGGTGTTCCCCTGGCGTGACGGCAACCGTTTCGAACTGTTGATCGACGGCCCGCAGTTCTTTCCGCGCATGCTCGAGCACATCGCAGGAGCTACAGAGCAGATCGAACTGGAGCTGTACCTGGTCGAGGCCGGCGCCTGCGCCGAAGCCATCGTCCAGGCGCTGGTCGCGGCGGCCGAGCGCGGCGTGCGCGTGCGTTGCCTGTTCGATGATTACGGCAGCCTCGCGTTCACGCTGCATCTGCGCCAGCGTCTGACCCAGGCCGGGGTCGAGCTGCGTTTCTACAATCGCCTGAGCTGGCGGCGCTGGGTCGGCAATTTCTATCGTGACCACCGTAAATTGCTGCTGGTCGACCAATGCCTGGCAGTGGTCGGCGGCACCGGCGTGACCGATGAATTCTGGACGCCGGGCCATGATGTCAGCGAGTGGCACGAAGTGATGGTCGAGATCAGCGGCCCATTGGTGATCGATTGGCAATTGCTGTTCGATCGCCAGTGGATCGCCAACCGTTACCGCCGCGCCTGGCGCCCGGCCGCGCATTTTGGTCTGCCACGTTTGCCACGCGTGCCGGACAAAGGCGAAGGCATGGGCCGCGTAGCCTACGCTGACGCCCGCCAGCACCGCGACATTCTGCAATCGCTGTTTCGCGCGCTGAACAGCGGGCAAAAACGCATCTGGATGGCCACGCCGTACTTTCTGCCGACATGGAAAATCCGCCGCTCCTTGCGCAAGGCTGCCGCGCGCGGCGTCGATGTGCGCTTGCTGCTGACCGGGCCGCGCACCGATCACCCGTCAGTGCGCTACGCCGGCCATCGCTACTACCCGCGCCTGCTCAAGGCCGGGGTGCAGATCTTCGAATACCAGCCGTGCTTCCTGCACCTGAAAATGGTTCTGGTCGACGAATGGGTAAGCATCGGTTCGTGCAACTTCGATCACTGGAATCTGCGTTTCAATCTGGAGGCGAATCTGGAAGCACTGGACCCGGCGTTGACGGCAGCGGTGGAGGCGAGCTTTGTGAAGGACTTCGGCTTGAGTCAGCTGGTGAGTCTGGAGGAATGGCAGCGCCGACCGTTGTGGCGGCGGGTCAAGCAGCGGGTGTGGGGCTGGGTGGATCGGTTGGTGGTGAATATTCTCGACCGTCGCGGATAACCACGATTTTGAATACACCCTGAATCCAATGTGGGAGCTAGCCTGCTCGCGAAAGCGGTGTGTCATTTGATCGTTCCCACGCTCCGCGTGGGAATGCCTCTAGGGACGCTCCGCGTCCAGTGACGCGGAGCGTCACGGGCTGCATTCCCACGCAGAGCGTGGGAACGATCAGTGCAGGGGGGGCGGCGTGCTTGCTGTTACAGCAATTCAAAGCTCTGCTGCGTCACCGCCTGCGAATCCAGGCCGATCTGCACGTTGAACTTGCCAGGCTCGGCTGCGTATTTGAGCTGGGCGTTGTAGAACTTCAGGTCTTCCTCGGTGATGGTGAAGTGCACGACTTTCTGTTCGCCGGCCTTGAGCATGATCTTCTGGAAGTTCTTCAGTTCTTTCACCGGGCGGATCATCGAACCGGTGACGTCCTGGATGTACAACTGCACCACGGTTTCGCCGTCACGCTTGCCGGTGTTCTTGACCATGACGCTGGCGTCGAGCTTGCCGCTGGCGTTGAGGGTGGTCGATGACAGCGCCATATCGCTCAGGGCGAAGGTGGTGTAGCTCAGGCCATAACCGAACGGAAACAGCGGGCCGGTGGTGTCATCGAAATACTGCGAGGTGTAGTTGCCCGGTTTGCCCGGCGTGAACGGCCGGCCGATGCTCAGGTGGTTGTAGTAGGTCGGGATCTGGCCCACGGAACGCGGGAAAGTCACCGGCAGTTTGCCCGACGGGTTGTAGTCGCCGAACAGCACGTCGGCAATGGCGTTGCCGCCCTCGGTGCCGCTGAACCAGGTTTCCAGAATCGCATCGGCCGACTGGTTCTCTTCGAGAATCGTCAGCGGACGGCCGTTCATCAGCACCAGTACCAGCGGTTTGCCAGTGGCTTTCAACGCACGGATCAATTCGCGCTGGGTTTCCGGGATGTTCAGGTCTGTGCGGCTCGAGGATTCGTGGGACATGCCACGGGACTCGCCGACAGCGGCGACGATCACGTCAGCATCCTTCGCCGCTTTCACCGCTTCGTCGATCAGCACGCTGGCCGGGCGCGGGTCATCGACCACTTCCGGGGCGTCGAAGTTGAGGAAGTTCAGGTAGTCGAGGACCTTCTTGTCGCCCGTGATGTTGGCGCCACGGGCGTAGATCAGGTTGGCCTTGTCGCCGATTACCGAACTCATGCCATCGAACAAAGTGACCGATTGCGCCGGGCGCCCGGCGGCGGCCCAACTACCCATCATGTCGATCGGCGCTTTCGCCAATGGACCGACCAGCGCGATTTTCGCGTCTTTCTTCAGCGGCAGGGTTTCGTTGTGGTTCTTCAGCAGCACCAGACTGCGCCGCGCCACTTCGCGGGCCTCGGCGCGGTGCAGGCGGCTCTCGGCGTAGGTGTCGGCCGGATCATCCTCGGCCTTGCCGATGCGCAGGTAAGGGTCCTTGAACAGGCCCATGTCGTACTTGGCCGCGAGCACTTCGCGCACGGCGTTATCGATGTCTTTCTGTTCGATCTCACCAGACTTGAGCAACCCCGGCAGTTCTTTGCCGTAGAGGGTGTCGTTCATGCTCATGTCGATGCCGGCCTTGATCGCCAGCTTCGCCGCTTCGCGACCGTCGCGCGCGACACCGTGCTTGATCAGTTCGAAAATCGCGCCGTGATCGCTGACTGCCAGGCCTTTGAAGCCCCAGTCCTTGCGCAGCAGATCGTTCATCAGCCAGGTGTTGGCCGTGGCTGGAATGCCGTTGATCGAGTTCAACGCCACCATTACACCGCCAGCGCCGGCATCGATCGCGGCGCGGTAGGGCGGCAGGTAATCCTGGTACATCTTCACCGGGCTCATGTCGACGGTGTTGTAGTCGCGACCGCCCTCGACCGCGCCGTACAAGGCGAAATGCTTGACGCTGGCCATGATGCTGTCGGCAGCGCTTGGGGTCTCGCCCTGATAGGCCTTGACCATGACTTTGGCGATGCGCGAGGTCAGGTAGGTGTCTTCGCCGAAACCTTCGGAACTGCGGCCCCAGCGCGGATCGCGGGAGATATCCACCATCGGCGCGAAGGTGATGTCGAGGCTGTCGGCGGCGGCTTCTTTAGCCGCAACGCGACCGGACTGGCCGATGGCGTCCATGTCCCAGCTCGACGCGAGGGCCAGCGGAATCGGGAAAATCGTACGGTGACCGTGGATCACGTCGTACGCGAAAAACATCGGAATCTTCAGGCGGCTGCGCATGGCAGCGTCCTGCATCGGACGGTTTTCCGCGCGGGTGATCGAGTTGAACGTGCCGCCGATGTTGCCGCCGGCGATTTCCTTGCGGATCAGCTCGCGGGGCATTTCCGGACCGATGCTGATCAGGCGCAACTGGCCGATCTTCTCGTCGAGGGTCATTTGTTTCATCAGGTTGCTGATGAAGGCGTCCTTGTTTTCCAAAGGTACCGGGGTCGTGGCGGCCAGTACCTGATGACTGGCCAGGCTGACGAACAGACCCAGCAAACACAGCTTCTTCATGAATTTTTTCTCTAGAGCCCAAACGGTGATGCAACACCGGCCAGCCAAAATGTAGGGAGCGACTATTGTTGTTCGGGTGCCGGCGCAAAATCCTGAGCCGGAAAACCGCAGCCGACAGCGGCAACGTGAACGCGAGGGCACTTTTTAGCCGATTAACCCGTCGCATGCCAGTGGCGGCGCCGATTATGCCCCAACCGCTGGCCGGGAATGCCCAGCGCTCGGTTTTTAAATCAAATGTGTCATGGAGCATCACTGCAATGAATATCAGCTCAACCTCCCGTTCACGGCTACAGATCGCCACGTTGCTGGTGTTCGCCACGCTGTTGACCGCGTGCGGCATCAACAATATCCCGACCCTCGACGAACAGGCCAAAGCCGCCTGGGGCCAGGTGCAGAACCAGTACCAGCGCCGTGCCGACCTGATCCCCAATCTGGTGGAAACCGTGAAGGGCTATGCCGCCCATGAGCAGGAAACCCTGACCGCCGTGATTGAAGCGCGGGCCAAGGCCACCTCGATTCAGGTCGATGCCAGCACCCTCGACAATCCCGAGAAGCTCAAGCAGTTCCAGCAGGCGCAAGATCAACTGACCGGCGCATTGAGCCGCTTGATGGTGGTCTCCGAGCGCTACCCGGATCTGAAGGCCAACCAGAACTTCCTCGCTCTGCAATCGCAACTCGAAGGCACGGAAAACCGCATTGCCGTGGCGCGTCGCGATTTCATTCTGGCGGTGCAGAAGTACAACACCGAGATCCGCACCTTCCCCGGTCGCCTGTGGCACAGCGTGATGTACAGCGATCTGCCGATGCGCGAGACCTTCGAAGCCACCACGCCCGGCGCGGAGAAGGCCCCGGAAGTGAAATTCTGACTCGAGGTCGCCCATGCGTGTGTTGAAACTAAGCCTGGTGCTGCTGCTCTGGCTGTTTGCCGTCAGCGCCCGGGCCGAATTGACGTTTCCGCCGCTGAGCGGGCGCGTGGTCGATCAGGCGCAAATGCTCGAGCCATCGATTCGCGCGCAACTGAGCCAGCAATTGCAGGCGCACGAGCAGGCCACCGGCGAGCAATTGGTGGTGGTCACGCTGCCGGATCTGCAGGGCACCACCATCGAGGATTTCGGCGTTCAGCTTGGTCGGCACTGGGGCATCGGCCAGAAGGACAAGAACAACGGCGCCTTGCTGATCGTCGCCCGTGACGAGCGCAAACTGCGCATCGAAGTCGGCTATGGCCTGGAGGATCGCCTGACCGATGCGCAGTCGTCGGTGATCATTCATCAGGTCATCACGCCGGCGTTCAAGGCCGGCAATTTCAGCAAAGGCATCAGCGACGGCGTTGCGGCGATGCTGGTAGTGCTCGGTGGCAATCCGCTGGACGAACCCTCAACCGTGTACGAATCCAGCGGCGACCCGGCGGATGATTTCATCTCGCGGCACCCGGCGCTGTTCATGTTTTTGGTGATGTTGTTCATCGTGACGGTGTTTGTCTGCCAGATGCTCGGTATCCTGCCTGCCGGCCGGGGCGGCTCCGGAGGAGGGGGCGGCTTTGGCGGTGGCGGCGGATTCGGCGGCGGTGGCGGTGGCGGCTTCAGCGGTGGCGGGGGCAGTTTCGGCGGCGGCGGTTCGTCCGGCGGCTGGTGAGATCAAAAGAATAATGAGCAGGCACTTTTCGACATGGCATTACTGACTGAACACGAACAACGCAAAGTCGCCGAGGCCATCGCCCGGGTCGAACGCGACACCGACGCCGAACTGGTCACGGTACTCGCTGCCCGTGCCGACGATTACGCGTACATCCCGCTGCTCTGGGCCAGCCTGCTGGCGCTGGTGTTGCCGGGCATCGTCCACTACCTCACCGGCTGGCTGACCCTGCGCAGTCTGCTGCTGGTGCAATGGGGCATGTTCATCGTCCTGTGCCTGCTGTTTCGTCTGCCGAAAATCACCACGCATCTGGTCCCGCGCCGTGTGCGCCACTGGCGCGCCTCCAACCTGGCGCGGCGGCAGTTTCTCGAACAGAACCTGCACCACACCGTGGGCAGCACCGGCGTGCTGATTTTTGTCTGCGAGGCTGAGCGCTATGTGGAGATTCTGGTGGACGAGGGGATTTCCAAACGGCTGGATAACAGCAACTGGGACGCGATTGTCGCAGCGTTTACCGAACAGGTCAGTCAGGGGCGCACGCTGGAAGGGTTTGTCACGTGCGTGGAGGCGTGTGGCGAGTTGTTGAAGGTGCATGTGCCGGTGACGCAGGTGAGGAATGAATTGCCGAATCGGTTAGTGGTGTTGGGCTGAAGCAGTCGCGCATATTTGGCCTCTGTGGCGAGGGGATTTATCCCCGATCGGCTGCGTAGCAGTCGCAACACCTGCGCGCGTGGTTTGACGGGCCGAAAACAGAGGGCCGCTTCGCGCCCCATCGGGGATAAATCCCCTCGCCACAAAGGTCGTTGTCATGGATTTTGCCGTTGGGTAAATAAGAGGGTGTCCCCAACCCTCATCCCCCCTAAAATACCCGCCATTCCCGATTCCGCCCGTCCGAGGCCGCTTGTCCATGTCCGTTTCCGCTTCTTCCGCGCCGTCCGCCAAACCGGCCGCCGATCACCACGCTCAGTTCATCGAGCTGCTGCAAGCCAGCCTCGACGACAACGGTTTTATCAAATTGGTGTTGGCCAAATACGTCGGTGAAGAGGCGGATCTGCAACGGGTCATCATCAAACCGGTGACGGTCAAGGCGCAGGCGTGTCTTTCCTTCGTTTATCGCTACAAGACTCGAGATATCACCAAGAACCTGTCGCTTGACGAGGGCGTGGCGCTGATCGGCGGTCTGCTGCCGGCCTCGTTCAAAAATGCGCATTTACTGACGCTGACCGACGAAGCGCAGCTGGAATACAGCAAAAAGGGCAAGAGTTCGCTGTTCAAGAGCAAACCTCAGCAATTGCGTGAAGCGCCGTCCGCCGAGCACAACCGCGAGAAAAACCGCTTCCTCGAATTGAGCCGTCCGTTCCTCAAGGACCTGGGCGTGACCAATGCGCAGCAGGAGCTGATCCCGGCGATGTCGCGCAAGTGGAAGCAGATCAACAAGTTCATCGAAGTGTTCAGCCATGCCCTGACCTCGTCGCCGCTGGCGCTGGACAAACCGGTGCGGGTCGCCGATTTCGGTTCGGGCAAGGGCTACCTGACGTTCGCCATTCACGACTACCTGCGCAACACGCTGAAGGCCGAGGGCGAAGTCACTGGCGTCGAGTTGCGCGAAGAAATGGTCAACCTGTGCAACGCCGCTGCGGCGAAGCTTGAACATCCGGGGCTGGTGTTCAAGTGCGGTGACGTGCGCACAGTGGCGCCGAGTGAGCTGGACGTGATGATCGCCCTGCATGCCTGCGACATTGCCACCGATTACGCGATCCACACCGGCATCCGCTCGGGTGCGTCGATCATCATGTGCTCGCCCTGCTGTCACAAACAGATCCGCCTGCAGATCCAGAGCCCGGCGCTGCTCAAGCCGATGCTGCAATACGGCTTGCACCTCGGCCAGCAGGCGGAAATGGTCACCGACAGCTTGCGTGCACTGTTCCTCGAAGCCTGTGGTTACGAGACCAAGGTGTTCGAATTCATCTCGCTGGAGCACACCAACAAGAACAAGATGATTCTCGCGGTAAAACGCGCCGAACCGGTCGATCCGACGCAGTTGTTGGCGAAGATCGCAGAGCTCAAGGCGTTCTACCACATCAGCGAACACTGCCTGGAAACACTGCTGCGCGCTGACGGTTATATGCCTTAACAGGCAGCTGCAAGCTGCAAGCTGCAAGTTGAAGCATGACGCTGGTGTGCCTGATATGGGTGATCCTGCTTTTTCTTGAAGCTTGAAGCTTGAAGCTTGCAGCTTGCAGCTTGCAGCTCAATTTGGGTCTACCTTGAATACCCCCAGACCTTTCCCCGAGGAGTTTTCCCATGGCCGCGAAAAAGATTCTGATGCTGGTCGGCGATTACGTCGAAGACTACGAAGTGATGGTGCCGTTCCAGGCCCTGCAGATGGTCGGCCACACGGTGCACGCCGTGTGCCCGGACAAGTCCGCCGGCAGCACCGTGCGCACTGCGATTCATGATTTTGAAGGTGATCAGACCTACAGCGAAAAACCCGGTCACCTGTTCGCGCTCAATTTCGATTTCGCCAAGGCCAGCGAAGCCGATTACGACGCGCTGCTGATTCCCGGCGGTCGTGCGCCGGAATACCTGCGGCTGAACGACAAAGTCCTCGAACTGGTGCGCGCGTTCGACAACGCCGGCAAGCCCATCGCAGCGGTCTGCCATGGTGCGCAACTGCTCGCGGCAGCGGGTGTGCTTGAGGGGCGTGAATGCAGCGCGTATCCGGCCTGCGCCCCGGAAGTACGTCTGGCGGGCGGCACCTACATCGACATTCCGGTGACCGACGGCCATGTTCAGGGAAATTTCGCCACCGCTCCGGCGTGGCCGGCGCATCCTAAATGGCTGGCCGGTTTCCTCGGTCTGCTCGGTACGAAAATCACCTTGTAGTCGAGGCAGGCGACAGATCGCAGACGCTGGTCTTTACTCTGAAGCGCGAAATCTCTCAATCGCCCCCAGGAGAAACAGACATGTCCGGATGGTACGAAGTGAGCAAAAGCAGCAACGGCCAATTCAGGTTCGTGTTGAAAGCGGCGAACGCCGAAACGATTCTGACCAGCGAACTCTACAGCACCCGCGCCGGCGCCGACGGCGGCATCGCCTCGGTGCAGGCCAACAGCCCGCTGGACGAGCGTTACGAGAAAAAATCGACCAAGGATGGCCACCCGTACTTCAACCTCAAGGCGGCCAATCACCAGGTCATCGGCAGCAGCGAGTCGTATTCATCGGATGGCGCGTGCGACAAGGGCATCGCCAGCGTGAAGGCCAACGGCCCGACGAAAACCATCAAGGACAAGACCCTGCCTGTCCTCTGAAATCCGACATCAACCTGTGGGAGCGAGCCTGCTCGCGAAAGCGGTGTTCCAGTCACCTTTTGTATTGGCTGATAGGCCGTCTTCGCGAGCAGGCTCCCTCCCACAGGTGACTACATTCCATTGTGGGAGCGAGCTTGCTCGCGAAGGCGTCAGCCCGGCCAATATCAAACTTCAACCGGTACCGACAACTGCGGATCACCCAACGCATGACTCTTGGCATCAAAGAACCGCAACTCAACGCCGGTACCGTCGAACACCTTGGCATAGTGACGTTTCTGATGCTGAATGAATGCGGCGCTGCGCGGGTAAATCGAGATCGCCACGCATCTCGGTCGGGCCAGGCGCAACGCGCGCACCAGATGCGCATCCTGCTCGCCCAGCGCATGGCCGAAGATGCACAGGCTGTCGCCATGAGCCAGTAATTGCTCGTAGCAGAACGACAGATAATCGGAGCTGCGAATGGTCTTGAGCTTGTCAGCGCTCGGCCCTTCGGTGACGAACAGCGGCACGTCGTCCAGCGTCTTGATCGTATTGTTGATGGCGAAACTGCCGAGCAGGGTGCCCTCGGTCGAGGTCAGTTTGCGTGCGGTGCCGTCCTGATTGCGCACCAGATGCAGACCACCGTGCAGGTACAGCAGACGCGGTTTGTCGGTGGCGCTCTGGCTCAGATCGAAACTCGCGTCCGCGCCGTTGAACAGGTCGTCGATGGCCTCGCCGGGGTGTTGCAGTGCCCAGTAATTGAGCAGGTCGTAGTTGGTGGTGAACACCGTGCGATAGCGCGCCAGTTCAGCATTGAGCACTGTCAGTGTCGAAGGCTGCACCAGCCGCCACGGGATGTGCACCGCGTGCACGGTGTTGATCAGCGCTTCCTTGATTGCGTAATAGCGATTGCGCGGCGCCGCCGAGCTGACCGCCAGGGCCTTGTTGACCCGGCTGGTGGTTTTCAGGGCGCCCAGCACTTGCTCGAAGCTGCGGGTTTGCAGCGCATCGAACACCGCCAGTTCCGATGGGCTCAGCGGTTTCTCTTCGACCGTACGGGCGTTCTCGAACAGCGAGTCATAGCCGAAGTCATCCCATACCGCGCGGCTGGCGCCATTGCCCACCAGCAAACCCTGGAAATCGTTCGCGGCGCGCAAGGCATTCCAGTCTTCGAGGGTGGCGTCGACATCGAGAAAATCGGTCATTGCGTGGGCGGTCTCAAAACAAAGGGCAGATGGACGGCGACTTTATCACGAGCGGACATTGAGCCAGATCAACATTGCTTGTGACCGATCGGTCGATCCTGTGTGCACCCGCCGAATCGAGGCAGTCGATCCGGCTTCAGTCAGGAGACACACGATGAGCAGCACCTTCTTCATTCCGGCGGTCAACATCATGGGCAGCGGCTGCCTCGACGAAGCCATGGTCGCGATTCGCAATTATGGTTTTCGCAAGGCGCTGATTGTCACCGACGCCGGGCTGGCCAAGGCGGGCGTGGCCGCAATGATTGCCGAGAAACTGGCGATGCAGGACATCGATTCGGTGATCTTCGATGGCGCCAGACCGAACCCGACCACGGCCAATGTCGAATCGGGTCTGGGGCTGTTGAAGGAAAGCCGTTGCGATTTCGTCGTGTCGCTGGGTGGCGGCTCGCCGCACGATTGCGCCAAGGGCATCGCCCTGTGCGCAACCAATGGCGGGCAGATTGGCGATTACGAAGGCGTCGACCGCTCGAGCAAGCCGCAATTGCCTCTGGTCGCTATCAACACCACCGCCGGCACTGCCAGCGAAATGACCCGTTTCTGCATCATCACCGACGAATCGCGCCACGTGAAAATGGCCATCGTCGACCGCAACGTCACGCCCCTGCTGTCAGTCAACGATCCGGAACTGATGGTCGCGATGCCCAAAGGCCTCACCGCCGCCACCGGCATGGACGCGCTGACCCACGCCATCGAAGCCTACGTCTCTACTGCCGCGAACCCGATCACCGATGCTTGCGCGCTTAAAGCGATGAGCCTGATCAGCAGCAACCTGCGTCTGGCTGTGCGCGACGGCAGCGACCTGGCGGCGCGGGAGAACATGGCTTACGCGCAGTTCCTCGCCGGCATGGCGTTCAACAACGCCTCGCTCGGATTTGTCCACGCAATGGCGCATCAGCTGGGCGGCTACTACGACTTGCCCCACGGCGTCTGCAATGCCGTGCTGTTGCCGCATGTGCAGAGCTTCAATGCGCTGGTCTGCGCTGACCGACTCAGGGACGTCGCCCACGCCATGGGCGCGGATATTCGTGGTTTCAGCGCAGAGGAGGGCGCGCAGGCGGCGATCAATGCCATTCGCAACCTTGCCAAGGACGTCGAGATTCCCGGAGGACTGCGTGAGCTGGGCGCGAAACTCAGCGATATCCCGGTGCTCGCCGCCAATGCTTTGAAGGATGCGTGCGGACTGACCAATCCACGGGCGGCAGATCAGCGCCAGATCGAGGAAATTTTCCGCAACGCGTTTTGAATGAAGGCGCGAAGGCGAGCGAAGTCGAACAGTCCTTCGCTTGCTTCTGCGACCACGGTAAATGTCCGCACACGGCCCCAGTCTGAAACCTGGCCGGCGATGTTGTGAACGGCGGATATACGGTACTGCCCGACTGCCAATGAGTGTGCAGCCGGTGTTTGCCATTTCCGGTCGCTTTCGACCGCTGCCCTGGCAATCTCCAGGCCAGTGTCCAGATCGAAAACACTGACGAAACCCTCGGCCCGTGTGACATCTCCCGACAACAACAGAGGCGCATTTACCTCCGCTCCCTCAAGCGGTACGAAGACGCCCGGGACGTCGATTTCGGGCCGTAGTCGCACCTCATATCCGCGCTCGTCACTCCATTCAGACGTGATGCCTGCATACGTCTGGTGGGCGTGAATCTTCTGCTGGCCTGGAGCCTGGGCGCCGCTGATGCTGAACGCCCATCGTCCCTTTGCGCTGACCAGCCCTGCACCGAGCGACTGGGTGTTTTCAATGTTCCAGACCTGTACAAGCGCATCGGGCATGCCGCTGCCGAGCAACAATGTCGCAGGTCCCGTCGTGCTGGCCTCCTCGGGGTAGGTGATGGTCGGGGCCGGGGCCGGTTGTGGCATGTGCTCGTCGCGAGTGCTCATCGTTCTTCTCGTCCATGGCTGATTTGAACGCTGAGGTTGGCATGACGTGCCTGAATTCGAACCTGTAAGAACTACCAGTCCTCCAGTCTTTTTTGCACGGTGATCAATTTCGTTTTCTTCTAAAAAACTGTCATTTGTGTCAGTTGTCCGGCGTGGCTTCTTCGGGTCGAATGCTCTCAGCGAGGGGATCGATGTCGATCCCACAGGAGAATACGAACATGCCGGAATCCACCGCGCCATTGCCCCCAACCGCGCAGTCAGCCGGGGAGCTGGACGCTCTGTTTGGTCTGCGAACGCTGAAATTTCCCGGAGCGGCCAAGACCATTGCCGAAGGCGTGTCTATCACGCCTTCGGGGCAGATCATGGTCAGCGCTACCGTCGAGCAATCGGGCCATTCGTACTACGGCCTTGCGCGCCTGGATGCCGATGGCAATCCGGACCCGGATTTCGGCACCGGCGGATATCTCAGCGGCCGGTTCGGCACAGGCTCGCTCACCCAAGGCGGGCGATTGATCGTTGATGCGCTCGGGCGGATCTGGATGTGCGGTGTGATTGGCGTCGTCAAAGACCAGACTCTTGAATATCAACAAGTCATCGCGCGGTTTCTTCCCGACGGTTCGCCGGATATCGAGTTCGGCGGCGACAGTAATGGCTACCGGATTGTGCCCATGCGGATTCCGGCACTCTTTGGGGCGACCCATGGGCAACTGCTGCTGGCGAAATCCGATCCGCAGCTTGCGCAGCCGGACAGGCTGCTGTTTGTGACCGCGCAAAAGGGCAGTGGCCTGTTGACGCGATTCCATCTCGATGGCTCGGACGATTTATCGTTTGCCAGCAACGGTTGGCTGCCCCTGTCGCTGCCAGGCGTGGCCATTTCGCTGTCCGGGATCATCCAGCTCGACGATGGGAAGATCCTGCTGCATGGCAAAACGGAAGTAACCAATCAGGGATTGGTCATGGCGTTCGACCACAACGGCAAAGTTGCACAAGCGTTCGGCGATCAGGGCATGTTGCTGTTGAACATTAAACGGGATGGCAAGACGCTCGAAAGCCACGTGACCAACATCGCTGTGCAAACGGCGCAGCGCCTGCTTTTGCTCGGTGCGGCGGTCGAGTCAACGCAAGACACGAAACTGCAACATGGATTCATCAGTGGTATTACCTACGCTGGCCAAATGGATAACGCGTTCAACAACCCTGTCCTCAGCCCGACGGCGCATGAACTCGACCTGAGAGGTTGGCAAGCAGGGTTTGCGCTGGATGACATCGCTGGCAAACGTATTGTGGCGGTCGGACAGACCTCGGGCAGCGCACGAGGCTTGCTGACGGGAGGCTTTCTGGTCGATGGCGCAGTGGATGATTCGTTTGCTGTCGAGGGCGCGAAGGATATTTCATGGCCAGCCATCGATGCCTGCCTGCAAGGCTCTTCGATCCTGGTGTTGGGTCGCAGGGACGACAGCGCGCAGCTGGTTCGCTTGCTGACCGCACCTGTCATAAAACAGCGCGCCAGCATGGGCAACTGAGCAGTCAGCGGTAAAACCGGGCTATCCTGCCGGCTCGGATGAACCCTGCCTTCGAGCCCACCATGCTGCAAAAAAGCCTGATCCGCCGTCTCGACCTGATCACTCTGCAACTGTTCGTCGCCGTCCACGAGGAAGGCACGCTGACCCGTGCGGCTGCGCGCGAGGCCATCGCGGTGTCGGCGGCCAGCAAGCGCCTGATGGAGTTGGAGGAGGCGCTGGGCATCGCTTTGTTCGTGCGTCAGGCCAAAGGCATGATCCTCACGCCGGCCGGTGAAACCCTGCTGCACCACGCCCGGCAGATGCTCTTCAATGTGGAAAAGATGGGCCTGGAGCTGGGTGAGCACAGCCATGGTGTGCGGGGTTACGTGCGCATGCTGGCCAATCTTTCGGCGATCATTCAGTTCCTGCCTGAAGACTTGCGCGACTTCTCCGCGCGGCATCCGCAGGTCAAGACCGACCTTGAAGAACGCCCCAGCGCCGGGGTGATTCAGGGCGTGCTCGATGGCGTCGCCGACCTCGGCATCTGCTCCGACGACAGCGACACCAAAGGCCTGCACAGCGTGTTGTACC
This sequence comes from Pseudomonas sp. RG1, assembly GCF_025910115.1. Taxonomy (NCBI): domain Bacteria; kingdom Pseudomonadati; phylum Pseudomonadota; class Gammaproteobacteria; order Pseudomonadales; family Pseudomonadaceae; genus Pseudomonas; species Pseudomonas sp. RG1. Next base: position 29,194 of record NZ_JAPCIK010000011.1, read on the forward strand.
GCCAGGACAAACTGGTGGTGGTGATGCTCCCGGAGCATCCGTTGGCTACGCGCGCATCCGTGACTTTTGATGAAACTCTCGACAGCGATTACGTCGGCTTGCACGCAGCCAGTTCGATCAACATGCGTACCCATGCGGCGGCGCGGCAGGCCGGCAAAGTCCTGCGCATCCGCATTCATGTGCCGGGATTCGATGCGGTGTGCCGGATGGTCCAGGCGAACATGGGCATCGGCATTCTGCCGCAGCGAGCCTATGAGTTGTTTGGTCAGGCACTGGGCTTGCGTGCGGTGCCGCTGACCGACAACTGGTCCGATCGCACGCTGATTGTGGTGGTGCGCGATGAGGCGGGATTGTCGCCGGTGAGCCGGATGTTGTTTGAGCATTTGCGCGGGCAGGGCGCCTGAATCTCTATTGAATGGGCCGGCCTCTTCGCGGGCAAGCCCGCTCCCACAGTTTCCAGCGTGTATGCAAATTGTGCGGCTGACTTCGAACCCTGTGGGAGCGGGCCTGCCCGCGAAAGCGGCTTCGAATTCACCACATCGCTGAAGCATTCGCATTTCGCGAACGCCCTTTGCCGAGAGACGGCTGGATTCGCCGATCATCGTTCCTCTAGCCTTGGCGACATATTCCAAGAACAAGAGGTACCCGCGATGACTGCCCCTTTGAGTGCAATCAAAGTGATCGAGATCGGCACCCTGATCGCCGCGCCGTTTGCCGCGCGCATGCTTGCCGAGTTCGGCGCCGAGGTGATCAAGATCGAAGCCATGGGTCAGGGCGACCCGCTGCGCAAATGGCGCAAGCTGCACGAAGGCACATCGCTGTGGTGGTACCTGCAATCGCGCAACAAGAAATCCCTGGCGCTCAATCTGAAATCCGCTGAAGGCATCGAGCTGGTCAAGCAACTGGCCGGTGATGCAGACGTAATCATCGAAAACCTGCGCCCCGGTGCGCTGGAAAAGCTCGGTCTGGGTTGGGACGTGCTACATGCGCTGAATCCGAACCTGACCCTGGTGCGTATCTCCGGCTACGGCCAGACCGGCCCGTACCGCGACCGGCCCGGTTTCGGTGCGATTGGCGAGGCCATGGGCGGCATTCGCTACACCACCGGCAATCCCGATTCGCCACCGGCGCGAGTCGGCGTCAGCCTCGGCGATTCGCTGGCCTCGCTGCACGCGGTGATTGGCGCGCTGATGTCGCTGCTGCGGGTCAAGACTGGGCAGGGCGGTGGACAGATCGTCGATGTGTCGCTGGCCGAAAGCGTGTTCAACGTCATGGAAAGTCTGGTGCCGGAATACGACATGCTTGGCCATGTCCGCGAACGCAGCGGCGGTGCCCTGCCGGGTATCGCGCCCTCCAATACCTACCTCACGGCCGACGGCGCCTACGTGGTGATTGCCGGCAATAGCGACCCGATCTACAAGCGTCTGATGCACACCATCGGCCGCGCTGATCTGGCCGAGGCAGAAGAGTTCGCCCACAACGACGGCCGCGCGGCGCAGAGCGGTTTGCTCGATGCAGCCATCACACACTGGACCAGCAGCCTGCCGATCGACGAGGTACTGGCTGCTCTCGAAGCTGCCGAAGTGCCGGCCGGGCGCATCTACTCGGTGGCTGACATCGTCGCCGATCCACACTATCAGGCGCGGGACATGCTGATCGATGCCGAGTTGCCCGGTGGCGCAACGGTGAAGATGCCCGGCATTGTCCCCAAACTCTCGGAGACGCCCGGCGGGGTGAACTGGTCCGGGCCGAAACTGGGCCAGCACACCGACGATATTCTCGCCAATCTTGGCCTGACTGAACTCGACATTGAACGTCTGAAAGGCCAGGGGGTGGTGCAATGATCACTGACTATTCGCAAACCCTGATCGTCCAGGAAGTCTCGCCCCGCGACGGTTTGCAGATCGAGCCGACGTGGGTGGAGACCGTTGACAAGATCGCCCTGATCAATCATTTGTCACAGGCCGGATTCAGCCGCATCGAGGCCGGCTCGTTCGTCTCGCCCAAAGCCATTCCGGGCCTGCGTGACGGCGAGCAAGTGTTCAACGGCATTCAGCGTCAGCCGGGTGTTATTTACGTGGCGTTGATTCCCAACCTCAAAGGCGCGCAACGCGCACTGGCGGCGAATGCCGATGAGTTGAACCTGGTGATGTCTGCCAGCCAGACCCACAACCTGGCCAATATGCGCATGCGTTGCGAAGAGTCGCTGGCGGCGTTCGCTGACATCGTTGCGTTTGTCAGCGGCTCAGGTGTGCGCCTCAACGGCAGCATCGCCACCACGTTCGGTTGTCCGTTCGAAGGCCGGATCGATGAGGATCGCGTGCTGCAAATTGTCGACGCTTATCAAGAGCTCGGCATTCAGGGCATCAGCCTCGCCGACACCACCGGCATGGCCAATCCGCGTCAGGTCGATCGCTTGGTGCGGCGCGTTTTGCAGCGGGTTTCGCCGGCTGACCTGACCCTGCATTTCCACAACACTCGCGGCCTTGGGCTGTGCAATGTGCTGGCCGCTTACGAGGCCGGCGCGCGGCGCTTCGATGCGGCGCTGGGGGGCCTCGGTGGCTGCCCGTTCGCACCGGGCGCGTCGGGCAATATCTGCAGCGAAGATCTGGTCAATCTGTGCGATGAAGTCGGCATTCACACGGGCATCGATTTGCCGCTGCTGCTGAAGCTTTCGCGCGGCTTGCCGGCGCTGTTGGGCCACGATGTCCCCGGCCAACTGGCCAAGGCCGGGCGCAACTGCGATCTGCATCCGATGCCCATCTGAAGATACAAAACCCTTGTGGGAGCGAGCCTGCTCGCGAACGCGGTGTGTCATTCAACATCGGTATCGACTGATCTGGCGCATTCGCGAGCAGGCTCGCTCCCACAGTTCAAAAGCATTCAGCAGTAACCAGACAACAAAAACAATCGGACGCCCATCGGCAGTCCGCCTGGAGAAAAATCTATGAGCCTCAACGTAATGGAGGCGGGCGTGAATCCGTCCGTCGATCACGACGCCGAAAAAGCCCTGGTCAGCAAAGTCGCCTGGCGCCTGATGCCGCTGATCATGGTCTGCTACCTGTTCGCCTTTTTCGATCGCATCAACATCAGCTTCGCCAAATTTCAGTTGCAGACCGACCTGAGCCTGAGCGACACCGCGTATGGCTTGGGCGCCGGGCTGTTCGTGGTCGGTTACGTGCTGTTCGAAGTGCCGAGCAACATGATGTTGTACAAGGTCGGCGCGAGACGCTGGATCGCGCGGATCATGATGTCGTGGGGCGTGGCGACGGCGGCGATGGTCTTCGTCAACAGCGAATGGCAGTTCTATGCGCTGCGCTTCGTCATCGGCGCGATGGAAGCCGGGTTTGCTCCGGGCGTGCTGTATTACTTGACCCTGTGGTTTCCGCAGCACTTCCGTGGCCGCATCACCTCGATGCTGTTTCTCGCCTCGGCGTTCGCCGGGCTGGTCGGCGCGCCGTTCTCCGGGCTGGTGCTGCAACACCTCGACGGCGTATTGCAGATGCGCGGCTGGCACTGGTTGTTCCTGCTTGGTGGCGTGCCGTGCATCGCCCTCGGTTTCCTGGTGCTGACCCAGCTCAAGGACCGCATCGAGGATGCGCACTGGCTGACGGCTGACGAGAAGAAATTGCTCTCCAGTCGCATCGCCCATCACGAGCCACACAAGAGCGGCGGCTCATTGCTCGCGGCGCTGAAAATACCCGGGTTCCTGACGTTGGGTTTGATCTACTTCCTGATTCAGGTCGCGTCCTACGGGTTGAATTTCTGGGCACCGCAATTGATCCGCAGCGCCGGCACCGAAAGCCCGGTGATGATCGGCCTGCTGACCGCCATTCCGTACATCTGCGGGGCGATCAGCATGGTGGTGATCGGGCGCTTGTCAGACGCCACCGGTGAACGGCGCAAGTTTGTCGCCGGGCTGGTGATCGTCGGCGCGATCGGCTTTTTCAGCGCAGGAATCTTCGCCAGCCACACGACCTTCCTGATCGTCGCGCTCGGCCTGCTCGGCGCCGGTATCATCGCTTCGATTCCGAGCTTCTGGACCCTGCCACCGAAGCTACTGGCGGGCGCCGGTGCCGGCGCAGCGGGCGGGATCGCGGTGATCAATACCCTGGGGCAGTTCGGTGGGATTGTCAGCCCGGTCATGGTCGGACGCATCAAGGACCTCACCGGCAGCACCACCCCGGCGCTGTACGTCATCGGCGTCGCCGCGCTGATCGCCGCAGCGTTGCTGCTGTGGGGCTTGCCGCAGAAGTTGCGTACGCTCGACAAGTATTGAGATTGGCTGCGTCGGCGATGACGCCTTCGCGAGCAGGCTCGCTCCCACATTTGCAATGCGGATTTCCTGTGGGAGCGAGCCTGCTCGCGAATTCCGACTTCAGACACATGAGAGGATTCGCTGGCCAGATCTGTTGAATCCTCCGATGCAGAAAGGGATAGTGCGCGCCTGGAAATATCTTCAAGGAGCAGGAAGTGACAATGAAGTCCATATGGATCAGCGCTGCGGCGCTCTGCGGGTGGTTGGTGGCTGGGCAGGCGTGGGCCGATTGCACGCCGCCTGCGGTCAGTGGCGAAGCGGACTTTTCTTTGTGCAAGGACTGGCCGGCTTATCCGTCGCTGACGATTACCGCGCTATCGACGTTCGTGCCCGATCCGGTCTATGGCCAGGACGGCAGGGTGGGTTCATACGATCTGGCTCTGGCCGTCACTACCGCTGGCAGCCCCAAGCCGCTGGCGACCTATCATCAGCAGTCGGCGTTTCTCTCCGATGCCATCGCGCTGGAGAGTCTGGAGCTGGATACGGCGCGTTATAAACTCACGCCCGACCTGCGTGCCTTCGGCGTTCGCGCTCATTTCAAAGGCTCGTCACGCGTTAATCCGCTGGATGAAATCTTGCTTTCGCTTTATGTGAAAGAAGGCGACAAACTGCGCCCGGTGCTGGATCGCTTGGTCGTCTACAGCTTCAGTGGCGAATGGGATGGCAATTGCGCCGGAGAGCGCTCGGAGACGGTGCGTACGCTTGAGATGGGCAAAACCAGTTCCCATGGTTACGCCGATATCATTGTCCGCTCGGTCACTACGGGCCTGGTCGGTGAGGGGCCACCCGACACCTGCGAGTCGAAAACTACCCACGAAAAGCCGGTGCTGACCACGTTGCGCTATGACGGCAAAACCTACGTTTTGCCGCAAGGTTTCAAGGGCATGTGACTGGTGTTACTGATACGAATACTTCAAGGAAGAATCATGAATCTGCATCTCCGAATCTATATCGCCCTCGGCTTGTTCGCGCTTACGGCTCAGGTCCATGCCGCTTGCGAAGTAAAAAAATTCGACGGCCATACTCTCTCGCGCTGCAAAATCTGGCCTGCGTTCAACACTCAATCAATTGCAGCGAAGGCCACCTTCGTTCCCGATTCCGCGGGTGCTCAAGACGGCGTGTTCGATCTGGCATTGTCAGTAATTAACGCCACGACGGGCAACACAGTCGCCAGTTATACCAAACCCGGCGCTTACAACTCCGATGCGATCAGCTTCGATGATCTGATCATCGATACGGCGCGTTACCGCTTGGCGGCGGATGTCCGTGCGTTCGGGCTGCGATCGACGTTCATGAGCCACGGTTCCAGAGCGAATCCGTACTCCAAAACCGACCTGGCTTTGTATGTTCGCGAAGGCAATCGCTTACGCCCAGTGCTGGAAGGCCTGGTGGTGCGCAAGGATTTCGGTGAGGGTACCGGGGAGTGCGATACGCGAGACACACGCATTCGCAGGACTGTCGAAATCGGCTCATCCAGCCACAACGGGTTTGCGGATCTGATCGTCAGTTCCAGCGGTTCGTTGATGGAGTCTTTCACTTCGGGCAAACAATGCGCTTCGAAAACCACCAACCTGAAGAACACCCAGGTCACCCTGATCTACGACGGCCAGCAATATGTCGTTCCCGAAGACCTCAGAGGTTACTGATTCGATGCTTACCGGTCTTAACCACCTGACCCTGGCCGTCCGCGATCTGCAGCGCAGTCTGGCGTTCTATCGCGATGTGCTGCAATTGGACGTTGAAGCGACGTGGGATAACGGCGCCTATTTGTCACTGCCCGGACTGTGGTTGTGCTTGTCAGAAGATCCTCAGCGCAGTGGGGAGCCGGGCGCGGACTATACCCATTACGCTTTGAGCGTGAGCGCGGCAGACTTCACTTCACTGGTTGAGACGTTGAAATCGGCTCAGGTGCCGCAGTGGCGAGACAACCGTAGCGAGGGCGCGTCGTTCTACTTTCTCGACCCCGACGGCCACAAGCTGGAAGCCCATGTCGGCGATTTGCAGTCGCGGCTGGCTGCGTGTCGGCAGAAACCGTACCCCGGCATGCGTTTCCGCGACGAACCCTGATCCGCTTCAATCTTGTTGATATAGACTCTGCGCCACGTGTTCTGGCGCTTGCAGGTTTCTCATGACTCCATCATTGCTGTTGGCCGTTCTGGCTTCGGGTTTCATCTACGGGATCACCCCCGGGCCGGGCGTGCTGGCGGTGTTCGGGATTGGCGCGGCCCATGGGCGGCGGGCCGGGGCGGGGTTTCTGTGTGGGCATCTGCTCGGCGACGTGATCTGGTGCAGTACCGCGCTGGTGGCAATCGTCGGCGCCCGTGAGATCGGTAGCACCGCGTTCGATGTGCTCGGCGTGCTCAGCGCGTTGTACCTGTTCTGGCTCGGCTGGCGTGCGGTGCGTGCCCAACGCCGCAATGGCGACGAGGCGCAAGGGGCGGCGCGGCAGCCGTTCTGGCACGGTATCGTCTTCGGCCTGACCAATCCCAAGGCCTACCCGGTGGCGGTGGCGACCTTCACGGCGCTGCTGTCGAGCCGCGCCGAACTGCTCAACTGGTCGATGCTGCCCGCACTGATCGCCCTGAGTTTCATCGGCGGCGCCCTGGCCTACGCTATCCTCATCGGCGTGGTCGGCGCACAGCGAGTGCGCATGGTGTATCAGCGGCATGAGCTGCTCATCACCCGTTTATGCGGCGTGATGTTTATCGGCTTCGCCATCAACGCGTTGATGCACGCGCTGCCGGGGCTGCTGCCGAACAAGACTTGACGGAATGGGCAGGGACGCGCAATCACGATCATGGATGATTGAAATCGCTGCACTGTGCGGACAATCGTTAGAACCATGGCAAGCCCAAACCCTGCGCCGCTGGCGAGCTACATGGACCTGTTGCTGGACGCCGTTTGCGCGGTCGACAAGCAGGGCCGTTTCGTTTTTGTCAGCGCTGCCTGCGAGCGGATTTTCGGCTACACGCCTGACGAACTGATCGGCCGCTCGATGATCGAGCTGGTGCACCCGGCCGATCGCCAGCGCACCCTCGCGGCCGCAGGCGAAATCATGGGCGGCGACCCGAAGCACAATTTCGAGAACCGCTACCTGCGCAAGGACGGCAGCGTCGCGCATATTTCCTGGTCGGCGCGCTGGTCGGAGGTCGACCAACTGCGCATCGCCGTCGCCCGCGATATCACCGAGCGCAAGCAGGCCGAGTCGCGGCAAGCGGCGTTGTACGCGATTTCCGAGGCGGCGCATGCGGCGGAGGATCTGCTGGCGCTGTTCAAACGCATCCATCTGCTGATTGGCGAGTGGCTGCCGGCGCTGAATTTTTCTGTGGCGCTGTACGACGAACACTGCGCGCAGCTGAATTTTCCTTATCACGTCGACGATCACGAATTGCAGCCCGAGCAGCCCGGCACGGTCATCGGACGGCTTTGCGCGCAAGTGATCCGCAGCGGCCAGCCAATGTTGCTGACCCCGGACAGCGCCGATGCCACGCCCGACTTCGCTGCGCTGGTGGCGGAGCAGAACGCGCCTTGCTGGCTCGGCGTACCGCTGAGCTCAAAAAACGGCACCATCGGTGCCCTGATCGTCAAAAGCCTCGCGGGCGGCGAACGCTACACCGAGCAGGACAAGGAACTGCTGCAATACGTCTGCGCACAAGTCGCCACGGCCATCGAACGCCAGCAACTGCATGCGCGGCTCAGGCGCATGGCGCAATACGATCAACTGACGCAACTGCCCAACCGCGAACTGCTGCGTGATCGGCTCAGGGCTGCGCTGGCCCATGCGCGAACCGTGCACGGACACATGGCGCTGCTGTATGTCGATCTGGATCGCTTCAAACAGGTCAACGACACCCATGGCCATGCCGTCGGTGACATGCTCCTGCAAACCGTGGCCAATCGGCTGAAAGGCTGCGTGCGTGAAACCGACACCGTGGCGCGTATCGGTGGCGATGAGTTTGTCGTGCTGTTGCATAGCGTGCATGCCGCTGAAGATGCCGACAGCGTCGCCGGGAAAATCCGCTTGGTACTGGCGCAGCCCATGCGCCTCGACGGCCATGACCTGCGTATCGAACCGAGCATCGGCGTGGCGCGTTTCCCTGAACACGGTGAAGAAGAACAGCAACTGTTCCGGCATGCCGATCAAGCCATGTATGCGGCCAAGCGCCTGAATCATCGGGCCTTGGGCATCTGAAGCGAGCGCACCGTTCGTCGCGGTCCCGGCAGATTTTCTAAACCTTTGAACGCCAAAGCCTTCTTAACTGAGGCGGACAATTGTCCGCCGCGACTATTTGAGCAGCGGGCGAATCACGGCCCGCTTGAATTTTCCACGAAGGAGGGCGCGACCATGAGCCGGATGGCCACCCGTTTACGTAATGCCAGTTTTGCGACTTTGCTGGGCCTGTGCGCCAGCACTGCGTTCGCCCAGTCGCCTGCCGAATTCATCAACGATGCCTCCGCTAAAGGCATGGCCGACATCGAAGCCAGCCGTCTGGCCCACGGCAAGACCGAATCCAGAGAGGTCAAGGATTACACCATCGTCGTCATCAACGACCGCACCACGGCCAACCAGCATTTGGCGAAAATCGCCAAGAAGCTCGACCTGCCGGTTGCCCCCCGCGAAGAACTCGCCGACAAGGCCAAAGAGTTGATGCCGGAAGTGAAGGACGGCGCGACTTTCGATCAGGCCTACGCCGCCAGTCAGGTCAAGGCGACCGAAGAGGCCATCACCCAGATCGAGCAACAGGCACAGACCACCGACGTGCCGGAAATCAAAGCGTTTGCGGATGAGACCTTGCCGAAGCTGCAAAACCATCTGGAGAAAGCCCGAGCGTTGCAGGCCAGTCGCTAACTTCGCCGTATTGTTGCAGCGCGAACGAAGCCTTCAGTTGAAATGCATGTGTCCTTTGTGGGAGCGAGCCTGCTCGCGAAAGCGGTGTGTCATTCAATGATTTTTTTACTGTCCCACCCTCATATCGAGC
>NZ_JAPCIK010000012.1:0-183349 GCF_025910115.1 Pseudomonas sp. RG1
GTGTGTTTACTTGCTCAGCACTCATTCAAATCCTGCTTTGGCTTGCTCTTGTCGCCAAGCCCCTCAAGATCAAACACCTGATTCTCACCCAGCGCGCGGTAATGCCGGCGCAGCGCTTCAAGCTGTTTCAGATCCAGCGCCTCCAGCCCGAGCATCGCGTTCTGCGCTTCCTTGTTCACCCGCAGCAGCTCATCGAGTTTCAAGTGCAGAATGTCGGTATCGCGGTTCTGCGTGTTCTGAATCAGGAACACCATCAGGAACGTGATGATCGTCGTCGATGTATTGATGATCAGTTGCCAAGTGTCGTTGTAACCAAAAATCGGCCCGCTCAACCCCCACAACCCGATCAGGATCAACGCCCCCATGAACGTCTTCGGGCTACCGGCCCACAGGGCAAGTTTTTGGGCAATTTTTGCGAATTTCATGATGGGAGTCCTTGTTTTGGGAGCTTGAAATTCAGACATCGGCGTTGCGCTGAAAATTCTGTTTACAAGTTTCGGTGCAGGACTTTGGTAGGGAAGGCGTACGGCGCAGATCGCGGTATCGTGTCGACAGTCGACAGAAAACCCCAACAGGAGAACGCAATGAGTTGGTCTGCCAAGCAGTACGTCGCTTTCGAAGATGAACGCACCCGTCCGGCCCGTGATCTGTTGGCGGCGATACCCACGGCGCACGCCCGGGCGGTGGTGGATATCGGTTGCGGGCCGGGCAATTCCTCCGAGTTGCTGGTGCAGCGTTTTCCCGAGGCCAGGGTCAGTGGCCTGGACAGTTCGGCGGACATGATCGCCGCCGCGCGCAAGCGCTTGCCCGATGTGCAGTTCGAGGTGGCCGAGATCGACAAGTGGGCCGATGAAGGCCCGTTCGATGTGATCTTCGCCAATGCAGTGTTGCAATGGGTGCCTGATCACGCTTCGTTGCTGCCAGCCTTGGCGAGCAAGCTTTCAGATGGTGGCAGCCTGGCGATCCAGATGCCGGACAACCTCAACGAACCGTCCCACCGCTTGATGCGTGAAGTCGCCGCCAACGGGCCGTGGGCGAGCAAGCTCGCAGACGCTGCCGGGCAGCGTACCGACATGGCCAGTGCCAGTGAGTATTTTTCGATGCTGCGCCCGCATTGCGCGCGGGTCGATGTGTGGCGCACCACCTATCACCACCAACTTCGGGACGGGGCGGCGGGGGTGGTGGAGTGGTTCAAGGGTAGCGGGTTGATTCCATTCCTGAGCCCATTGACCGAGGAGGAGCGGGCGCAGTATCTGCAGCGGTATCTGGCGGAGGTTGCCAAGGCTTATCCGGCCTTGGCTGACGGCTCGGTGCTGTTGCCGTTTCCACGTTTGTTTATTGTTGCGACTCGCTGAATCACGCCTCTAACTTTCTGGAGTTCGCCACGTTATCTCAGGTCGGCGCATCCCTTGAAAGCAATCCGGTCGGTTCCTCAAGGCCGAGGAATATATCGAGCAGACTCTCGCTGCGCTCGCCAACTGGAAGAAAGTATTAACTCGATTGAATGTCCCGCACAAAGCCGGGGAGCCGATCTTCAATGTACTGGCGAGGCTGCATCTGGATTTCGAGGAAGCAAGCTGCAGACGGGTGGGCAGCATTGTTCGTTCTGATAGATGTTGACGCTGACATTTCAAATCCCAGCCGCTAAAAAGCGACCAGCAAGGCAATTCCAACACGCCGTGACAACTGCCCAATAAAAAGCCCGGCGCGTGCCAGGCTCTACTTTACTCTCTCAGCACCGTCACGCTTGCTTCTCACGTGCCGCCAGCATCACTTCAATCTGCTTTTTGGTAGCTTCGGTCAGCACTTCGCTGTAAACACGCTTTTTCTCCTCCAATTTAGCATTTCGGATGAAGTCTGCGAACGGACTGGTGGATTCCTTTTCGGATCCGAATTTCATGTGATTGCTCCGTCTGTGATCCCAAGCGTAGCCATCAAATCAGGTCTCGTATGCTTCTCGGGGATATGGTAGTCGATCTTGTCAATTCCAGCCTTGTAGAGACGCCCGGAATTATCAATATGCTTCACAAGGAGATCGACATGCAGGTCTTTGCCTATCTTAAGCGTGTTCACCACGTCACGGGCTGCGAAGTACTGGTCGACGAAATGCTCTGGCCGGATTCTCCGTCCTTCGGCTTCCTCTCGATTCCGAACGAAAGACCAAGCAAGTCTTGGATCCTGATAAACGTAGAGAATTTGAACGAATCTCCCTTTATTAAGGCAACGTTGCACATTGTTCCTTGCGATCTCGATATTGGACAGTGTTCCATCCAACAGAAAGGATTGCTTTCGGTCCAACGCAAGGTCTATCAACTTGCCGACGAGAATCGAGACTGCGCCTTGGAATAGCCAGGCATTACCACCTTGATAGGCTTCGAACTCGTTCCTGAGTTCGTCGGGATCAATTCGCAGGATTGGCGTGTCGGAGAAGGTGCCGTGACAGCTGCGTTTTCGCTGGTGGAGACTCCGGTGTGCGCCCCGGCGATGGCTCTGCTTGATATTGTTGGAATGAGCGAAGCGTATGCGGAATTGGCGGATCTACAATCTACGGTTTGTTTCTGAATTGGTCTGCGCTGGTAACCAGATCTCAAATCCCACGCACAAAAAAACCGGCCATCAAGGCCGGTCTTTTCTATTCCTGCATCCCTCGTCGGACAACACAACGCGAGATCAATATTCGGTGGAGCGGGTAGAGGGAATCGAACCCTCATCTAAAGCTTGGGAAGCTTTCGTTCTACCACTAAACTATACCCGCTCAGAGCGGCTGACTTTGTACCAGACTCGGCCACGGATTTGAAGTTTTCTTTTCTCTGCGAGGGCTTTGCCACGCAGAAATCGGTCGATCGCGAGCAAGGGCTGCGCCGGTGCAACAGGCACTTCAAGCTTGCAGCCTTGCCCGCGATGACGCTGTTTCAAATGGCCAGGGCATGGTGATCCTGCACAAACGAGTAGCGCGTTCGGCTGGCTTGCGGCGCAGGTTTCAGAAAGCCCAGCAGAGCGTTCTGGCTGTCGCGGCAGGCGGCCTTGTGCTCCATGTCGAGGAAGTGCCCGGTGGCTTGCAGGGTGGTGAAGCTGCTGTGCGCTACGTGATTGCCAAACAGGCGTGCGTCTTCAGCAGCGGTGTATTCGTCCCATTCGCCATTCAGGAACAGTACCGGCACGCTGATCTTTTTCGCCGCATTCAGATAGCACTGGCGATCGCTGTGCAGTACGTCGTTGATGTGAAAGTGCATCTGCCCGTACTCATGCTCGGCGAGGCTGCTGACATGGCGATAGTTGAAGCGCTTGAACAGCGACGGCAGGTGTTTGCCAATCGTGTTGTTGACCAGATGACCGACCCGATCGCCGTCTCGGCTGCCGAGGTAATCGACGCCGCGCTCAAGGTAATCGAGCATGTGCGCATTGATCACCGGGGAGAACGAGCTGATCACGGCTTTTTCGATGCGCCGCGGTTGCTGGGCGAGGGCGACCAGAGTGGCGGCGCCGCCCCAGGAGAACGACAGCACGTGTTCGGCGGCGAAGTGATCGATCAGCTCCAGCAGAATCTGCCCTTCGACTTCCTTCGTCAGATGTTTCTCATGCCGGTTGTGGGCTTTTGAGCGGCCCGCGTAGGGCTGGTCATAACAGACCACGTTGAATTGCGGGTGCAGGTTTTTCACGGTCTGTGCAAACGACGCAGTCGTGGCCATCGAGCCGTTGACCAGAATGATGGTCTTTTCTGCGGCGTCTGCGCGATAGAACTCCGTGTAAACCCGATACTGACCCTGTATATCCAGCACAGCGATTTCTGGCCTCATGTCATAAGACTCCTGGCAAGCAAGCGGGTATGCGCGCAATCGAGATTGCACGAGCTTTGTGACAGGTAGGCATACGCCTGAAATTTGCTGGCCCATGTCGATCCGGTACGGCAGGTCGACGGGTGTTGTTATTGGCGGGCAGATTGCCGGCTGAGGCGCAGCCCTTGAGGGCAAACGACCGACAAAAAGTTTCTTGGAAGTATGTGGTGACTCATCGGTCACATTTCGGCCGACGTCCTGATTCAAGCAGGGGACTCAGGATCACGCAAGTGCCGTCGGCGAATTGTTCGACAACTTCGGCTGAGCGGTCGCCGGCTTAGAACAAATGAATCTCTTCGGTGCGCAAAGCGCGGTACTCGCCCGGTTTTAGCGCGTGATCGAGGGTCAGTTCGCCGATGGATTCGCGGTGCAGGCGCAGGACTTTGTTGTTGAAGAAGCCAAACATGCGCTTGACCTGATGGTAGCGGCCTTCAACGATGCTCAGTCGCGCCGAGCGTGGGCCGAGCAGCTCAAGCTGCGCCGGTTGCGTGGTCAGATCTTCGAAAGCGAAGTAGATGCCCTCGGCAAATTTCAGCGCGTAGCTCGGGTCGATGTGCTGTTCGGTTTCGACGTAATAGACCTTCGCCAGTTTGGTTTGCGGCTGCGTCAGGCGTCGCGACCAGGCGCCGTCATTGGTGATCAGCAGCAGCCCGGTGGTATTGAAATCCAGACGTCCGGCGATGTGCAGATCGTCCTTGTGCGGTTCATCGAGCAGGTCGAGCACGGTCGCATGCTGCGGATCGCGGGTGGCACTGACGCAGCCCGGGGGTTTGTGCAGCATGAAATAGCGCGCCGGTTTGCCGCTCTGCAGCACCTCATCGTCGACTTCGACCCGGCTGAATTCCAGCACCTCACTGTGCGGGTCGCTGACGACTTTTCCGTCAATCCGCACGCGCTTTTCCACCAGCAACAGGCGCACCTGCTGACGGTTGTAGCGGGGCAGATTGCTGAGGAAGCGGTCGACGCGCATGGTCAGAATTCAACGGACGAAGGGCCGCGCATCTTACGGGATCGGCCGCCGGCCTGCTTGCAGTTGCGCTTCGACCTGTGCGCAGCGCGGGCACAGGCAGGCTTGATTGCGCAGCGCGGCCGGCAGCGCTTCGAGCACCGCCGGGTCGATGGTCACGCCATAGCACCAGCATTCGCGGTCGGCGGTGCGCGGGTCGGCGAGGCTGCAATCGTTGCGCGCACCGCAGGCCGGGCAGTGGTCGGGTTTGACGTCGTTATCAGGCATAGGTCGAGTGCGGCATTTCCATGCAGGTGCGGTTGCGCCCGGTTTGCTTGGCGCGGTACATCGCATGATCGGCCCGCGACAGCAGAGTGTGCAAGGTGTCATCGCGTTGCACGGTGGTGGCGCCGATGCTCACGGTCAGATGCAGGCTGTGGCCATCGTAGGCATATTCGTGTTGTTCGACGTGCTGGCGGATCTTCTCGGCAATTTTCTGCCCGGTCTCGCCGTCGGTGTCTTTCAACAGAACGATGAACTCTTCACCGCCCCAGCGGCAGACGATGTCGGCGTGACGCAGGCAACTTTGCAGGTCGCGGGCGAAACCGATCAACACCTGATCGCCGGCCATGTGGCCGTAGGTGTCGTTCAAGGCTTTGAAGTGGTCGAGGTCGAGCAACAACGCGGTCAGCGGCTTGGTTTCCCGTTGGGCCTCGTGCAGCGCTTGCGCGGCGAGGATGTCGAAGCCGCGTCGGTTCGGCAGTTCGGTGAGACTGTCGAGGGTGGCGTGCGCCTGAATCTTCGCCTGGAAGCGCTTGATCACTCGATTGAGCAAGGCCAGCACGATCAACGTCACCAGCAGGCAGATCAGCAGATTGAGGTACAGCGACTGGCGGATCTCGCTCAGCGCGCCGTCCTCGCGTTTATCGACGAACAGGTACCAGTTCAACTCGGGGATAAACCGCACGTTGAGAAAGTGCCCCTGGCCCTGAGTGGAATATTCGTAGCTGCCGCTGTGCGGCTTGGGCAACTGGCTGACCAGACTTTTCATGCTCTCCAGTTCGCCAAGACTCTGGCCGATGTGCGCGCCTTCCGGGCCACCCTCGGCACCGGTCAATACGAGGCGGCCGAAGGTATCGACGAAGTACACGCTGCGTTGATAGCGCTGTTGATACTTGTCGATCAGCTTGATCACCGCGTCCACGGTGAGGCCCACGCCCGCGGCGCCGATGAAGCGGTTGTGGTAGTCGTAGACCTTGTAGTTGATGAAGAACGTCAGGTTGTCCTTGTTGGCCAGATCCGGGTCGACGTTGATCTCGTACGGGTCCTGCATGTCGCGCACGCGGAAGTACCAGGTGTCGCGCGGCTCGTTGACTTTGACCTGCTTGAGCACGCCTTTGGCGTGGTAGTAGGTGAGCGTGGCATTGGAAACGAAGAACGCCGTGTAGGCGCCGTAATGGGTCATGACCTCGTCGAGATAGCGGGTCATCTGCTCGGGATTCTGCTCGCCGTTGACCACCCAGTCGCGCATGAACGTGTCACGAGACATCATTGAGGAAATCAGGATCGGCCGGACCAGGTCTTTCTGGATTTCCGAATAGACCGTGTCGGAGGTCAGTGGCAGTTCAGTGTTGACGATGTTGTCGCGGATCGACTCGCGGGACGCGAAGTAGCTCAACAGTGAGGTGGCGAGAAACCCGGCGCCGAGCAGGGCGACCAGGGTGAGCACCAGTGAACGTTGCGAGTACAAGGGAGAACGAAGCGGCATGGCAGATCCGTTGGCAGTGGCCCGATGGGATGCATTCTAGTGGGATGGTCGGGAAAACACTGCGGGATTTGTGCCTGAAATGGCGGGGGATATGACGTAGCGGTGTGTCAGGGAAATCGCAGCCCCTCACCCCAGCCCTCTCCCGGGGGAGGGGAGCTGGATTGTGGGTGATGGAAAATCTGTGATCGACTCGGTATCAGCCAATGGCAACCGATGGACAGTCACCTCACCCTGGCCCTCTCCTGGGGGAGAGGGCCAGGGTGAGGGCGAGCTTTCGGATCAGCCCCGGGATGCCAGATACGCCCGCCATCCCCCCAAATGACTGATATCCACCGCACCCTCCAACCCATACGGCTCACAGATAAACCCGCTCTCCCAGCGCCCATCCGCCAGTTGCACCTTGCCCAACCCCAGCGGCGCCGGAATCCCGGTGAGAAACGAGCCCAATTCGCTGCTCGGCAACTCCCAAACCTCCACGGCAATCGCCACGCCGCCGTCCTTGACCCGCACCATGCCCGGGCGCAATGGCGGGCCGCCGGCGAGGGCGTGCAGTCGATAGTCCGGCGAACTGAACGTGGTTTCCAGCAAGCGCCCGCCACGCTGGGTCAGTTGCCAGTTCAGCGCCAGCCCTTGCAGGTGCGCGCCGCATACCACCAATCGAGCGCGGTCATTGCGCGCAGGGTTCGCCGGAGCTGACAGGGCGCTGTCCTGCTGGCGCTGCAAGGCATCGGCCACGCCCAACAGATACTGATCGGTAAATGCCCGCCCGAACAACGTCACGCCCCACGGCAAACCATTGCTCATGAACGCGGTCGGCACGGCGACGGCGGCGTAGTCG
Organism: Pseudomonas sp. RG1; assembly: GCF_025910115.1. Lineage (NCBI taxonomy): Bacteria > Pseudomonadati > Pseudomonadota > Gammaproteobacteria > Pseudomonadales > Pseudomonadaceae > Pseudomonas > Pseudomonas sp. RG1. The sequence goes on from NZ_JAPCIK010000012.1 coordinate 7,389, forward strand.
AGCAGGTTCATGAAGTTGGTGTAATAGCCCAGTTCGGAATTGCGCAGCACCGGCTCGGCCGCAAGCTCGGCCAGGGTCACTGGACGGCCGATGGTCGGCGTCAGTACGCAGTCGAGATTTTCCAGGGCCTCGTCGCAGAGGACCTTCAGCGCCTGCAATCGATATTGCGCGCGGAAGGTCTGCACGCCGGTCACTGCCGGAGCCTTGGCCAGCACCGCACGGATCACCGGCAGCACCGCTTCGGGGGTCTGCTCCATCAGCTCACCGGCGACGCTGTAACGCTCGGCGACCCACGGTCCGTCGTAGAGCAGACGCGCTGCTTCGAGAAATGGCGACAGGTCCAGTTCGACCGCTTCGCCACCCAGAGCCTTGAGCCGTTCGATGGCCGCTGCGAACAGTTGCGGCCCCTCGTTGCAGCCGAAAAATTCAAGGTCCTGCGCCCGTGGCACACCAAAGCGAAACGGTCGTGGCGCGCCGAACGCCGAGCCGTCGTTCCAGGCCGGGTTGCCTCGGCTGTATTCATCGCGAGGATCGTGTTTGGCCGTCAGCGCCAGCAACTGACTGGCCTCGCGAGCAGTGGCGGTGAAGGTGGTCACGCAGTCCAGCGTGCGGCACGCCGGCAGCACGCCAGCGGTGGAAATCAGGCCCTTGCTGGCCTTCAATCCCACCAGATTATTCAGCGCCGCCGGCACTCGCCCGGAACCGGCGGTGTCAGTGCCCAAGGCGAAACTCGCCACACCCAGCGCTACCGCCAGGGATGAACCCGCGCTGGAACCGCCGGACGGATATTCCGCCAGCACACTGTTCGGGCACGCGCCGTAGGGCGAGCGGCTGCCATTGAGGCCGGTGGCAAACTGATCAAGATTGGTCTTGCCCAGCGGAATCGCCCCCAGCGCCAACAGCTGCTCGACGATGGTCGCCGACTGCTGCGGCACATAGGCGAACGCCGGGCACGCGGCGGTGGTCGGAATGCCGGCCAGATCGATGTTGTCCTTGATCGCGAATGGCACGCCGTACAGCGGCAGACTGTCGAGGTCACGACCGTCGAGGGCGGCCAGATACGGCTCCAGTTCATCGACGCTGAGCAGGTGGATGAACAAGTGATAGTCGGGGTTCAGCGCAGCGGCTTTTTCGCGCAGTTGCAGCAGCAGTTGGCGCGGTGTGGTATCGCCATTGCGATAGGCCTGGCGCAGTGCATCGAGTTGCAGATTCATCGGTTGATCCTTATAAAAAATGGCTTCAGTCGAGTTCCAGCACCACCACCCGTTGTCCGGCGCGCACCGCCGAACCGGGTTGCACGCGGATCTCTCGCACCACACCGGCCAGCGGCGCGAGCACAGGGATTTCCATCTTCATCGACTCGAGAATCACCAGCACGTCGCCCGCCGCGACACGCTGACCAGCCTCGACCTGCACCTGCCAGAGATTGCCGGCGATGTGGCTGTCGACGCTGTGTTCACTGTTTTGCAGCGGTGCTTCTTCGCTGGCGTCAGGCACGGCTTCTTCGCTGTCGAAATGCGCCTGGCCGCTGGCGATCCAGCGCTCGCGTTCAGCCTTGAACGCGCCCTGTTGCTGCGCACGGAAGGCGCTGATGCCCTCGGCTTCCTGGCTGAGAAATGCCTGATAGTCGGCGAGGTTGAGCTGGCTGTGTTCGATGTTCAGATCAAAGCGCCCCAGCGGGAAATCACGGCGGATACGCAGCAGTTCTTCGGCGCTGACCGGGTAGAAGCGGATCTGATCGAAGAAGCGCAGCAGCCACGGTTTGCCGTCGAACGCGGCGACTTCGCGATAGCGATTCCACATCTGCAGAGTGCGCCCGACAAACTGATAACCGCCCGGGCCTTCCATGCCGTACACGCACATGTAGGCCCCGCCGATGCCGACCGAATTTTCGGCGGTCCAGGTGCGTGCAGGGTTGTACTTGGTGGTCACCAGACGATGACGCGGGTCGAGCGGCGTGGCCACCGGCGCGCCGAGGTAAACGTCGCCAAGGCCCATCACCAGATAGCTCGCATCGAACACCGTACGCTGCACTTCGTCGAGGTTCGGCAGGTCGTTGATGCGCCGGATGAACTCCAGATTGCTCGGGCACCACGGCGCGTCCTTGCGCACGGTGGTCATGTATTTGTCGATCGCCAACTGGCAGGCCGGGTCGTCCCACGACAGCGGCAAGTGCACGATGCGCGACGGCACTTGCAAGTCCTTGGCGGCGCACACCGCGTCCCATTCGCCGGCGATGATGCCGAGCAGATCGGCCAGCGGCAGTTGCTCCGGCTGGTAGTGCACTTGCAGCGAGCGAATGCCCGGGGTGAGGTCGATCACGCCATGCAGGGCTTGGCTTTCCAGCGCCTGCATCAGCGCGTGGGCGCGGAAGCGCAGGACCAGATCGAGCTCCGGCGCGCCGATTTCCAGCAGTAAATGAGTGTCGCCAGAAACCCGTGCAACCAGTCGCTGATCGCCTTGACCCAACTCCAACACCACAGGCGACATCAAACCCTGTGGGAGCGAGCCTGCTCGCGAAGAGGCCGTGTCAGTCAATATCGATTTGTCTTTGCCGACGCTTTCGCGAGCAGGCTCGCTCCCACAGGGGGCATCCCATTTCAGGGCGAGATCGCGGGCGGTCTTGAGGTCGACGGGAATGAACTGAATTTTATCGCCCGCCTTGAGCTGCCCCAGCTGCCACAGGTCCGCCTCGATCACCGTCACCGGGCAGACAAACCCACCCAGGCTCGGGCCATCCGGGCCGAGGATCACCGGCATGTCCCCGGTGAAATCCACCGCACCAATCGCATACGGATTGTCATGGATGTTCGACGGGTGCAGACCTGCTTCACCGCCATCCTCACGCACCCACTCAGGCTTCGGCCCGATCAGGCGCACGCCGGTGCGGCTGGAGTTGAAATGCACTTCCCACTGGGTCGCGAAGAATGTGGCGATGTAGTTTTCGCTGAAGTATTCCGGCGCGCCGTGCGGGCCGTAGATCACCCGGATCTGGCGCACGCTCGGCAGCGCGGTGATGTGCTGTTCGGCCAGTTGTTGGTCGGCGCTGTGGTCGGTCAATGCCGGCACATGCAAGACATCACCGGCCCTCAACGCGCGACCGCCATGCCCGCCAAACTGGCCGAGGGTGAAGGTACTTTTGCTGCCCAGATAATCCGGCACCTGCACGCCGCCGCGCAGGCACAGATAACTGCGCGCGCCGGCGCCGCTGATGCTGCCCAGCTGCAACGTCGCGCCGGCCGGGATCAGCAACGCGGTGTTCATTGGCACCGGTTCAGCGTCAAGGGTCAAGGCAATCGGCGCGCCGGTCACCGCGACCACCGCGTCACAATTGAAGCGCAGGATCGGCCCGCTCATGGTGATTTCCAGTGCGGCGGCGCCTTGTTCATTGCCGAGCAGACGATTGCCCAGGCGCAGCGCTCGGCTGTCCATCGGCCCCGAGGGTGGCACGCCGACGGCCCAATAGCCGAGGCGTCCGGGATAGTCCTGCACGCTGGTCTGCGTGCCGGCGCTGAGCACTTCGAAGGTGTTGGCGTGATACAGCAGATTTTCCAGACAACGGGTCCACGGCTGACCGCTGGCGAATGGAGCATCGAGCAGAATCTGCCGCAGATAGTCGCGGTTGGTTTCCACGCCGTACAACAGGCTATCGCCCAATGCCTGATGGAGTTCGGCGCGAGCCTGTTCGCGACTCGGCGCCCACGCGATGAGCTTGGCAATCATCGGATCGAAATACGGCGGGATTTCCACGCCGGCCTCGACCCAGGTGTCGATGCGCAACTCAACGCCGTTGGCGGGCGGAAATTGCACAGCGGTCAGCAGGCCCGGGCTCGGCTGGAAATCACGCCCCGGATCTTCCGCGTACAGACGTGCCTGAATCGCATGGCCCTGCGGTTCCAGGCCTTGATACAACTCGTTCAGCGGCGGCAGATCACCAGCGGCCAGCTCGATCATCCAGCGCACCAGATCCACGTCCCACACCTGTTCGGTAACGCCGTGCTCGACCTGCAAGCGCGTGTTCACTTCGAGAAAATAGAAGCGCTGGGCTTCGCTGTCGAAGACGAATTCGACGGTGCCGGCGCTGCGGTAATTCACCGCTTGCGCCAGTTTGATCGCCGCTGCGCACAGCTCATCGGCCATGCCTTCGGGCAGGTTCGGCGCCGGGGTTTCTTCGAGGACTTTCTGGTTGCGCCGCTGCACCGAACAGTCGCGCACGCCGAGAGCGACGACTTCACCGCAGCCGTCGCCGAACACCTGCACTTCCAGATGCCGCGCGCGTTCGATGTACTTCTCGATGAACACCCCGGCGTCGCTGAAGTTGTTCTGACCGAGGCGTTTCACCGCTTCGAATGATTCGCTCAATTCACTGGCGCTGCGGCACACGCGCATGCCGATGCCACCGCCGCCAGCGGTGCTTTTCAGCATCACCGGGTAGCCGACCTGTTCGGCGGCACTCAGCGCGCAATCGAGGCTGTCGAGCAGGTCGGTGCCTTCGAGCATGGGTACGCCGTGCTGTTTGGCCAACGCGCGAGCAGTGTGCTTGAGGCCGAACACCCGCAATTGCTCCGGCGTCGGGCCGATGAAGGCGATGCCCTGCGCTTCGCAGGCTTCGGCGAACGCTGCGTTCTCGGAAAGAAATCCGTAGCCGGGATGAATGGCGGTGGCGCCGCTTTGTTTGGCGATCGTGAGGATTTTGTCGACGGCCAGATAGGTCGCGGACGCCGCGCCTTCGCCGAGGCTGTGCGCTTCAGCGGCCTGGGAAATATGCAGGCTGGCCGCGTCGGCTTCGGAGTACACCGCGATGCCTTTGGCCTTGAGCACATTGATCGTGCGCAGGATGCGACAGGCAATCGCGCCTCGGTTGGCGATCAGGATTTTTTCGAACATGGCATAACCCCTGAAGGGGGAGCGGGCCGTCCCGCTGTTTTTCGACAGACATCCGGGCCGTCCCGGATGGAAAAAACACACTTCACTCAAACCCACCACAAACCCCCTGTGGGAGCTGGCTTGCCAGCGATGAGGTCGGCACATCCAACATTGTTGGTGACTGAAACATCGCAATCGCTGCAAGCCAGCTCCCACAGGACTATCAGTGCCTTGAAGGTTTCAGGCACTGCCCGGAACGCGCCTGGCACAGGGCAAAAAGCCAACGGCGTAAACGGCTGATGGTCAATTCCATACCAGCAACTCCGCCGGGGTCGGGTTGTAGGCATTGCACGGGTTGTTCAACTGCGGGCAGTTGGAAATCAGCACGATGACGTCCATCTCCGCGCGCAAATCAACGTACTTGCCCGGCGCGGAAATACCGTCCTCGAAGGTCAGCCCGCCATCCGCCGTCACTGGCACGTTCATGAAGAAATTGATGTTCGGCCCGATGTCGCTCTTGCTCAATCGGCCGTCGTGGGCGCAGGCGCGCAGGTAGTTGTCGCGGCAGCTGTGCATGTAGCGTTTTTCCAGGGCGTAGCGCACGGTGTTGCTCTCTTGCGCGCAGGCGCCGCCGAGGGTGTCGTGGCGCCCGCAGGTGTCGGCAACGATGGTCAGCATCGGCTGGCCGAGGTTGGAATACAGCACGCTGCCGGTGCTCAGGTAGACGCTATTCTGTCGGTGCAAGGTGCGTTGCACGTCGTAGCGTTCCTTGGGGTTGGCGAGGCTGTAGAACAAAGTGTCGACGGCCTGATTGCCTTCCAGATCGAGGATGCGCAGGGTCTGCCCGGCCTTGACTTCCATCAGCCAGGGCTCGCCGGCGGGAATGGTCGCGCGGTAGATCGCGCTGTCGGCTTGCTTGTGCGAAGTGGCGATTGCGAGTGACATGGCGGCGATCCTCAGGCGAACAAACGGTCGGTGTTGATGAAGCCGCGCTCGTTTTCCGGGCGCGAAGTGCGGCAGTGTTCGGCGACGCTGGCGTCGGCGTTCATCCAGCTCAGCTTCAAGGGTTTCGGAGCGTATTCGGGGGACGGGTCCATCGGATGTTGCAGGGCGGTGAGCACCATCAGGGTGTCCATCGGCGCGTACAACTCGATGTAGTCACCGGCCTTCGAGTTGCCTTCGACGAAGTGGAAACGCCCGGCCTCATCGACGTTCACGCGGCTGAACAGATTCAGGGTCATCAGCAGGTCGGACAGGCCCAGGCCCCACTTGCCGAGCTCCACCAGCAGGTTGTCGGTGCCATTGCGAAAGAAGCCGTTGCGCAGTTCCTGGTAGCGGCCCTGACCGTACTTTTCGGCGACTTCCTGTGCGCACAGCACACCGCCGAGGCTGTCGCTCCAGCCGCAGGTGTCGGCGGTGATCGCGGCGAGTACGCGGCCCATGTCCGAGTACAGGCAGTGGCCGGCGGTGAGCTTGGCGGTGTGTTGGCATTTGAGGCTGTCGGGCAGGTTCAATCGCTCGGTTTTTTCATTGGCATTGAGCAAGGTCAGGCTGACGTTAGCGCCACCGCGCAGGTCGGTCAGGCGCAGCAATTGGCCGCGCTTCAGTACGAAGGAACGGTGGCCGCCGCCCGGCAGCAGTTCTTCAGCGAAGGGTGGGAATAGTTGGATTGAATCAGTCATTGCAGCAGTCCTCTCAAGCAGTGCGAAGGGTGCCCGCCAGCGGCAGCGGCAGGGCCTCGACGGCGGCGCGCTGGGCGCGGCGGTCGCTGTTCAACGGGATGTCGTAGGTGATGCGGGCGCCATAGGCGCCGGGGGCGTGCGGGTCGAGGCGCACCTTGTCGAACACCAGCAGGCGCGTGCCCAGGCTGAAGCCTTCCGACAGGTCGTGGGTGACCATGAACACCGTCAGTTGCGTCTCGCGCCACAGCTCCAGCAGCAGCGCGTGCATGTCTTTGCGAATGCCCGGATCGAGTGCGCCGAACGGCTCGTCGAGCAGCAACACGCGCGGCTTCATGATCAGCGCCTGAGCGATGGCCAAGCGTTGCTGCATGCCGCCGGACAGCTGTGCCGGGTACTTGTCCAGCGCATGGCCGAGGCCGACTTTGCTCAGCAGTGCTGCCGCCTGTTCGCGCGCCTCGCGTTTGGCGTTGCCGAACAGCCGGCCAAGCAAGGGCGCGCGCGGCAATTCGAGACCGAGGGCGACGTTGTCGAGCACGCTCAGATGCGGGAACACCGAGTAGCGTTGAAAGACCACGCCACGGCTGGCATCCGGCTCGCTGGCCAAGGGCTGGCCGTCGAGCAGAATCTCCCCGCGACTGGCGGTTTCCTGGCCGAGCAACAGGCGCAGGAAGGTCGATTTGCCGCAACCGGAGGCGCCGACCAAGGTGCAGAACTCGCCTTCGTTGACGTTCAGGTTCAAGCCTTCCAGAACCACTTGATCGGCGTACTGCTGCCAGACGTTCTTTACTGTGATGAAGCTCATTTCGCCGCACCCTCGTACCAAGGGAAAGCGCGCTGGGTCAGCTGTTTCAAGCCCCAGTCCATCAGCCAGGCGAGCAGGGTGATCCACACCACGTAGGGCAGGATCACATCCATCGCCAGGTAGCGCCGCACCAGAAAGATCCGGTAGCCGAGGCCATCGGTGGAGGCGATCGCTTCGGCGGCAATCAGGAACAGCCACGCCGAACCGAGCATCAAGCGCAGCGAGATCAGCAAGCGCGGCAACAACTGCGGCAAGACCACGCGCAGCATCAGCGTCCAGGTCGAGGCGCCGAGGGTCTGCGCCTTGATCAGCAGTTCGACCGGAATGTCACGGGCACGCTGTTCCAGATCCCGGGCCAGCGCCGGGGTGATGCCAATCACGATCAGCATGACTTTCGATAACTCGCCCAGGCCGAAGACGATGAACAGAATCGGCAGGATCGCCAGCGGTGGCACCATCGACAGCACCGTCAGCAACGGCGACAACGGCGCGCCGAACAGCGGCAGGGTGCCCGCCGCGATACCGAGGCAAAGACCCGCCAGCGCCGCGATGCCGAGGCCGATGGCCAAACGGCGCAGACTCGACGCGGTGTCTTGCCACAACAGATATTCACCGGTGCGGCTGTCGGCGTTGAAGGCCAGGCGTTTTACCGCGTCGCTCATCTGCACGGCGCTGGGCAGCAGTTTGTCGTTGGGGTTGTCCGCCAGGCGCTCGGCCGAGCCTGTGAAGTAGGCGAACAGCACCAGCGCGAACGGCAGGATCACCAGCAACAGGCGACTCGGGCGATCGGGGTGGCGATTGATCAGGCGCATGGCCAAATCCTCCGTGGCTTACAGCTTGGCGTCGGCGGCCATCTGCACGTAGGTCGGATCGAAACGCAGCTTGAGGTTGGCGGTGTCGCCGCTGGTCACGCCGTTGGCGAAGGACATGCCCACCGCGCTCGGGTCTTTCGCGCCTTCGCCGAGCAGGCCGTGCTCGAAGGAGAACTCAGCGACCTTGCGCATGGTGTCCGGCAGTTGTTTGCTGGTGGCGAAATTCAGCGCTTCGCTCGGCGTGGCGAACAGTTTTGTGGTGTCCAGTTGCGCCTGGAAGCCTGCCAGATCGGTGCCAGAGGCCTTGGCCATGTGTTCCAGCGCAGCTTTGCTCGCGGCGGTTTTCGCGTTCATCAAAGCGACCACTTCGAACCACGCGCCGGTCAGCGCTTTGCCCAGCGCCGGGTTGTCTTTGAGGGTGGCGCTGTTGACCACCATCATGTCCATGATCTCGCCGGGAATCTGGCTGGAATTGAACACTTCGGTGACGCCGGGTTTGGCTTTGATATCCGAGAGCATCGGGTTCCAGGTGGTCACGGCGTTGACGTCGTCGGTGTTGAATGCGGCGGCAATGTCGGCGTCGGAGGTGTTGACCACCTTCAGGTCTTTCTCGGTCAGGTCCACCGAGTCCAGCGCGCGAGCCAGCAGGTAATGGGAGACCGACAGCTCGACCAGATTGACGTCCATGCCTTTCAGATCAGCGACTTTTTTACCTTCGCCTTTGAGCACGATGCCGTCGTTGCCGTTGGAGAAATCGCTGACGATCAGCGCGGTGCTGTCGACGCCACCGGCAGCGGGAATGGTCAGCGCATCCATGTTGGTCATGGTGCAGCCGTCGAACTGGCCGGCGGTGTACTGGTTGATCGATTCGACGTAGTCGTTGAGCTGCACGACGTCGATCTTGATCCCGTATTTCTTCGCCCATTTGTCGACGATGCCCTGGCTGCCGGCGTATTCCCATGGCATCCAGCCGGCGTAGATCGTCCAGCACACGCTGAAGTGGTCTTTCTGGGCGGCGGAAGATTGCGTGCTGATAAGCGCGGCGAAGGCGGCGGCGAGCAGGGCGGGGAAACGTAGTCGGATCATTGCGGATTCTCCAGTTGATCGAGGGCGGACAGGAAGGCAACGCGGCACCGCGAACGGTGGCTTGTCTCCCGGGCTTTTGTCCCGCCGTGTAACCTCAACTGGAGGTCGCCAACTCTCGGACCAGCCACTCGCGATTGCGAGCCGGAACCCTAGTCAGCCATTGCAAATTGTGGTGCCGCGAACCTGTGATGACTCCTGCACGGGTTTGCTAAAGCGAGAGGCGTGCCAAGTCGCGCCGAGGCCTCTGCGGCGGGGATCTGCTGGATTGCCGAGGTGAGCGTGGCGAGCGACAGCGCATCGTGGTGGTGCGCGGTTGCACCGTCATGCAGCGCGTTTACGCATCACTGGTCGCTGATTTTGCGGATAAACAAGATTTCATAATCACTTGTTTCAACTTGTTGCAGGAACGCACCAGATTCTGAAATCGCTGTCTGATTCTTCGACAGTCAGCAATTGCTGACGGTCGCCTGCCAGCGTCGCTGGTGTGGCCAACCCGCGGTCCAGGAGGCCGCCATGTATCGCCGAATCGTACTGCTTGCCGTGATGCTTTTTTCCCTTGGCGGATGCGTTCCTTATTCCTATGGAGACAGCTACTACAGGTCAGAGGTCTACACATCACCCGCACCGGCCTATTACAGCGGTGGCGGCTCCTATTACCGCAGCGGCGGCACTTATTACACTCAGCCGCGCTACTACCAGCCAGCGCCGCGGTACTACCAGCAACCGCGTTATTACCAGGCGCCGCGGCACTATCAACCGGCCCCTCGTTACTACGAAAGCCGTCGCTGGCACGGCAACGATCGCGGACGCTGGGACGGTCACCGTCGCGGCGGCTGGGACAATGACCACCGGGGTCGCGGCAACTATGATCGTCACAGCGGTCGCCGTGACTACAACGGCCGTGGTAACCGCTGGTAACTGACCGTAAATAAAAAAGCGGCGCATGATGCGCCGCTTTTTTTTGCCCGTCGAAAAGTCCTTCCGTTGGCCATCTCCTAGGACAATCCCGGAAGCGTCCTACAGTTTCATTTCGTGGTGTTTGTTAGCGTTCGTGGATGCCGAACGAGGCGAGCAATCCTCAGCTCGATAGCGGCGAAAAATGGACGTTCAGCGCTATGAAGCTACTGGTTATTCATCAAAATTTTCCCGGTCAGTTCCGTCATGTGGTACTGGCAGCGCTGGAGCGCGGTGATGAGGTTGTGGCGATCGGCCGGGACACGGCACCGGGCGTCGCCGGTGTGCAAATCCATCGATATCGAGCGACCAGCCGAGCGCCCGGCAATATTCACCCCTATCTGATCCGCTATGAGCAAGCGGTGATCGACGGGCAGAAGGTTTTTGAAATCCTGGGCAGGCTGAAACGTTCGGGTTACCAGCCAGACGTCATCCTTGCTCATCCCGGATGGGGGGAAACGCTGTTTGCCAAGGATGTCTATGCCGATACGCCGCTGATTCACTATTGCGAGTATTACTATCGAGCGCAGGGCGCCGACTGCGGGTTCGACCCCGAATTCCGGCGAGCCGCAAGAGAGTCGTCACGGCTGCGCGTGCTCAACTCGCTGCATCTGTTGAATCTTCAACAATGTGATATCGCAATCGCGCCTACCCAGTGGCAGCGCAGCCTGTTTCCGGCCGCTTACCTGTCGGCGATTCGGGTCATTCACGAAGGTGTGATTCAAAGTTCTGACCTGGCGAAAGTCGGGGCAGTCAGATTGCCCAATGGAATCGAGCTCAAAGCCGGACAGCCGATCGTTACCTATGTCGCCAGAAACCTTGAGCCTTATCGCGGCTTTCACAGTTTCATGCGAGCGATCCCGCTTATTCAGGCCGAGTGTCCTGATGCGCAGATCATCGTGGTTGGCGGTGATGGTGTCAGTTATGGGAGTAAGCCGGTCGGGTACCCGGATTGGCGCAGCAGGATGGAGGCGGAGGTCAGTTTCGATCACTCCAGAGTGCATTTCACAGGGAAACTTCCTTACCAGACTTACCGCGCGGTTCTGACATGCTCCAAAGTCCATGTTTATTTGACGTATCCGTTTGTCTTGTCGTGGTCGTTACTGGAGGCGATGGCGTCTGGTTGTGTGGTTGTTGCGTCGGATACGGCTCCGGTAAGGGAAGTCATTGTCGATGGGGCTAATGGCGTGTTGGTGGATTTCTTCGACCATCAAGGAATTGCCAGAAGTGTAAGCAAGGTTTTGAAGTCGGCAGGTGAGTACGAGGGTCTTGCCAGCGCCGCGAAGTTGACGGCAGGTCGGTTCAGTGTGGAATCGGGCGAGAGCCAATACTTTGAGGTTTTTGCAAGCGCGATATCCGGGCATAACGACATACCAACCGTTCCGCAGTTTGAGCGGGAGGTTTGAATGTCCAGGAAGTCGCGTAAGCAAGCGATCAAGTGGTTTAAAAGGCTGTTGAAGTATGGTTTGTTTTTTTATGTCTGTTATTGCGTAGCAGAATTTTATATTCACAAAGAACAATCCGCCCAATCGGCGATTATTCACCAGGCAGACGAGAAGGCCTGTCAAAACAAGCTGGCGAGCATGCAGCAAGTGCCGATATTAGGCGGCGCCTATATAGATAAGACGCTAGTCCCTGAGTTTTACGTTGGCATGCCTGAGATGGTGAACAAGAAAGCGTGTCTGGCGATTGCTCTGAAGGGGCTTTTCTGGTGGACCGGGACGGGGCTGCGCCGGCACCAGAATCAGCGCCTGGAACCGATCCCCGAAAGCTGGCGGCTCTATAAATTGAATGCCGGGCTTTTTACCAGAAAGGAAACTACCGAGCCCCATGAGCGGGGTTATCGACACGTCAACTGGCCGGATGAGTTGATTGTGAAACTAAAGAATTATCCGGGGCTGGAGATTTGGCTCGATGCACCTCCGCCGCATTTCAAGAATGAAGATTCGGTTAGAACGTTTGTCATTACTGGCTGGCCGCGGCGAGATGGAACCCCTCGGTTGATCAACTGTGACGGCTTGATTCGCCCGGCTTCGGAGGAAAGGCTGACTGACGAGAAACTGGCAAGGTTCAGCAGAACTGAATTGGAAAATCTTGATTTCGGCAAACTGAATTTCTTCTGCAATATCAATCTGGATAACTTCGACTTTGCCGGGGGGCACGGTAGCGTAGGTCTCGGATTAGCGTCATTACGCGAAGCACCTGAGATGCTCAGATATCTCAGTGACTATCTTTCACGCTCTGTTATTACAAGGAAGTAACAATGAGTTATGTATTCAGCGATATGGAAAAATCAGAGATTTTCAACGCAGCAAATATTTGCAAAGGAATGAGGCTGCGCTCAAAACAACTTCAGTACGATGCACTGAAATTAGCAGGGGCAAGCTGCGCCCCCCTGTACCAAAAGCTATTCGACATTATTGGTGAAAAAGTTTCTGACGTTGCAGCTGCCGATAAAGAGGCTGGAGAGGTGCTGAAAAGCGCCAGACTCTGGCTTGCCGTGGCCATTGATGCCAACGGTGGAAACGGTGCCTACTCTGCCCTGATTCGTGGTTACACCTCACGCCAGGGTGAACTGAGACTGAATACAATTTTCAGTGAAGACCTGATGCAGCTTTCATCCAACCAGGTTGCCGTCAACTTCATCAATACCCTGATCAACGGATCCCTTGCCGGTCAACTGGCACCCTGGACTGTTCCGTCAATCAGCCAGATCGCCGAAATCGACGCCAGCGCGATTGGCGAGGCCCTATTCAAGGAGGTTTGCGGGGAGGACGACACCGCCGTGAAACGTAACTCCGGTTGGTCTGGAACAGTCGGGTTCAGCCTGTTGGGCGGTAAACCTCCCTATGAAACGTGGAGACTGATCTCTGCTGGCGACCCGAATGCGGAAGATGACGGCCCACCCACTCAGGCAAAGCCCCACCGGCTCGACGACTATAAAAACATTCTCTTCGCCATCGACGCCTATAGCGTCGGCCTGCAAGCGGCGATCAGCAATTTCGGCATCAATCCACTGCAAAGTCTGCTCTCGGTCGTACCCGAGCAAATCAACATCGCGCTGGCCAGTGGCAGTGTGAATCCGCTGATTCAGCATGTAGTCAAAGGCACGCCTGTTGCCGCCGTGGTCGAGCTGATATTGCGCTACGGCCAGAACGAATTTCTCGACATGTTCAAGCGCACGTACGACGGCGATTCTGCTGCCATACCCACCACCAACGACACCTTCGCCAGCAACGCTTACGCCTTCTTCTCGGCATTCTCCCCAGAGCAGTCGCAAAGCATCGTCACCCGGACAATAAGCGAGTTCGGCAATGCCAATGCATGGGCGAAACTGGCAGGCGAGGCGACGCCGCTCGGTCTGGCGTTGCGCAACTCTTTGCAGCAACTCAGTGAAGTCGTCATAGAACGAGCCGACGGTTATCCCGATCGCAACCTCGAGCTTTACGATCCGCATACTGGCGAAGGCTTTATCACCGCGCAGTGGCTGACGGATCGTGCGCAGATGCTCGCCCGTTTGATTGCCCGAACCCAGGGCTCGTTTGGCGAACACTCGCTGCAGCAGTTCTCCTACTCCGATCTCGCCTCAAGCAAACAGGCGCCGATGACCACCGGAGTGCTGAACCCGCTGGCCCTGTTCGGTGATGACGGCGGGCGATCTTTCGCTGGTGGCGCAAATGCCGATCATCTGTATGGCGGCGTGGGCAATGACTCGATCCATGGGATGGCCGGTCACGATGTCATTGAAGGCGGTCGCGGTAACGACTCGCTAACCGGAGGTGACGGCAATGATGAGTTGTACGGGATGGCCGGTGACGATGTTCTGCACGGAGGAAAGGGTAACGATTCTTTGATCGGGGGCGAAGGCAACGACCGTTATGAATTCGCCAGCGGCGATGGCATCGACGAGATTCTTGATGCCAACGCCGATGGGCAACTGTGGATCAACGGCGCGCCGATTCCCCAACTCAAACGCCGCGCGCCTCTGAGCAATATCTGGTCTACCGAGGATCGGTCCATCACCCTGACGCTTGTTGAACACACCCTCAACATCAAATATGGCCAGGGCGATCTGGTGGTCATCAAGAACTTTCAGCCCGGGATGCTTGGCATCCGCCTCCCTGAATACGAGGGGCAGCCGCTCACTGCTGCGGATTTGACGCTTCAGGGCGACTGGAAAGCCAAAGACGCTGATCCCACCGTCCCTGGCGATCAGCCCTCCTTTGATGAGCTGGGCAACGTGGTGCTGCTGCCCAAGGTCAAACAGCGCAACAAGGCCGACGTACTGTACGGTTCCGCCGCAGACGACGTCATTCTCGGCCTGGGTGGTTCTGATCGATTGTTCGGTAAGGCTGGAGACGATCGGTTATTCGGCGACAAGCAGACGACGCTCGAAAAAGCTATGGCCGACGGTGACGCCAAGGGCAAGGCAAGTCGCGGAGACTGGCTCGACGGCGGGCAAGGTGACGATTTGCTTATCGGTACGGCATCCCGAGATGTTCTGCTCGGTGGTAATGACCGGGATACCTTGATCGGCGGTGCTGGCGACGATGTGTTATCCGGAGACGAAACCACCGGTGCACTGGAACAAGGTTGGGCGGTCAAACGCGCTGACGTCCCCATAGCTCGCGGTGTAACCAGTCACCGAGCGGTCTATTCAAAGGCCTCGATAAACAGTGCGCCCGAGGGCGGTAGTGACGTGCTGTATGGGCAGGGCGGCAAGGACATTATCAACGGCGGCTGGGGTGAGGACCTGCTTGACGGCGGAGCTGACGACGATTTTCTCAAAGGCGATCAAGGTGACGACACCCTGACCGGTGGCAGCGGCAACGACGTAATGCTCGGCGACAACCTCGATTGGGGCGGTGGGCTACCCAGCAAACACCATGGCAACGATGTGCTGGACGGCGGTAGCGGTGATGACCGGCTCGCCGGTAACGGTGGCAGCGACGCGCTGTATGGCGGCCCTGGCAACGACATTTTGCAGGGTGATGACGGCGTACTGGACGGCGTCGAAGGCGATGCCGCGCATTTTTTTGGCGATGATCTGCTGGACGGTGGCTCCGGCGATGACACGCTCTGGGGCGGCGGTGGCGATGATTTGCTCTTCGGCGGCGAAGGTAATGACGATCTGATCGGCGATAGCCCTGAGCATCCGGTTCGCTATCACGGCAACGACTTTCTCGATGGCGGCGCGGGGGATGACACCCTGCGCGGCATGGGCGGCGCGGATACGCTGGCGGGTGGCGCAGGGGCTGATTTTCTCGATGGCGATGTGTCTGACCTGCAGCCGGGCGGAAGCAACAATGACGTGGTTCAGGGCGGCGAAGGAAACGATACGTTACAGGGTGGTTTCGGTGCCGACACGCTGGACGGCGGTGCGGGTGACGACATTCTTGCCGGCGATTACGAAAACAGCGCTGAGGCCGAGCACAATGCCGATTATTTGCACGGTGGCTCAGGTAACGACACGCTGTTCGGAGGTGGTGGCAACGACACCCTGCTGGGCGGGGAAGGGACGGACTACCTTCGCGGCGATTCTGGCGACAACGTGTTTGATGGCGGTCCCGGTGCTGACGTGCTGGATGGCATGGATGGCGCCGACATCTACTATTTCGGCGCTGACGACGGCCTGGATATCGTCACCGATGCCGGCGGCCGCAACATCATCAGGTTCGGTGCAGGGTTTTCCGCGCAAAGTCTGAAGGCCGACGTTATCGAAGTTTCCGTCGGTACGGTGTTGCGACTGGCCAATGGCACGGGCGACGCGATACTCATCAAGAATCACGAGAAGTGGAAGTCTTCCACATTCAGTTTCAACGACGGCGTGGTACTTGATTACGCAGATGTCCTGCGCAAAACATTGCCACCGATAGAGACGGCCGAGCCACCCGTACCGGAACCTGTCACCGCCTCGGCAACCCCTGAAAGCAAAGTTGAGGATCCGGTTCAGCCAGACGATGTCACCGCTGCGGCGCAAGGCCCGGTGGCGTCTGTTCAAGCGGTCAACTGGACCGATGAGTTCCTCGCGCAAATCCAGTCAAAACGCTCCGCCCGCAAACACGCCACAGGTTTTACCTTGAATGAGCAAGGCGTCTGGGTGCGCAGTCATGTCACCACCAGCGACACCGGTTACACCACTCACACCGAGCTGATCAATGGCAGCGTCGAAGCGGGGACACTGTCTGAAACGCCGCCATGGATGAAGGCGGATGCAGGGCAAGCCGTAGTCAGTGAAAGGCAGTCGACAACCACAACCCGTGTCGAACATAAACCGGTGAAAGCCGAGGGAGCAGTCGCCTCCTCAAGTCAGGCGCCTCGCTATTATCGATCCGGCTCGGCCAACGGGTTTTCCTTCAATACGGGCGACGTATTGGTTGAGGACCGAAAGCAATCCGGCGCGCTTGAAGGCTGGTACGTCTATCCGGCGGCAAGCTTCAGTTCGGGCGCAACAGTGCCCAAGGCGTTTCGCTGGGATGTCACAACTGAAACGATCAAACGCAAAATCGTCCATGGCGACGATGCCGGCGGGCGAGTCAACGTCGAAGTGGAAAACGTTTTCCACGGCGGCGCGGGTGATGATCTGATCGTCGCTTATGCAGGCTCCCCACTTGACTACGGCACTGTCGGCGACAGAACACCGGGCACGTTTTTATCCGCCGGGGCAGGTGACGATACCTTGCTCGGCTCCGAGGGCGCCGACTATCTGCTCAGCGGATCGGGTGATGACTGGCTCTACGGCGAAGACGGCGCCGACACTTACATCGTGCAAGCGCATGCCGGGGCGACAACCACGATTGCGGACGTGCTCAACCCTGTTTTCCATCGTGCAGAAGTCGGCGTAGCGGGGTGGAAAGACGAGTACGGATTGATCGATCAGGACACGGTCGTTCTTCCAGCAGGCGCGCAGCGCGATGCACTGCAATTGAGCTGGGGTGCTGCGCTGATAGAGACCACCCATGTCGGGCTGGAGCCCAACCCGGATCGCGCGGCTTACCGCAACCCGCCGAGAGCGAAAATGCTTCATCCGACACTCGATATCCAATGGGGCGGGACGCAAAAAGTCCGCATCGTCTTGCCCCACAAAGGTGAACTTGAGGGCGCCGGTATTGAGCTCGTCAAGTTCGCCGATGGGTCGGTCGCAAGTTTGAAGCAGCTCCTGGAATCGAGTCAGCTCGGCCCTGCGCCCGAGACTTTTCATACGGGTGTCATCGTCAACAATCCCAGCCGTTCAACCTCCCTGCGAGACGGACGAGCGCTGCCACTCGTGGGCGGTCGCGGCAACGACACCATAAGCGGCGCGGGAGAGATCCGAGGCATGCAAGGGGATGACGTGCTCACCGGCAGCCTCGGTGACGACCTGCTGGTGGGTGGGCCGGGCAATGACACGCTGACCGGCGGCGCTGGAAATGATCTCTACCGATACGATGGCCTCGGCAGAGACGTGATCATCAACAACGGAGGCGGCCTGGACGGGATCGATTTTTCCGAGCGCAGGCTGACGATCGACAACCTCAAGTTTCATCGTGAGCGCGATGATCTGGTGATCGTGGTGGATTACGGCATGGCGCCGAAAATCCGGGTTTCCAGTCATTTTGCCGCTGGTGAAAGCGCTATTGGCTTCATAAGAGTCAGCGAAGGAACAGCGACGCAGGACTACAGCGCGACGCAAATTGCCGAACGTCTGCACCCGCTTCCGCCACTGAGGGATGTCGAGGATATTTTGATAAAGGGCGACGATGAAGCGCAGCGGGCGATGATGGAAATAATAGAGTTCTACGAACTGAATGTCTGAGTAACAAGACGACCGATTGAGCCGGCCCGCGATGGAAATCCTGTTGCCATCGCGGGCCACGCGTCACCTCAATACTGGGTCAGATCCGCCAAGGGATGCCGCCCCTCCCAGACTTTATGAAAGTGCGCCTCGACCACCGCATCCGGCACGTTATTGATGTCCGGCCAGTGCCAGTGCGGTTTCTGATCCTTGTCGATCAGCCGCGCGCGCACGCCTTCGCTGAATTCCGGATGACGGCAGCAATTGAGGCTCAGGGTGTATTCCATCTGGAATACTTCGGCCAGCGACATGTGCCGCGCGCGGCTGATCTGTTCCCAGACCAGATGCGCGGTCAGCGGTGAACCCTCGGTCATGGTTTTCGCCGCGCGGGCAATCAACGGATCGCTGCTGTCGCGGTGCAGGCTGATGGCTTTCCACGCACAGGCAACGTCGCTGACATCGAGCAGTTCGTCGATCTGCGGACGACGCGGCAGCCACTGCGCTTCGGGCATTTGCTCAAGTGCCTCCTGCTGCAGAGCCTTGAGCAGGCTGTTGAGCTGCATGGCGGTCTGTTCCTGCCAGTTCAATTGCAGCAAGCCTTCGATCAATTGCGGTTGCTGTTCGTCGAGCAGGAAGCGGTCGGCCAGATCCAGATCCAGCGCATCACGGCCGTTGATGTGCGCGCCGGTCAGGCCGAGAAACAAGCCGAGCTTGCCCGGCAATCGGGCGAGAAACCAACTGGCGCCAACGTCCGGATACAGGCCAATGGTGATTTCCGGCATCGCCAGACGGCTGCTCGGCGTGACGATCCGCGTGCTGGCGCCCTGCAACAGGCCCATGCCGCCACCGAGCACATAACCGTGACCCCAGCAGATCAGCGGCTTTGGATAGGTATGCAGGCTGTAATCGAGGCGATATTCCGCGCTGAAAAACTGCGCGGCCAACGGCGGCACTTCGCCGGGGTGAGCGCGGCAGGCTTCGACCAGGCTGCGCACCTCGCCACCGGCGCAGAAAGCTTTGCTGCTGTTGCCGCGCAGCAGCACGCAGACGATTTGCGGGTCATTGGCCCAGGCGTTCAATTTTTCGCTGAGCGCGTTGATCATCGGCAGGGACAGCGCGTTCAGCGATTTTTCGGCATCCAGGCTGGCGATGCCGATGCGGGCGCCGTCAGTGCCGGTAAGTTCTTCGAAGTGCAGATTCATCGTGACCTCGATCGGGAATTTGAGCGAACAGTATGATCGCTATGGGGGAAAGTGCCGGATCTGCGTCAGATCAATTGACAAGCGTGGTCGGCTTTCCTAGGGTTCGCCCCATTGTTTTTGCCGGAAATGACCATGACTGCTGACGACCGTATCAAACTCGAACCGAGCTGGAAGGAGGCACTGCGTGCTGAGTTCGACCAGCCTTACATGGCAGAGTTGCGCAGCTTTCTGCAGCAGGAGCGGGCCGCCGGCAAGGAGATCTATCCGCCGGGACCGATGATTTTCAACGCACTGAACTCAACGCCCCTGGACAAGGTGAAAGTGGTGATTCTCGGCCAGGACCCTTACCACGGCCCGGGCCAGGCCCACGGTCTGTGTTTCTCGGTGCAACCGGGCGTGCCGGCACCGCCGTCGCTGGTCAACATCTATAAAGAGTTGAAACGCGACCTCAATATCGACATTCCCAACCACGGCTACCTGCAGAGCTGGGCCGAACAGGGCGTGCTGCTGCTCAACACCACCATGACGGTTGAGCGCGCCAACGCCAACGCGCACAAGGACAAGGGCTGGCAACACTTCACCGACCGCATCATTGAAGTGGTCAGCGAACGGCAGCCGCATCTGGTGTTCATGCTCTGGGGCGCCCATGCGCAGAGCAAGCAGAAGCTGATCGACGCGACCAAGCACCTGGTGCTGACCTCGGTGCATCCGTCGCCGTTGTCGGCCTATCGCGGGTTTTTAGGCTGTGGGCATTTCAGCCGGACCAACAAGTTTCTCGAACAGAATGGCGAAACGCCGATCGACTGGCGCTTGCCACCTCTCGCCTGAGATCGTTCCCACGCTCCTCGTGGGAATGCAGCCCGGGACGCTCTGCGTCCCAAAGCGGACGCGGAGCGTCCATTGAGGCATTCCCACGCAGAGCGTGGGAACGATTAGTCAGTCAGGACTCTGGAATACGATTCCAATACCTGAACAACGGCTCCGCCAGAAACAGCACAAACAACAGCCGCATCACCTGCATCGCCGTCACCAGCGGCACCGACAGTTGCAGGGTCTCCGCCGTCAGGCTCATCTCGGCGATCCCGCCGGGCATCATGCCCAGGGTAAGCGAACGCAGATCCAGATGGGTCAATGCACTCAAGCCCAGCGCCGCCAGCGACGCGATCAACATGGTCAGCGCGGTGCCGATCAACGTCCGGCCCATGAACGACGGCGCGCGGCGGAAGAACTGCCGATTGAAGTGACAGCCCAGACCGCTGCCAATCAGCCATTGGCCGATCTGACTGCCGCCATTGGGCAAACCGATGTGCAGATCCCAGGTGATGCTGACCGCCGCACTGACCAATAACGGCCCGAACAGCCATGGATTGGGTTGGCGCAGACGCTGCCAGAGCCAGGCGAGCAGGGCGCCCGCCGGAAACAGAATCGCCAGCCAGCGCCAATCGACGCTGCCTGCATGAGAAATCGGCGTACCGTCACCGAGCAGATACTTGAACGCCGCCGGCACGCACAACACCACCACCAACACCCGCAGACTCTGCCCGGCCGCGACATGGCTGAGCAGTGCACCGTTACGAGCGCCGAGGTTGACCATCTCCCCGGAACCACCGGGCATGCTTGAGAAAAAAGCCGTGGCGCGATCCTCGCCGGTGCGGCGCATCAGCCACACGCCGACCACCGCCGAAAGGCTGGTGACCAATGCACCGAAGAAGATCAAACCGAAATGACTGAGCACCTGTTCCATCACCAGCGGGGTGAAGTGCAGGCCGATGCCGATGCCGACGATCCACTGGCCGCACTTGCGCCCGCCAGGGATTTCCGCCAGTTGCCACGGCGTCAGGCAGCGCACCAGGATGATCGCCAGCAACGAGCCGACCATCCACGGAAGCGGCCAGCCGATCTGGCTGGCGATGAAACCGCCAAGCAGACCGACCAGCGGGGTGCCCCACCAGGCTTTCAGGGACAAGCGATCAAACATCGGCAATGACGCGCCGTGCCGCCGAACGTTTACGCCAGATGCGGATCAGCGGCATCAGCAGCATGATCGCGGTGAGGATCCAGCAACCGAAGGTGATCGGACTCGACCAGAGAATCTCCAGCGCGCCATTGGAGATCGACAGGGCGCGACGCAGGTTCTGCTCCATCAGGCCACCGAGGATGAAGCCCAGCAGCAGTGGCGACAGCGGGAAATCCAGCTTGCGCAGGATGTAACCGAAGATGCCGATACCGATCATCAGGAACAGATCGAAGGTGGTCGCGTGCACCGCGTAAACGCCGATCCCGGTGATGATCGCGATGATCGGCACCAGCGCCCAGTTCGGCACGGCGAGGATGCGGGTGAATACGCGGATCATCGGGATGTTGAGGATCACCAGCATCACGTTGGCAATGAACAACGAAGCGATCAAACCCCAGACGATGTCCGGTTGCTGTTGGAACAGCAGTGGACCCGGGGTAATGTTGTACAGCGACAGCGCGCCGATCATCACCGCCGTGGTGCCCGAACCCGGAACGCCGAGGGTCAGCATCGGAACGAGAGCGCCGCACGCCGCGCCGCCGATAGCGGTTTCCGGCGCGGCCAGACCACGGGGATCGCCTTCACCGAATTTGCCGCTGGTGCCGGCGATGCGCTTCTCGGTCATGTAGGCCACGGCACTGGCTAGCGTTGCGCCGGCACCGGGCAGCACGCCCATGATGAAACCGAGCACGCCGCAGCGCACGTTGACGACGAACACCGACGCCGCTTCCTTGAAGTTGAACATCATCCGGCCGGTGGCTTTCACCGCTTCCTGGCCGTGGTGGGTTTTTTCCAGCAGCAGAAGGATTTCGCTGATCGAGAACAGACCCAGCACCAGCACAACGAACTGAATGCCGTCGGTCAGGTGAATGTTGTCGCCGGTGAAACGGTACACGCCACTGTTGGCGTCGATGCCGACGGTGGAAAGGAACAGACCGATCAGAGCCGCAATAAAGGTCTTCAACGGTCGATCACCGGCCATGCCGCCGAGACAGACAATCGCGAACACCATCAGCACGAAGTATTCCGCCGGTCCGAAGGCAATCGCCCATTTCGCCAGCAGCGGCGCAAACAGGACCATGCCGCAGGTGGCGATGAACGCGCCGATGAACGAACTCCACGCCGACAGTGACAGCGCGACACCGGCCATACCTTTGCGCGCCATCGGGTAGCCGTCGAGAGTGGTCATGACGGTGGAAGCTTCACCCGGAATGTTCAGCAGGATCGAGCTGATCCGGCCGCCGTATTCGCAGCCCAGATACACCGCCGCGAGCAGGATCAGCGCCGACTCCGGCGGCAGGCCGAGCGCGAACGCGATCGGAATCAGCAACGCCACGCCGTTGATCGGACCAAGGCCCGGCAGCAGACCGACGACGGTGCCGATCAGGGTGCCGCACAGTGCGGTCACCAGGTTGTAAGGGCTCAGCGCGACGCCGAAGCCCTGACCCAAATAGCCAAGGGTATCCATATCAGTTCTCCAGGACGCTGAGCAGGCCGAGGGGCAGCGGAACATCCATCAAGCGATCGAACAGCAGATAGAGACCAACCGCCATCAGGCTGATGATCACCACGCTCGGCAGCCAGCGGCCGCCATAGAGACGGGCCATCGGTACGCCGGTAATGATGCTGGCCACGATGAAGCCAAGGGGTTCGAAGGTGCCGGCAAACACCAGCAACAACACCACGCACAGACCGATCTTGGTCAGGGTTTCGCGATCCAGCGGCGGCTCATCCGGGTTGTGTTTGATCGGCGCCGGGCGAAACACCATGTACAGCAGCGCCAGGCCCATCAGGCCGAGCATCAGCAGCGGAAAGGCGCGTGGGCCGACCGGTTCATAGGAAAAAGCCGCTTGGTACGGCCACGCCATCAGTGCCAGGCCGGCACACACCAGCAGCAACACCGAGGCGAAAATGCGTTGAATAAGCATGGGAGCTCCTGTGCTGCGTCCCCGCGTAGGAGACGCAGCCACTAGACAGAGACGATCACTGGATCAGGCCGAACTCTTTGGCCAGCACTTTGTAGTCGGCGACCTGCTTCTTCACGTAGGTGTCCAGTTCCGGGCCGGTCATGGCGAACGGGAACAGCTCACGCTGATCGCGCAGCTTGGCGAACTCGTCGGAAGCCAGCAGTTTGTCGAACGCGTCTTTCCACCAGGCGTAGTCTTCGTCGCTGACTTTTGGCCCGAGGTAGAAGCCGCGCACCACTGGCCAGACGATGTCATAGCCTTGCTCGCGAGCGGTCGGGATGTCTTTCATTTCCGGTTCGTCGAGACGCTTGTCCGAGAACACCGCGAGCAGACGCATGTCGCCGCTCTGGATGTGCGGCATGGAGTCGGAGATGTCGGTACTGCCGACCTGGATGTGGCCGCCGAGCAGGGCCGTGGCGATCTCACCACCGCCTTCGAGTGCCACGTAACGCAGCTCGCGCGGGTTGATCCCGGCAGCCTTGGCGATCAGTGCGGTCTGCATCCAGTCCTGGCTGCCGACGGTGCCGCCGGAGCCGATGACCACCGAGCCTGGATCTTTCTTCAACGCCTGGACGAGATCGTCGAGGGTCTTGTAGGGCGAATCGCTTTTCACTGCGATGGCGCCGTAGCTGGTGCCGACGGCCGCGAGCCAGCGCACGTTGGTTTCATCGAAGCGGCCGAACTTGCCCTGGGCCAGGTTCAACAGCGAACCGCTCGACCACGCCACCAGCGTTCCGGCATCCGCCGGACGTTGCGCCACTACTGCGTTGTATGCCACCGCGCCGACACCGCCGGGCATGTAGGTCACGCGCATCGGTTTGCTCAACAGCTTCTGGTTGACCAGTGCGCTCTGCACCAGTTTGCAGGTCAGGTCGAAACCACCGCCGGGGGAGGCGGGGGCGATGCATTCCGGACGTTTCGGCTCGGCCATGAGTTGGCCGGCAAACAGCATCGCGCCAGCGGCGAGAGCAACTTTACGCAGTGATACGTTCATTTGAGTCTCCAGAGAAGTTGTTGTTATGGATGGACCGAATGACCAAAGGGCAACGCGAAAACCTAGCGGCAGGCGCAGTTTTCTCGCGGCGCGCGCGCAACGACTGAAACAACGGAGGGGATAAAGGACTGCGGCGAGAAGCCGACGGCGCAACGGTGGAATCGAGCAAGGCGAGCAGGCATTACAGCCATGGTGCGCATGGAGGGCATGCTGGGGTACTCCGTTATTGTTCTTATGAGTCGAAAACGCTTCATGGCGTTTTTCGTTGCGCTGTGTGGCGGCAGCGGCGACAGTCGAAACTGTCCGTGGGCCGACTCTAACCGGCTAACCTTTCAACAACCTTTCAATTGTCTTTCACGGTTTTCGGGCTTCACAGCGGCGGTTGCGGCTGTAAACTCCGCGACAAAGCGTGGCGTCGGCCAACCCTGAACGAGGTAAAAATCCATGCGTGTCCTGCTCGTCGAAGACCATCTGCAACTGGCCGAAAGCGTGGCTCAGGCGCTCAAGAGCACCGGTCTGACGGTGGATGTGTTGCACGATGGCGTGGCCGCCGACCTGGCGCTGGGCAGTGAGGAATACGCCGTGGCGATCCTCGATGTCGGCCTGCCGCGCATGGACGGTTTCGAGGTGCTGGCGCGGCTGCGTGCTCGCGGCAAGAACCTGCCGGTGTTGATGCTGACCGCGCGCAGTGACGTGAAAGATCGCGTGCACGGCCTCAATCTCGGTGCTGACGACTACCTGGCCAAGCCGTTCGAACTGACGGAACTGGAAGCGCGGGTCAAAGCCTTGCTGCGCCGCAGTGTGCTGGGCGGCGAGCGTCAGCAGCGCTGTGGTGTGCTGGCTTACGACCTCGATACGCGGCGCTTCACCCTCGGCGACGAACTGCTGACCCTCACCTCCCGCGAGCAGGCCGTCCTGGAAGCGTTGATCGCGCGGCCGGGGCGAGTGATGAGCAAGGAACAACTGGCCGCGCAGGTGTTCGGCCTCGACGAAGAAGCCAGCCCCGACGCCATCGAAATCTACGTGCACCGCTTGCGCAAGAAGCTCGATGGCCAGCCCGTGGCCATTGTCACCTTCCGTGGCCTCGGCTATCTGCTGGAAAGCCGCGATGCATAAGCCCAGCAGCCTGCGCTGGCGGTTGCTGTGGAACCTTGGATGGTTGCTGGTGGTGCTGATGCTCGCCAGCGGCTTGAGCGCTTACTGGAACGGTCGCGAAGCCGCCGACACCGCGTATGACCGCACGCTGCTGGCCTCGGCACGCACCATCGCTGCCGGGTTGTCGCAGCGCGACGGCAGTCTCAGCGCCGACGTGCCTTACGTGGCGCTGGACACCTTCGCCTACGACAGTGCCGGGCGCATCTATTACCAGGTCAACGACATTCACCAGAAGCTGATTTCCGGCTACGAAAATCTTCCCGGGCCACCGCCCGGCACGCCGCGTACCGACAGCTATCCTGCGCTCGCGCGCTTCTACAACGCGAAGTACAACGGCCAGAACGTGCGTGTGGTCAGCCTGCTCAAAGCGGTAAGCGAGCCGAACATGAACGGCATGGCGGAAATCCGCGTGGCTGAAACCGACGAAGCGCGGGTCAGCATGGCGCGCAGTCTGGCGGCTGACACCCTGTTGCGCTTGGGCATGCTGGCCGTGGGTGCATTGCTGCTGGTGTGGTTCGCGGTGAGTGCGGCGCTGCGCCCGCTGGAGCGGTTAAGAACCGCTGTTGAGGAACGCCAGCCCGACGATTTGCGGCCGCTGCCGCTGGTGGAAGTGCAGCATGAATTGGGGCCGTTGGTGCGCGCGCTCAATCATTTCACCGAGCGTCTGCGCGGCCAGTTCGAGCGGCAGGCGCAGTTCATCGCCGATGCTGCTCACGAGTTGCGTACGCCGCTGGCCGCACTCAAGGCACGCCTGGAACTGGGCCTGCGCTCGAACGAGCCGGAGACCTGGCGCACCACCCTTGAATCGTCCGCGCAAAGCACCGATCGCTTGACCCATCTGGCCAATCAGCTGCTATCGCTGGCCCGGGTCGAAAACGGCGCGCGGGCGATTGCCGAGGGCGGCGCGCAGTTGCTCGATCTGAGTCAATTGGCCCGAGAGCTGGGCATGGCCATGGCGCCATTGGCGCACAAGCGCGGCGTGGCGCTGGCGCTTGAAGCGGATGAGCCGGTGTGGCTGCGCGGTGAGCCGACGCTGCTCAATGAGCTGCTGAGCAATCTGGTCGACAACGCGCTGGCGCATACGCCATCGGGCGGCAATGTGATTCTGCGGGTGACGGCCCCGGCAGTGCTTGAGGTTGAGGACGACGGGCCGGGCATCCCGCTGCACGAGCGTGATCGAGTGTTCGAACGGTTTTATCGGCGCAATCAGCAGGTTGCCGGTTCAGGTCTGGGCTTGGCGATTGTCGGCGAGATCTGTCGCGCGCATCTGGCGCAGATCACCTTGCATGATGGCGAGCAGGCAGGGTTGAAGGTGCGGGTCAGTTTTATTGCCGGGTAATACTTTTGTGGCAAGGGTTTTTTGTGGCGAGGGGATTTATCCCCGCTCGGCTGCGCAGCAGTCGCGGTTCGGATCGCAGAGTCTAGGGTCGCTTCGCAACCCAACGGGGATAAATCCCCTCACCACAGGTCAGTAGAACATCGACCGCGATTCTTCCAGATCCGCGCAAAACTGCTTGTTCTCCGGATCAATCCCCAGCTTCCTGAACGCCGGCACGCTAAACGGATCAATCCGCGCAAACGGATGATCGGTGTCCTTGCGGCAATACAAATTGGCCACTTGCACGATATCGACGTAATCGATGCGCGCCGAGTCGCGGCTGAAGTCTTGATACAGCAACGGCAAATGCACCAGGCGCTCGGGAAACTCCCAGACCCGCAGCAATTTCTCGCCGAGCAATGGGTGAATCTGCTCAATCACATGGGTCAGGCTGACCGCATCCGAGAGCAGTTCATTGTGGTCTTCGGCGTAAGTCAGAATCGGCAACACGCCAATCTGATGCACCAACCCGCCGAGTGCCGCCTGATCGGGTTTGAGCTGAGTGTGACGACGACACAGCGCATAGCTGACGCCAGCGATTTCCAGACTGCTGCGCCAGACTTCGCGCATTTTCTGTTCGACCACTTCGGAGCGGGCATTGAAGATCTGCTCCATCACCAGACCGATCGCCAGGTTGCTGCTGTAGTTGATGCCCAAACGGGTGATGGCGGTGTGCAGGTCGGTGACTTCCTGCGCGGCGCGCAGCAGCGGACTGTTGACCACTTTGATCAGGCGCGCCGACAGCGCGGTGTCGCGGCCGATAACTTTGCTCAGGTCGCTGACGCTGATTTCCGGATCCTCGGCAGCCTTGCGAATCTGCAGGGCCACTTCCGGCAACGTTGGCAGAACCAGGTCATCGTTATCGATGGCCGCAACCAAATCCTGTTGGACCTTTTCCGCCAGTTCGCTCATTTGGACTCTCTAGGGTGTTGCAACAATGCTGCGATCAACGCTGGATTTCGCGGTCGCGATCCAGTTCGTAAGGCAGGTCGAGCACGTGCAACGCGGGGCCTTCGAGGGCGCCCAGACGCAAATCACCGGCTTCGGCAGCTTCGGCCTGCAACACGGCCAGGAGTTCAATGTTTCCCTCGGCATTGGCCGCCAGCACCACTTCGCCGATTGAGCTGTTGTGGCTGGGGGTGAACAGTTGAGTGCCGGGCTCCGGCAACTCGGCCGCGTCGAGGCGCAAGCGGTACAGCCGACGCTTGAGCTTGCCCAGGTACTGCATGCGCGCAACGATTTCCTGGCCGGTGTAGCAGCCTTTCTTGAAACTCACCCCGCCGACCGCCTGCAGATTGAGCATCTGCGGGATAAACAGTTCGCGAGTGGAAGGCATGACCTGGCCGATACCGGCGCGGATCTGGCCCAGCAGCCATTGATTCAGTTCACCCTCAGCCAGCGTGGCGGACAGTTGGCTTTGAATGTTTGGCGCCTGAGCGGCAGGCACCCAGAGTTCGGCGCGCTCGGGCGAGACGCGAATTGCGATCAGGCCTTCATTGCGCACAACGCTGTCGGTTTCGGCGGGCAGTGCCAGACCGAGGCTGGTCAGGGCTGCATCGCCATGCGCCAGACCGAAGCGCACCCAGGCGGCGCTTTCATCGGTCAGTTTCGATTTGGAGAACACCGCGTACTTTTTCAGGTCGGCCAGTTGCGGCTCGAGCAGCGCGCTGGCCATCGCCATCACCACGCCGTCGCCCTCAAGCAGGATGCGGAAGCTCGACTGCATCCGGCCTTTCTGCGTGCAGCGGGCGCCGAGGCTGGCGCGGGTGTCGCTCAGGTAATTGATATTGCAGGTCAACTGGCCTTGCAGGAATTTTCCGGCGTCCGCACCGCGAACCGCGAGTACGCCTTCATGAGACAGGGTGCAGAAAAAAGCAGAATCGGCCATGGGTCATCGCAGGGTAAATAGACTGGGGCACATCATAAGGGGGCAGGGTTGAAATGGGTAGTTGATAAAGGATCACGGGTGCCCGACCAAAGCCGACTGTGCGGCCCGCGCCGGGGCTGTATACTGCCCGGCAAATTCGAGGAGGGCTCCATGGTCGAACAAGTTGAACTGAATCGCCTCTTTTGGCACAGCCGTCGCGGCATGCTTGAGCTTGACGTGCTGCTGGTGCCGTTCGTGCAGGAGGTTTACGCGACGTTGAATCAAGTGGATCGCGATCTGTACGTGCGTTTGCTGACCTGTGAGGATCAGGACATGTTCGGCTGGTTCATGGAGCGCAGCGAGTCGGAAGATCCCGAGCTGCAACGCATGGTCCGGATGATTCTGGATCGTGTCCAGCCCAAGTAATACGTTCGAATGCCGCTGGCATGCCTCACGGCAGTTGCTGGCGGCGTATCTGTTGGCCCAGGCGTTCGCCATGGGTTCGCTGTGTCTGCTGTCGATTCCGCTCTGGGCCAGTCTGCTCGGCGCTTGCGCTTGTGCGCTGCACGGTTTTTGGATGCTGCCACGGCAGATTTTGCTGAGTCATCCGAAAGCATTTTGCGGGTTGCGCCGCAATGGCGATGGCTGGCAGGTGTGGAATCAGGCTGATGGCTGGCAAGCGGTGCAACTGCGCCCGGACAGTCTGGCGCTGCCATTGATCGTGGTGCTGCGCTTTCGTTTGCGCGGAGAGTGGCGGGTCAGGTCAATCTGCGTGCCACGTGACTCGCAAGCGGCGGATCTGCACCGACGCCTGCGAGTGCGGCTCAAGTTCAGCCGGCGTAGGTGGGCGGCACCAGAATAGTGTCGAGCGCTTCGGGCAGCATATCCGGATAGTCGAGGGTGTAATGCAGCCCGCGACTTTCCTTGCGTTCCATGGCTGAGCTGATCATCAACTCGGCGACTTGTGCCAGGTTGCGCAGCTCGATCAGGTCGCGGCTGACTTTATAGTTGCTGTAAAACTCATCGATCTCATCCAGCAGCAGACGCACCCGGTGCTGCGCCCGTTGCAGGCGTTTGTTGGTGCGCACGATGCCGACGTAGTCCCACATGAATCGGCGCAATTCGTCCCAGTTGTGCGCAATGATTACGTCTTCATCCGAGTCGGTCACCTGGCTGGCATCCCAGACGGGCAGGGCGGTTGGCGCCGCGACG
The DNA here is from genome assembly GCF_025910115.1 of Pseudomonas sp. RG1. Taxonomy (NCBI): domain Bacteria; kingdom Pseudomonadati; phylum Pseudomonadota; class Gammaproteobacteria; order Pseudomonadales; family Pseudomonadaceae; genus Pseudomonas; species Pseudomonas sp. RG1. The sequence continues at coordinate 37,157 of NZ_JAPCIK010000012.1, forward strand.
TCATCGAGTTGCGCAAGAATATCCGCTGCTGCCGAACGGGCATAAACGAAGCATTCCAACAGCGAGTTGCTGGCCATGCGGTTGGCGCCGTGCAGACCGGTGAAACTGGTTTCGCCGATGGCGTAGAGCCCCGGTACATCGGTGCGACCGTGCTGATCGACCATCACCCCGCCACAGGTGTAGTGCGCAGCGGGGACCACCGGGATCGGTTGTTTGGTGATGTCTATGCCGAAGCCCAGGCAGCGCTCATAAACAGTAGGGAAGTGGCTTTTGACGAACGATTCAGGCTTGTGGCTGATGTCGAGATAAACGCAGTCGACACCTAGGCGCTTCATTTCATGGTCGATGGCCCGCGCGACAATGTCGCGAGGCGCCAACTCCGCGCGTTTGTCGAAGCGATACATGAAGCGCTCGCCGTTGGGCAGCTTCAAATGCGCGCCTTCGCCACGCAGGGCCTCGGTGATGAGGAAGCTTTTGGCTTGCGGGTGATACAGACAGGTCGGATGGAACTGGTTGAATTCCAGGTTCGCCACCCGGCAACCGGAACGCCAGGCCATGGCGATGCCGTCACCGCAGGCGCCGTCGGGGTTGCTGGTATAAAGGTAGACCTTGGCTGCGCCGCCCGAGGCCAGAATCACGAAACGTGCGCCGTAGGTGTCGACTTCGCCCGTGGCGCGGTTCAGCACGTAAGCGCCCAGGCAACGATCGCCTTCCATGCCCAAGCGGCGTTCGGTGATCAAATCGACGGCGACGCGCTGTTCCAGCAATTCGATGTTATCGCGCTCTTTGGCCTGGGCCAGCAAGGTCTTGAAGATCGCAGCGCCGGTGGCGTCGGCAGCATGGATAATCCGTCGATGGCTGTGGCCACCTTCGCGGGTCAGGTGAAATTCGAAACCACCGTCTTCAGTGCCGGACTGTTCGTCGCGGGTGAACGGCACGCCCTGGTCGATCAGCCATTGAATGGCTTCGCGGCTGTGCTCGACGGTGAAGCGTACGGCGTCTTCATGGCACAAGCCGCCGCCCGCATTTAGGGTGTCGTCGACATGGGATTCGACAGTGTCGGTATCGTCGAGCACCGCAGCGACGCCGCCTTGGGCCCAGAAGGTCGAACCGTTGGCGAGATCGCCTTTGCTCAATACGGCAATGCGCAGATGACCGGGCAAGGTCAAAGCGAGAGTCAAACCGGCAGCACCGCTGCCAATCACCAGAACATCGTGTTGGAACTGTTGGCTCATTTCAGGATTCCGCTCAAAGCGACCCGGGTCGGGGTTGGCGCAAGACAGCTGGATCGGCGAGTCAAGACAGCCACACAGCCCACTAGTATATAGAGGGGTTGGGCGGCACAATAGCCGGGCCCAGATGGCATTGTGAGACTACTGCGCAGTAAAAAGCGCTGTGCTTCGTCGGAAGTTTTTTTCATCGGTTTTGAAAAATGACACCTGTATCGGCGCTGAAACAGTCTTTTCCGAGCAGGGTTGCGCAATGTCAGGTGGGTACGGCTATAAATAATTGGAACTTTTGCCAAAGGCCCAAGATCAATAGACGGTGCCAGAAACCAGGGACAGTGTCGGCTTCAGTGCGGAATCTGCGTTTGGATTCCTGCCGGCGAAACCGATAACAAGATTATTCGCGCAGCCGGTTTATCCCGCGCTGCGTTTTTCGTGCGTGCCAAATCAGAGCCCGCAGGAAACTTGCTTGGAGGGGGAGAACTTTTGCGAAAAGCCCGAGTCTATGTTTGCAAGTCTGGTCGTTTAGTAATGCAAGTCTCCTCCGGGCTTATCGAGGAGTGTTCATGCTAACCCAGGAAGAGGATCAGCAGCTGGTCGAACGCGTTCAGCGTGGCGACAAGCGAGCTTTCGATCTGCTGGTGCTGAAATATCAGCACAAAATTCTCGGGTTGATCGTGCGTTTTGTGCACGACACCCATGAAGCCCAGGACGTTGCTCAGGAAGCCTTTATCAAGGCGTATCGGGCACTTGGAAATTTCCGCGGTGACAGTGCGTTTTATACGTGGCTGTACCGTATTGCCATTAACACGGCAAAGAACTACCTGGTTTCCCGCGGCCGTCGGCCGCCGGATAGCGATGTAAGTTCAGAGGATGCAGAGTTCTACGATGGCGATCACGGCCTCAAGGATCTCGAATCACCGGAACGTGCATTGCTGCGGGATGAGATCGAAGGCACTGTCCATCGGACCATCCAGCAACTGCCAGAGGATTTGCGTACGGCTTTAACTTTACGTGAATTCGATGGTCTGAGTTACGAGGACATTGCGAGCGTCATGCAGTGTCCGGTGGGTACCGTGCGCTCCCGGATTTTCCGCGCTCGGGAGGCCATCGACAAAGCCCTGCAACCGTTGTTGCAGGAAAACTGAGACAGCGGCGACAGCCAAGAGAGGAACGCCATGAGTCGTGAAGCCCTGCAGGAATCGCTGTCCGCAGTGATGGATAACGAAGCGGACGAACTGGAATTGCGTCGAGTGCTCAGCGCACTGGATGATGTTGATACCCGTGAGACCTGGGCTCGTTACCAGATCGCTCGGGCAGCCATGCACAAGGATCTGCTGCTTCCGCGTCTGGATATCGCTGCGGCAGTGTCCGCTGCGCTGGAAGACGAAACGGCCCCGGCCAAAGTATCCCGCAGCCCATGGCGTAACCTGGGTCGCCTCGCTGTTGCCGCTTCGGTAACCGTGGCCGTTCTGGCCGGTGTTCGCCTGTACAACCAGGACGAAATCGCTGGTGTTGAGCTGGCGCAGCAGTCGAATCAGCCTACTCTGGCTACTCCACAGGTCAAGGGTCCGGCAGTTCTGGCTGGTTATAGCGAAAGCTCGGAAGCGACTGGCCCTATGGCCAACGGCGTTCTGCAAGGTCAGCCAGGCTGGCATGATCAGCGTCTGCCAGGCTACCTGCGTCAGCATGCTCAGCAGGCTGCACTCAAAGGAACTGAAAGCGCGCTGCCATACGCACGTGCCGCAAGCCTGGAAAACCGTTAAGGAGGATCATGCGCGCCATCCCTCTACTTTCGCTTCTGCTCAGTGGCTGGTTCATAGTTCCAGCCCACGCTGACGAGGCCCAGGACTGGTTGACCCGTCTGGGCCAGGCCGAGCAGCAGCAAAGCTTTCACGGTACTTTCGTTTACGAGCGCAACGGCAGTTTTTCCACGCACAACATCTGGCATCGCGTCCAGAATGGCCAGGTCCGCGAGCGGTTATTGCAGCTCGACGGTTCGGCTCAGGAAGTCGTGCGCATTGATGGACGTACTCAATGCGTCAGCGGCACCCTGATTGCGGGATTGGGTGATTCACCCAACGCTGCCGCCCGTGCGCTGGACCCCAAAAAGCTGAAGAATTGGTATGACCTTGCCGTCATTGGCAAGTCGCGCGTGGCCGGCCGTGACGCAGTGATCGTGTCGCTGACGCCTCGTGATCAGCACCGTTACGGTTTCGAGCTGCACCTGGACAAGAAAACCGGGCTGCCGCTCAAGTCGTTACTGTTGAACGACAAAGGGCAGTTGCTCGAGCGTTTCCAGTTCACCAGCCTCGACACGGATGAAATCCCGTCGGACAAGGACTTGTTGGCGGACCCGGATTGTAAGCCGATCAACATCGCAAGCGACAAGGCTTCTGCAGCTAAAACCGTGCAAAACTGGCGTTCGGACTGGCTCCCGCCAGGCTTTGAGCTGACCAGCAGCAGTTCGCACAAGGATGCGCAAACCAAGACCCAAGTCAGCAGCTTGATGTATGACGATGGTCTGGCGCGTTTCTCGGTGTTCCTTGAACCGTTGAATGGCGCAACGGTCACTGACACCCGCACTCAGTTGGGCCCGACCGTCGCGGTATCCCGTCGCCTGACCACGCCGCAAGGCGAAATGATGGTCACGGTGGTCGGCGAAATCCCGATTGGCACCGCCGAACGAATCGCTCTATCGATGCGTAACAACGATGGCGCTGCGACCAGCAAGCAGTGAGCTGATTTCAGTCATTTCCACTTCGTCGTCGAGACGTCGAAATGTTTGCTGAGCATTTTCATTTGCAAAACCCCTGAAAATTTTTTATAGGTCAGAGCCTCACGGCTCTGGCCTTGTTTGTTGTTCCCGGAACAAAAATGCCGGTCTGTGGTTTCCGGTGTTCCTTTGCTCCATATCGCTTAACCCTGCTCGTCGTAACGGGAGCTGTATGTCGATACCAAGTTTGAAGTCTTATCTTTCCATCCTCGCCACCGTACTGTTGCTCGGTCAGGCGGTGCCTGCTGCGCAAGCGGCCGATCTGCCTGATTTCACCCAGTTGGTCGAACAAGCGTCGCCAGCGGTGGTGAACATCAGTACCACGCAGAAACTGCCGGACCGTCGGGTCAACCAGCAGATGCCGGATCTGGAAGGCCTGCCACCGATGCTGCGCGAATTCTTCGAGCGCGGCATGCCGCCTCAGCAGCGCTCGCCACGTGGCGATGGACGCCAGCGTGAAGCGCAATCGCTGGGTTCGGGTTTCATCATTTCGCCGGATGGCTACATCCTCACCAACAACCACGTGATCGCCGATGCTGACGAAATCCTCGTCCGTCTGGCTGACCGCAGTGAGATGAAAGCCAAGCTGGTCGGCACCGACCCCCGCTCTGACGTGGCGTTGCTGAAAATCGAAGGCAAGGATCTGCCGGTGCTCAAGCTCGGCAAGTCCCAGGACCTGAAGGCCGGCCAGTGGGTCGTCGCGATCGGTTCGCCATTCGGCTTTGACCACACCGTGACCCAAGGCATCGTCAGCGCCGTCGGTCGTAGCCTGCCAAACGAAAACTATGTGCCGTTCATTCAGACCGACGTGCCGATCAACCCGGGCAACTCCGGTGGCCCGCTGTTCAACCTGAACGGTGAAGTGGTCGGCATCAACTCGCAGATCTACACCCGCTCCGGTGGCTTCATGGGCGTGTCGTTCGCCATTCCGATCGACGTGGCGATGGATGTTTCCAACCAGCTCAAGAGCGGTGGCAAGGTCAGCCGTGGCTGGCTGGGCGTGGTCATTCAGGAAGTGAACAAGGATCTGGCCGAGTCGTTCGGCCTGGACAAGCCAGCCGGCGCGCTGGTAGCGCAGATCCAGGATGACGGCCCTGCGGCCAAGGGCGGCCTGCAGGTTGGCGACGTGATCCTGAGCATGAACGGTCAGCCGATCGTCATGTCCGCCGATCTGCCGCATCTGGTCGGCGCGCTGAAGGCTGGCGCCAAAGCCAATCTGGAAGTGATTCGTGAAGGCAAGCGCAAGAACGTCGAGTTGACCGTCGGCGCGATCCCGGACGAGGACAAAGAGCTGGACGCGCTGCCGAAATCCGGTGCTGAAAGCAGCAGCAACCGCCTCGGTGTTGCGGTCGGTGAATTGACCGCCGAGCAGAAGAAAACCTACGACCTCAAAGGTGGTGTGGTGATCAAGGAAGTGCAGGACGGTCCTGCGGCCCTGATCGGTCTGCAACCGGGTGACGTGATCACCCACCTGAACAATCAAGCCATCGGCTCGGCCAAGGAGTTCACCGACATCGCCAAGGCGTTGCCGAAGAACCGTTCGGTGTCGATGCGCGTGCTGCGTCAGGGCCGTGCCAGCTTCATCACCTTCAAACTGGCTGAATAAGCCAGCAGGCAGGTAAAAAGAAACCGCCTCGAAAGAGGCGGTTTTTTTGTGTCTGCAATTTTTTTTCTGGAAAGACTCAGCCCATCATGTCCTTGACCATACGCTCCTGCTCCATCAGCTCGCGCTGGCGGGCATCGATGCGCGAGGACAGCGGGAAGTTGTTGCCCGCCTTGCGCTTGGCGAAGTCCAGCTGCTGAATGGCCTGGCGGTAATCGCCGACCAGTGCAAAATACTCGGCGCGCGCCTGATGCAGGCCGATGATGTTGCCCGACAAGCCGCGGGTTTCAGCAACCTGATACCAGACGTCCGGATCATCCGGGCGTGACTTGAGCAGGCTGTCGAGTGCCTTCTCGGCATCGGCGGCGCGATTCTGTTTCAACAGCAGATCGACACGCACCTGATTCAGCGGATAGTTGCCCGGGAACTGCGTAAGCATGCGGTCGACCCGTGACTGCGCATCAGGCAGACGATTGTTGGTGATGTCCAGATCGACCTGCGCGAGGTTGTAGATGATCTCGTTCGGCGACTTGGCCAACAATTGCTTGAGGTTCTCTCGCGCTTCGTTGAGCTGGCCACCCTTGATTTGCGCGATGGCGAGGCCGTATCGCGCGACATCATTTTTCGGGTTTTCATCGAGCAGGGCGCGGAAACGCTTGGCGCCCAGCCCCGGGGTTTCTTCGTAGATCAACTGCACTCGCGCGCGGATCAACTGGTAGCGCATGCTGTCTTCGATGCCGCCCGGTTTCGCCTGCTCGGCGCGGTTGCGGGTGTCGGCGATACGCGATTCGGTAACCGGGTGAGTCAGGAGGAATTCCGGCGGCTTGGCGTCAAAGCGGTACTGGCGCATCAGGCGTTCGAACATGGTTGGCATCGAACGCGGGTCGTAACCGGCCTTTTCCAGGTTAAGGATGCCGATGCGGTCCGCTTCCTGTTCGTTCTGCCGCGAGAAGCGCCGTTGTTCCTGTAACGCCGCAGCCTGGGTGCCGGCGATGGTGGCGATGCCGGCATCACCGCCGCCTGCCGCCGCGATGACGATACCTGCCAGCAACGCGGCCATCATCGGCACCTGCATTCTTTGTGAGGCTTCGACGCCGCGAGCGAAGTGACGTTGCGACAAGTGCGCCAGTTCGTGAGCGAGCACCGAGGCGTATTCACCTTCGGTCTGGGCGTTGAGGAACAGGCCGCCGTTGACCCCGACCACGCCGCCCGGCGCTGCGAAGGCGTTGAGTTGTGGGCTGTTGATCAGGATGAATTCCAGGCGCCTGTCGGAGACCTGGCTGGTCTCGACCAGCTTGTACACGCTGGATTCGACGTAATCCTTGAGCTGCGGATCGTTGAGCTGGGAAACCTGACTGCGCAGCATGGCCAGCCAGGCGCGGCCGAGCTGGTATTCCTGTTGCGGCGAGACAATGGCAGAGCTGGCGTCGCCGAGTGACGGCAGATCGTCGGCAAAGCCTGGTGAGGCGAGCAGGCAAGCGAGCGTCAGCAGGGTAGGGCGCAGAAAAGTCATGCACAAAGCCTTGGAGGACAAAGACCTTACTGTAGCCGGACACCGAAGCCGCGACCAGATATTCTAGGCAGCTCGACAACCCGAACCGGAGTGACGCAATGACTGACGCTGTAGCCCATGACGTGGAACTGGACGCCAGTGGCCTGAACTGTCCGTTGCCGTTGCTCAAGGCAAAAATGGAACTCAACAAACTGCAAAGTGGCGCTGTGCTCAAGGTGATCGCTACCGATGCCGGCTCGCAACGCGACTTCCGTACCTTTGCCAAACTCGCCGGTCATGCGCTGTTGCGCGAAGAAGACGAGGCTGGCGTCTACCGTTACTGGTTGAAAAAAGCCTGAAGCACCGCGCCTAAAATCGAAGGGATTATTGATGTTCAAAGTGTTACGCGACTGGATTCAGCGCTACTTCTCCGATGAAGAAGCCGTGGTGCTGGCAGTGCTGCTGTTTCTCGCCTTCACCGCCGTGCTCACCCTCGGCGGCATGCTTGCGCCGGTGTTGGCCGGGATGGTGCTGGCGTATCTGATGCAAGGCCTGGTGGTGACGCTCGAGCGGCTGCGCGTGCCGGGCGGGGTGGCGGTGGGGCTGGTGTTTGCGCTGTTCATGGGCGCGCTGATGCTGTTTATCGTCGTAGTGCTGCCATTGCTGTGGCATCAGTTGATCACGCTGTTCAACGAGTTGCCGGGCATGCTCGCCAAGTGGCAATCGCTGCTGCTTCTATTGCCCGAGCGCTATCCGCATCTGGTGTCTGACGAGCAAGTCCTGCAAGCGATCGAAGCGGCGCGGGGCGAGATTGGCAAGTTCGGTCAGTGGGCACTGACTTTCTCGTTGTCGAGTTTGCCACTGCTGGTGAACATCATGATCTATCTGGTGTTGGTACCGATTCTGGTGTTCTTCTTCCTCAAGGATCGGGCGATGATCGGCGAGTGGGTGCGCGGCTATCTGCCTCGCGAACGCGCGCTGATCACCCGCGTCGCCCAGGAAATGAACCGGCAGATCGCCAATTACATACGTGGCAAAGGCATCGAGATCGTGATTTGCGGCGGCGTGACCTACATCGCCTTCATCGCGCTGGGCCTGAATTACGCGGCGCTGCTGGCGTTGCTGGTCGGCTTGTCGGTGGTGGTGCCGTATGTCGGTGCGGTAGTGGTGACCGTGCCGGTGCTGCTGATTGCGCTGTTCCAGTGGGGCTGGAGCGATCAGTTCATCTACCTGATGGCGGTCTACGGGATCATTCAGACGCTGGACGGCAACGTGCTGGTGCCGTTGCTGTTTTCGGAAGCAGTGAATCTACATCCGGTGGCAATCATCTGCGCGGTGCTGTTGTTTGGCGGGTTGTGGGGATTCTGGGGTGTGTTCTTCGCGATCCCGCTGGCGACGCTGTTCAAGGCAGTGCTGGATGCGTGGCCGCGCAAGGAGCCGGTGGTGGCGCCGTTGCTTTAGCGGTTGATCCGGATTTTACAGAGAGGCTATTCGCGAGCAGGCTCGCTCCCACGGTGATTAGATTTCAATTGTGGGAGCGAGCCTGCTCGCGAAGGCGTCTTTACAGACGCAGCAAAAACATCAGGCTTTATTCAGAGCCTCAGCCGCCGCCAGCACGGCATCAACATGCCCCGGCACTTTCACGCCACGCCATTCCTGACGCAGCACACCGTCCTTATCAATCAGGAAAGTGCTGCGATCAACGCCCAGGTATTCCTTGCCATACAGCTTTTTCAGCTTGATCACGTCGAACAACTGGCAAACCGCTTCGTCCTTGTCGCTGATCAGCTCGAACGGAAATTCCTGTTTGCCTTTGAAGTTTTCGTGCGACTTCAAGCTGTCGCGGGAAATGCCGAAGACTTCGGTGTTGGCAGCCTTGAATGCCGCATATTGATCGCGAAAGCCCTGGCCCTGAGTGGTGCAGCCCGGGGTGCTGTCCTTCGGGTAGAAGTAGATCACCACTTGCTTGCCCTTGAGTTCGGACAGGCTGACGGTCTGCCCGCTGGTCGCAGGTGCGGTGAAATCCGCAACCGGTTGGTCGATGGCAACGGCCATGAAAGCTTCCTTACATTGGGTTTTGTGGGCGCCAAGGCTCGATCAGGGCATCCAGGTTCATCGCATCGGCGAAATCGAGGAACTGATCGCGCAGCCAGCTGATCTGGGTGTTGGCCGGCAGGGTCACGGTGAACGTAGCGTTGAGCATGGTGCCGCCGGTCTGGGGCGCCTGATAGGTGTCGCAGGTGAGGTTTTCCAGCTCGACGTTGTGGTCCATGAAGAACTGGCACAGCTCATTGATAATGTCCGGGCGATACGCCGAGCTGACGTAAGCCACGTAAGGCAGCGCCTGCGGGCGATTTTCCAGAGCGGCGCTGCGCACCACGTTGACGGTGAAAGCGTGACGCTTGGCCAGCAATGGCAGGCTGCCTTCGAGGCGCGCGAGGGCGTCCCAGCTGCCGGAAATTTCCAGCACCAGGGCGCTGCACTCGCCGTGGCGGGTCAGGCGAGAGGTGACGACGGCGCAGCGGTTTTCATGGCTGGCGCGGCACAGGACGTTGGTCAGCTCCATGGGGTTGGCGCCGAGGGCACTGATGACAAGGAATTGTTCGCGAACTGTGGGGGTGGACATGCAGCATTCCTAAAGCGATGAGCGGTCGGTAGGTTGACGGGCGTTGGTGGCCGGGCATGCCTGTTCTGGCGGTCCGTATAAAGAGCCCCGACCAGCGTTCGCGGCTCGCTCCACTGTGCGGGAGCGCGTCGATGCGACGCAGGAACGGGGCCTGGGAGGCCGAAAGGGGAGGCTGAAACCCGGCGTACAAGCTGATCTGTACCGATCAAAGTCTGAAGGGTAGCGAAAAGCGGCGCCAAGGGGAATGGCGGCGGCGCAGTACTTCGCTTGTGCAAGCATCTTGGCGCCAGTACCATTACCGCTCTCTTTTTCCGGCAGGAGCGGTTTCATGATTGCGGGCAGTATGGTGGCACTGGTCACTCCCATGGATGCACAAGGGCGTCTTGACTGGGACAGCCTCAGCAAACTCGTGGACTTCCACCTCAAGAACGGCACCCATGCCATCGTCGCCGTCGGTACTACCGGCGAGTCGGCCACCCTTGATGTAGAAGAGCACATCGCCGTCATCAAAGCCGTGGTCAAACAGGTTGCCGGGCGCATTCCGGTCATCGCCGGCACCGGCGCCAACTCGACCCGCGAAGCCGTCGAGCTGACCCGCAACGCCAAGGCCGCCGGCGCCGATGCCTGCCTGCTGGTGGTTCCTTATTACAACAAGCCGACCCAGGAAGGCCTGTACCAGCACTTCAAGCACATCGCTGAAGCGGTCGACATTCCGCAGATTCTCTACAACGTTCCCGGCCGCACTTCCTGCGACATGCAGGCCGAGACGGTGATTCGCCTGTCCACCGTGCCGAACATCATCGGCATCAAGGAAGCCACCGGCGACCTCAAGCGCGCCAAAGCGATCATCGATGGCGTGAGCAAGGATTTCATCGTGCTGTCCGGCGATGATCCGACCGCTGTCGAGCTGATCCTGCTGGGCGGCAAAGGCAACATTTCGGTCACCGCCAACGTCGCCCCGCGCGAAATGGCTGACCTGTGCGAGGCCGCGCTCAAGGGCGACGCCGATACCGCACGCGCAATCAACGAAAAACTGATGCCGCTGCACAAGGACCTGTTCATCGAAGCCAACCCGATTCCGGTGAAGTGGGCTTTGGTCGAAATGGGCCTGATGCACGAAGGCATCCGCCTGCCACTGACCTGGCTGAGCACCCCTTGTCATGAAACGCTGCGCTCGGCCCTGCGCCAGTGCAACGTCCTGGTTTAATTGAGGAAGTACAACGCATGAAGCGAATGGCCGGACTTTCCGCACTTGCCTTGATTATCTCCAGCACCAGTGGCTGCGGATGGGTCTGGGGGCCGGAAGGTTATTTCCGCGACCGTGGAAGCGATTACCTGCAAGCGCAACAGACTGCACCGATGCAATTGCCACCGGATGTGAGCACTGCCAAGCGCCTCGATCCGCTGTTGCCGATCCCGCGCAACGTGGCCGATGACACCGCGACGGGCGAATACGTCGTGCCGCGTCCTCAGCCGCTTTCGGCGGTTGCCGATGCCACCGATTACTCGCTGCAGAAGAGCGGTGATTCGCGTTGGGTCGTGGCTCAGCACCCGCCGGCCGAAGTCTGGCCAGTGGCGCTGCAGTTCTTCCAGGACAACGGTTTCCGTCTGGATGAACAGCGTCCGCAGACCGGTGAGTTCACCACCACCTGGCAGCACTCCGACGAGTTGTCCGCTTCGATGGCCAAGCGCCTGAGTGCGGCCGGTATCGCCAGCGACAGCGAAACCCGCGTGCGTGTGCGCATCGAGCCGGGCGTGCAGCGCAACACCAGTGAAATCTACGTGGTCAGCGCCGAGCGTCCTGCCGGCAGCACGGCGGACGTGGCCTTTACCAACCGTTCGGTCAACACTGGCCTGGACGCTGCGCTGGTCGACGACATGCTCGCGAGCATGAGCCGCACGTCCGAGAAGGGCGGTTCGGTGTCGATGCTGGCCTCGCGTGATTTCGACGCGCCGAGCCGTGTCAGCCTGAACGAAGACGGCAGCGGCAACCCGGTGTTGAACGTCGGTACCGATCTGGACCGCGCCTGGTCGAGCGTCGGCCGTGCGCTGGAACAGGGCGAATGGCGCGTTGAAGACATCAACCGCAGCCTGGGCCTGTACTACATCAACCTGGCCGAAAAAGCCGAGAAGAAAGACGACAAGCCTGGCTTCTTCAGCAGCCTGTTCCGCAGTGCGCCGAGCAAGGAAGAAGTCGAAGCCCGCGCCGAGCGTTATCAGGTTCGCCTGAGCAAGGTGGGCGAGAACATCCAGGTCACCGTCGAAAAGAACATCAACACCGTCGCGCCGGCCGATGTCGCGCGTAAAGTGTTGAGCGTGATTCAGGACAACCTGGGCTGATCCGATATGCGTTTTGCCGTTCTCGGCAGCGGTAGCCAAGGGAACGGCACGCTGATCGCCAGTGCTGATACGTACGTGCTGGTGGATTGTGGTTTTTCCCTGCGGGAAACCGAAAGACGTCTGTTGCGCCTGGGTGTTCACCCGGCGCAACTGAGCGCGATACTCGTGACCCACGAACATGCCGACCACGTGCATGGCGTGGGTTTACTGTCTCGGCGCTACAATCTGCCGGTCTACCTCAGTCGTGGCACGTTGCGCGGGATGCGCAAACCGCTTGAACCGGCAGGCTTTCTGGCCGGCGGCGAGCAACTGCAGATCGGCGCACTGAACGTCGGGGTCATTGCCGTGGCCCATGACGCGCAGGAGCCGACCCAGTACGTCTTCAGCGATCAGGAACAGCGGCGCTTCGGCCTGTTGACCGACCTGGGATCGTTCTGCGAGCGGGTGCTGGATGGCTATCGGGACCTCGATGCATTGATGATCGAGTCGAACCATTGTCGCGACATGCTGGCCCGTGGTCACTACCCGTACTTTCTCAAGCAACGGGTGGGCGGCGAACGCGGACATCTGAACAACCATCAGGCGGCATTCCTGGTGGCCGAGTTGGGCTGGCAGGGTTTGCAACACCTGGTGCTGGCCCATCTGAGCAGCAAGAACAACCTGCCGCAGCTGGCCCGGCAATGTTTTGTCGACACCCTCGGGTGCGACCCGGACTGGCTGCAACTGGCCGATCAAGATTCAGGGCTCGACTGGCGCCACATCGCCTAGCCCACCTACTTAGCAAGCGGAGCCCATCATGGAAAAACGTGAAGAACTCTACCGCGGCAAAGCCAAATCGGTTTACAAGACCGACGACGCTGACCGCTTGATCCTGCTGTTTCGCAACGACACTTCGGCGTTCGACGGCAAGCGCATCGAACAGCTTGATCGCAAAGGTATGGTGAACAACAAGTTCAACGCCTTCATCATGCAGAAACTCGAAGCGGCCGGCGTGCCGACCCAGTTCGACAAACTGCTGGGCGACAACGAATGCCTGGTGAAGAAGCTCGACATGATCCCGGTGGAATGCGTCGTGCGTAACTACGCCGCCGGCAGCCTGGTCAAGCGTCTGGGCGTCGAGGAGGGCATGAAGCTCAACCCGTACACCTTCGAACTGTTCTTGAAGGACGACGCCAAGGGCGACCCGTTCATCAACGAATCCCACGTCGTGGCGTTCGGTTGGGGCACCGCCGAGCAACTGGCGCGCATGAAGGAACTGTCGCTCAAGGTCAACGAAGTCCTGAGCAAACTGTTCGACGACGCCGGCCTGCTGCTGGTCGACTTCAAGCTTGAGTTCGGCGTGTTCAGCGACGGTTCCATCGTCCTCGGCGACGAGTTCAGCCCGGACGGCTGCCGTCTGTGGGACAAGGACACCAAGAAGAAGATGGACAAGGACCGCTTCCGCCAGGGCCTCGGTGACGTCATCGAAGCCTACGAAGAAGTCGCCGCTCGTCTGGGCGTACCGCTTTAATCGACGCAAGCATCTGATAGCACGGAAAAAATTTCGTTTGGGGGGTTCGCAACCAACGAAAGTGTTGTTATGATGCGCGCCGTTGGAGAGATGCCAGAGTGGCCGAATGGGACGGATTCGAAATCCGTTGTACCTTCACCGGTACCTAGGGTTCGAATCCCTATCTCTCCGCCATTATTGAACAAGACGAAGCCCCCGTAATCATTGATGATTACGGGGGCTTTTTCGTTTATCAAGTTTTGGTTAGGGCAAATTTAGGGCATAAAAGGCTTCTGTGAAGCCGTCTCAGGCGGCTATAGGCCATCCGTTTAACGGCCGTGGCACTTCTTGAATTTTGTTCCGCTGCCGCACCAGCAGGGCTCATTGCGACCCGGAGTTCGTGCCGGGCGTTGAGCTAACGCGGACGATGAGGTCGTCAGTTCAATAGTCCGGCAGCTCAGTGCTGCCGCGTCCGCTTTTATTGCATCCGAAGTCATCTGCTCACGCTGAATCCAGTACGTCGTTGCATGGGAGTACTGGCCCTGATCACTTACTCCAAAAACGATCAGCATGACCTTCTCGACATCGAGGGATTCGGCTGCGACTTGTGCTTTGAACTGAGCGGCTGAGATGTCAGGAGTATCGCCACTGCGATGCATCCAAAACAGCATTCCCACGTCAACGCGTACTGCAAAATAACGGTATTTATGCTGACGAAGGCTCCTTCTCAAAGGTTCAAGCTGCTGAGCCAAGTTTGTGCGACCTTCAAAGCTAAAATCACGCAGACGGTTATCAGCCTCAATCCAGCCAGAAGCTCGAGTCACATTTAGAGCTGCGAGTAACCTTTGGAGTTCGTCTGGAATATCTTGTCTAGGTGGCTGCTTTTTTTCCCAATCGTGGGTGCTGAAATAATCATCCACAATGGAGCTCATACCATCCATGGTAATTAGGGTTGCACCTTCTTTCAGTTGTCGACGCACGGTTTGGCAGAAGCGATTATTCTCAATGTATGACCCTAGATGATCGAATTCGTCAAATAGGAATACCTCTTTGATCCCTGCAGCTTCCTGACGAATGCTTAAATAATGGATTAGCGCTCCGGTACCAGGAAGGAAACGGTTGAGTACGAGCAACTCATCGATGGCTACAGATATAAATGGATGTTTGCCCAAAATGGGGCTTATCCCTGTCAGCTGTTTGCTGCCAGTGGAGAAAGGCGAATAAGACTCTACTGTCAATCCTATGGGTAGTACTAGCCAGTAGTCGGCAAGACGGATTCTAGCCACCTCTTCGTACCGGCCATCCTTGAATTCGTATATTGGCACTTCGTCCGCTGAAGCGAGGTACTCAATGAACCGCTGACATTGATCGTAGGCTTTCACGACCAAGTCACGCACTGCCCTTGCGTGGCGCTCGAAACTCTCGGCGGGTGAAGCAATGGTCGCGGCTGCGCCTGACTTCGCCTCAATTACAGCTAGTACTCCATCGAGCATGACCAAGGTGTCGTTTTCGAACCACTTACCATTGCGACGGTAATAAACCTCGTTCAAAATTTTTGCGCCTTTTAGCTGGCGACCAAAAATTTTTACAAATGAGCTTTCACTCCATTCCTTCTGGTTTTGTTTAAATTTTTCGGAATATCCGGGATCTCGAACTAAAAGGTTGTAAAGAATCGCTCGGTACGCGGCATCACGGGCAAAACTTGGATCGGTTAGGTAATGAGCTCCATCTAATTTGATCAGCGGTTTTTTGCGTGCGGGCAGCGTACGAAATGGAGTTCCTGAGTAATCTCCAGGAGCATAGAACTCTGTTTCTTCAGCCAACTCGTATGAGAGATCATCTAAAAGAATATCCGGGAGTTTGGTATGTTGCCGGGCGTTGCAGATGCCCCCTTGAAAAAGATCAACGAATGCAGCGCTGGCGGAGTCGGCCTCTTCCGCACGCTCGGCTCTCCAATGCTTCATGCCTTCTTCCATTGATTGTCCGCGAGATTGCACAAACTGTTGTGCATTATTCATGGAGCTTTCAATTGCACGAGCGGCCTTGTCGTGCCCCATGCGTATTGAATTGGCTAGCTCTTGTATGCCGATTGCTACCTCGTCAGCCCCTACGCCATAGGTCTGTAGAAGGGCGTCATTGTGTGGTTCAAGGGCGAAGCTAAAAAACTCTTCCTCCAATACCTGGTAGCGTCCTCCTCGAATCAATACCCACGTGGTTAGGGCATGAAACATGAGATCCTTCGTTCCAGGTCCATACTCGGTTTCGGAGGTTTCCGAGGCGATCAGCATCGTAGCGATCATTGATGCCATTCTCAGCTCCGCGGCGACGAGAATGATCTCCGCGCAGATAGCCTCATTGAGTGCGGTATCGACTTGCAGCGGAGTCGTAGCCAACACGGCATGAACGTATTCAAGAAGGAATTGGGCTTCATCAACGTTAAGCTTTGCTAAAGATTTTGCCGTCTTGTTTGGTGCGTCTTCGTTAGACCTCGTGATTCCGCCAAATAGTAGACCTGCGTAGATATAACCCAGCAAATCCTTGGGAGGTTGAGTCGTAATCAGTTGCCGCAACCTCAGCGCCAAAGTTTTCAGATCGTTCAACGCTTCTGATACGTGTGTTTCAGAAAAAGCATTTTCACTTGAACTCATGGCGACGATCCTTGGCAACGTTCGAAGATCAGAACATTACATCAATTTATCGCAGGCCATATCGGGCCTATGTTCAATCTGTTCTGAATCCCAACATCTTCGAGACGATACCCGCCATGCTCTTCGTGTCCTTCGGTATCCATCTCCCGTAGTGCTTTCGTACCATCGTTGTATCGGCGTGCCCTAGCTGCCTAGCCACCCATTCGACCGGAACGTAGCTCGAAAGCATCTGGCTGGCAAAGGTGTGGCGACATTGGTTCGCCCCGCGATGACGGACTTCCGCCTTTTTGAGATGAGCGGTGAACCAGTTGCTCAATGTCTTGCCGCTCCAGAGTAAGCCGCTGGTGGAACTACGGAAAAGGAACTTCACTTTCACTTTCTTGGAGGTGATGTTGTCGCGTTGGATAACCGTGATCTCTTCGGCTTGTGCGTCCTTGGCAGCAGCCACAATCTCCCGCATAAGTTCGAGGGCAGGGTCTATCAGCTCAACGACTCTTACCCTTGAGCGTTCCTTGGGAACTTTGAATTCTCCTACGACCAGTGCCCGCCGGAT
Source organism: Pseudomonas sp. RG1 (assembly GCF_025910115.1). NCBI lineage: Bacteria > Pseudomonadati > Pseudomonadota > Gammaproteobacteria > Pseudomonadales > Pseudomonadaceae > Pseudomonas > Pseudomonas sp. RG1. The sequence goes on from NZ_JAPCIK010000012.1 coordinate 53,910, forward strand.
GTGTACCAGGCCGGCTTGGAGGTCGACGTCTTCAACAGCCAGTCCGATAAGCTCGGACAGAGACAGACCGGCCCAGCAGTTGAACTCAATCATTCGGGCATCAGCTCGCCGGCCGGGGTCCGCTTTACCAATCAACTCGATCTCGGTGCGACTGAAGGGGTCAGCATGCTCAAGGTCGACGTCTGCCCCGACGTTGCTGATTCGGTCGAGCGGGTTGGCTTTTAGTATTCCGTCACCGAATGCGTCGGCCCAGACTCCGCGAACGACAGTGAAAATGTCGTTCACTGTCTTCGGAGCCAAGCCTTGCTTCAGCAGCTGCGCTTGAAACAACTCGATGTCGCTCTTGCTGATATCGACGATCCGACGCTTACCGAATTTCTTCTCTACGTGTACTGCTTTGCTCACGTAGTTTACGACGGTGCTTGAAGCTTTAAGCGCGCGCTGAACCTCTAACCAGCGATCAATACCTTCCTTCACTGTACGCTTTAGCGAAGGGCCGCCAGCGCCTGTGAACATTGCAGCCCTGGGCGATTTCGGAAAATGTGCCGCGTAGTCGAAGCGACCCTCTTTGATTTCAGCGAGGATGGTCCGACGCTTGTTATCCGCATAAGCGATAGCGGCCTTGTTTACTTTTGAGATTCCTTCCAGTGGTTCCCGGCACCGTTGGCCGTTGAAGATGAACCAGATGCGCAACTGCTTGCCGTTCATCTCAACGCCGGTCGGCATCTTATCGATCATGGTTTCCCTTCCATCCAGCGCTCAATGGCTGCGCGGTTGTAGACGATTACGTTGGCCGGGTCATAACGCCAGTGTTTGCCTTCAAGCCACAGGCCTCGGGTGCGGTACTTGCGGACTGCTTCGGTGCTCAGGCCGAAAACTGGGTACAGCAAGTCTTGCCGGAACCAGGCGCCGGGTGTGATGTGGAAGTCGATTTTTTCTGCTGCACTCATTGTGATTTCTCCGCTGCTCGCCGGGCGATACCTTCGGCTTGGCGCTGCTTGCTGCATTGTTGATGGTTGCCATGTGCCCGCGAGGTGTTGCACTTGTCGCAGATGGTTTGTAAGTCGAGAGGTGGCATTTGCCCTCGGCGAATTCGGACCGTTCGGCGGAGCGCTATCATGAAGTCACCGGAGCGAGAAGAGCTGCCATGGCAAGCGCTTTATCACGTAGCTCAATCGTGTCTCTTTCGAGTTTTTTGCCTGTGCGGAAGGCGGCAAACGTCTCGGCGGCAATCCGAAGCTTCTCGGCGATGTCGAGTAGCGCCTGACGTTCGGTTTCGCCGAGGGCCAGTCCTCCTTGAAGGAGCTTGCTGAATCGCGCGAGGCGGGCGTGGTCAGCCTTAATGAAGTCAAGGGAAGCCTTCAATTCGCGAATGGTCTTTGCGCTTTCGGCACGCTGGATCGCATCGCTTTCTTTCATGCCTGCGGACATACCGTCGTTATGCCCAATGAAATAACCGGCCCAGACAAGTAGGCCGGCTAAGACGACCAGGGAGATGAGTGCGTATATTTGAATTGCAGTCATGTGCTGTGTACCTCAGTAGATCCCTCCGCCGGGATACTTGGTGAGAGGCCGGCGGAGGGGGGGGAAGGGTGGTTAGCCCAAGTTGAAATTGCCGATAGTCAATTGCGCGCCGCCCCCGACTTCGTGCTGCACGACTTCCTTGAACTCTTGTGCCAAGTCTTCGCGAAGCTGTTCTTCTCCAATCCAGCGCAGGCGTAGCAGGGGTTTGTCCCCGCCAGTGAGAACGGCTACACGCAGGCGGATGATCTGGACTTTCAGCCCTTCATATGGCTCGACGGTGAACAGGAATTCAGCAGGCAACCCTTCTGAGGACTTGGCCTCAATCTGGTCCATCGCTGAACGAGAGGCGCTTAGGTCGCCGACGATGTGTTCGCTCTTGCGTGCTTGCTCGATGCTGATGGAGCGGATGGCGCTCGCGGCTTTACGCAAATCGATGGGGCTGTCATCGGCTGCGAGAGCTTGGAGATTCGATGCCCAATCCTCGATCCAGTCGCTGAGTTCTTTCTGCGCGAACTGAATGGAGGCTGCACGTTCCAGCGCCCGGAAGGCAGCCGTTTTTCTCAAGTTCAAGGTGGCGGTGAAGTCGCCGTGCCCTGGTGACGTGGTGTCGCCCAGGTTGAAAATGACTGTGCACGACATTGCTTCGGCGTCCACAAAACCAGACGCTACAACCTCGGCACTTTGCGTCATTACGTAATTGCCGAAGTCCAGCAGCGAGTGGGTAGTGAGCGCGCCGCGGAACCGGCTACGAGCGGCTTGAAATTTCTCGATGCTGTGGATCTTCTGGTCAGACGGCAATACCAACGCTGGGGTGAAAGTATCCAGCGGCTTGGCATAGGCCAGAACGGCGGTGTCCTGAATCAATTGAATTGCTTTGGCTTCCATTGAATCGACTTCCTTTGGTGAGAGGTTTGGAATCGAACGGTTTAGGACTTCGCGTGAATCGGTGCGTCGTCGCGGTTGAATAGCTGACCGGCGCGGGGGGCTTCGGCGAACAAAGTCAGGCGACCTCCCTCATTGACGTGCATCGGGGTATCGAGGGTGGTGTCCTCGGTACGGCTGCCGCGTTTGGTAGGCACCTTGTAGGCGAGCTTGTGATTGACGGTAACTTGATGACTGTTGGCGATCTGCTTCAAGGTGAAGGTCAGGGTGACCGAGCCGACCTTGCCGTTATCAACAACTCCCGATGCCACTTCAGAAAGGGCGTGACCGATCTGATTGGCGAAGACGCCTGCGTTGAGTTCGCCGATGAATTCGGCCGTATCCGTAGGTTTCATGTGCTGTGCCTATTGATGTGCGATTTGTTGGCCTCTGGACGGCAGAGGCGACCGTTGAAATCAAGCCGCTTGCTTCGCCGCTTGGGCGTCGAGGAACTCGGCCAGGTCGTGCAGGTACACCACTCGTTGAGCGCGAGCCGACCCGTGCAGCCGCTTCACGACCAGCGCGATCCGACCTGCCTTGATCTCGGCCAGTAGGTAGCGGTCGGTGCGAATGTGTGCGAAGTACTGTTCCCGAACAGCGCCCAAGGTCGGGCATGGAGTAGCGAACTGACGTCGCAATTGTTCAAGTGTGTTGTTCACGCTGCGTTCTCCCCGAACCCCTCCGATGGGGGCAGCAACTTGAGGCGAATCAGCTCGGCGAGGCCTTCCTTACTTTTGCCCATTGCAGCCGCACAAATGTTGCCCTTGGCGTCAGCCACTACCGCGCCGAATGGGTACTCAGGCGAGTTAGTCGGCGTAACGTAGGCGACTTGCCCGTCAAGGATCACGTTGTTGACGCAGCGGAATACCTCGGCCAGCTCGGTGCTTAGTACGGGCATGCTTTCCAGTAATTGGATGGCTTCCGTCGAGGCGCCAACGAGCGTTGCGCGGCTGACTACCCCCGGGCAGTTCAAGTAGATCGGGATCAGCTTCAGGGCGCCGAGGGCTTGCGTGTAGGCATTGAGGTTGTTGGTTTTCATGCAGCGGCGTCCTTTTTGGTAATGATGATTCCTAGCTTTTTGGCCAGCCATTCGATCCCTTCTTCCTTCACCATCACCACGGAGTAATGACGGCACTTGTTGAGAGACGGAATCACGGTGCTACGCGGATCCGAATACAGATAGCCGCGATCACGGTGCTGGCTGGCTAGATCGCCACTGCTGTTGAGAATGCCCAGCTCGCGCAACCTGGTGCGGAAGGCGCGGGGCTTGAGTCCGAGCAATGCGGCGGATTCGTCCAGGGTGCGGTTTGTCATAACGCTGCCTCAGGCCGCCGCAGCACGGGTGTGCAGGGTGTCCACAATATGGTTTAGGTTGGTGAACAACTCTTCGAACGGCCCATCATTCGGCAGCCAGATATCTCCCGGCGCGCGCACGACACCGTTTTCACTGCTGTGCTGGTTGACGGTGAGAGCAGCTATCCGCTCCATGTGAATCACCACGCCGCCACGCTTACGGATGAAGTCCGCTTCGTTTTCGAACCGCACGTCGCTGACGACAAAGCCGCGTGTTTCGTCGTGGGTGCGAGCGAGTAGGTCGAGGTTCTGTTCCGCAAGCAGCAGCCAGAGTTCGGGATGCACGTTGTTGCGACCCCACTCGGTGCCAAGTGATTGCATTAACTGGCGAGGGGATTTGCCGAGCCATGGCAGCGGCAGTTCCTTCTGCGCACCGTCGAAGTCGCAAGGACTCAAGTTGAGGATGTGCATCAGACCGTCACGCAGTGGGTCAGCGAACGCGTAAGCCTGGAATCCATGCTGGCTTACCAGATGCTGCGCGGCGGTGTCTTTACCAGAGCGGGCGACGCCAGCGAGACCAATTAATAGAGGCTTCATGCTGCATCACCCCCGAACGGTCCGCATTCGTGAGTGATGACATTCACTTTTGCCGGTGCTAAGCGAGAGCCAGGAGCGACGATTACCAGTAGGCCGGTGCGTTTTTGAATCTCTTTAACGGCTTCTGGGTTAGTGCAAGCTGATGGGTGTAGGTACACCGGGCAACGAGTGTTGCTGTGCTGTGTTGTTTGCATGTTCGTACTCTTTGGTGAGAGATTTACTGTGCAAACGATACAAATACGTATTGATTCAGTCAATACGTATTTGAATTGAATTTTTCACGATGCAAAAAAAACCCACATCGCTGCGGGCCTTTTTTTGGGTTATGTATTAGAAAATTTCTAGCTTCGAAAATACTACGCCACAAATGATTGCGTCGGCCCCTAACTCAATGATCGGCTCTGGCCATGCGGGATTCAGCGGTTTCAGAAACCGGCGGCTGCCCTCCATCACCAATTGTTTGAAGGTCGCTTCTTGGCTATCCATGAGTTTGGCAATCACAAGAGAACCATTTTCCGCGTCTTTCGCGGGATCAACAAAGATGATGTCTCCGTCTCGAAAGGATCGACGTTCATGTTGATTGAACATGGATAGACCACGTACTCGCAGGGCATAGCTTTGGCTGCTATGAGAAGCGGCGCAAGGCAGCCATATCTCTGCGTCATCAAGGGTCCTAACGTCTTCGATCTCACACCATGCGCCGGCCTGAACCCATGAGATGAGAGGGACGTAGCCTTTAATAGCTGGCCCAGGTTCAACGTTCGTCTCATTCGCAGATGGCGCGCCCTGATCAATCATCGGGTCTTTGTGTTCGCCTCCCTTCCAAAGCCAGTTGCTACTGACCTTCAAAGCTTTGCTGATCTTTTCGATATTTTCATGGCGTGGGCTGGTTACCGCGTTCGTCACAATTCTATGAATCGTCGGTTGCGGAACGCCGGAGCGCCGGCCGAGTTCGCCTTCTGACAGTCCCAATTCCTGCATGCGTTGGGCGATGCGGTCTCCGATCACTTTTTCTCTGCCTTGATTCAAAAACGTATCGCCGAGTGTATTGAATCATTCAATACGTTTGTGTATTGTGGCGACCAATGCGAAAGCGCATCGGTGAACGATATGACTATCCAAGAAATGCTTGCGGAGCTGCTGCGGTCTGGTTTGTCCCAGAGAGTTATTGCAGATCGCGTAGGAACAACACAGCCGACCATTAATCGCGCCGCGAAAGGAGCAGATGTCCGGTACGTAACGGGTAAGGCAATCGAATGCCTATACACCCAAGAGAAAGAAGCGGCCGATCTAAAGTCAGCAGCTTAAAAGGTGCTGAGCTGGGGCCTCTCACCAAAAAATCCCCCAGCCCAGCTACGACGATACACAGCACATGCACATCGGTCGTAGTCGTAGGATAGGGTTTACCCTGAGCTATGGCTACACCGTAAACAGGGGATTTACGGTTATGAGTCGCACAGATCTTTTGCCGGACGCTGGTCCGGTGCTGCCACTACGCCAAGCGATTTATCGCGCTGGTCGTGACTACAAGGGCGGAATCACCGCCCTTGCCTTTGACATGGTGTTGGACAACGACACGCTCCAGAAGAAACTCAAGCTCGATGAAGAACGCCGCTGGCTGAATCCAGATGAGCTTGAGGAAGTGATCAGGCTGACCGCTGATCCACGCTTGCTGGACGCATTGATGCGTCCAGCAGGTGCGGTTTGGTACCGGCCCGTGCCCGTACCGGCAACCCGTGATGCCTTGAAAGCGGTTGGTAAGCTACTCGGGGAAACCGGTGAGTTCGTGGCCAAGATGCACGACGGAGCGGCGGACAACGTCTGGGAGCTTCATGAAGTCGTGGATCTCGAAAAGCACGGAATGGATGTGATACGCGAAGTCCTTGGAATCATGGCGGGCGCTCGTCAGGCGATGGAGGATCGCATCAATGCCTGATGATATCGACCGCGCAAACGAGCAGGCGCAATACCTGCTTGATGTTGCTATTCATCGCAGTCGCCGCGTGCCATCGAGCCGCGTTAGCGCGCAGTTCTGTGACGACTGCGACGAACCAATCCCGTTGCTTAGACAGCAGAAGGTTGAAGGTTGCGAGACCTGTGTCTCTTGTCAGGAGTTGCGGGAGGCCCGGCGATGAGTGAGTCGGGCAAAGGAACAGCCATCGCTACATGGGCAAAGCGTTACATCAGTACTTTTGACTTGGCACTCGTATCGATTGATCCAGGTGAAAAGGCTCCGAAAGGCCTAGGGTGGAATAAGCCCGGAGGCTATATCACCGACGCCAACACGGCCGAGGCGTTCTGGCAACGAAACCCAAATCACAACCTTGGCGTCGTGCTGGGGCCGAGCCGCGTTTGTTCACTGGATGTTGATGACGTTCAATGGACGCGACATGTTCTGTATGAACTGTTGGGCCTTGACCTTGATGCGATGGCAGTAGTGTTCCCGACTATCGTCGGGAATCCGCTGCGATTCCGGGTGGTGTTCAAGGTGCCGGAAGGCATCGAACTCACGCGTCATTCACTTTCATGGCCGAATGAAAAAGACCCGGACGGTTCTATTTTCAAACGGTTGATGGACAAGGCTAAGGTTGCGAAAGAGCAGGGTGATCTTGGCGCAGAAGCTGCTGCACGAACCGAAGCCGAGCCGTTCAAACGTTTCACGGTCTTTGAACTACGTGCGGGATTGGTGCAAGACGTATTTCCACCATCAATTCATCCCGGTACCGGCAAACCTTACATCTGGAAAACCGCTCCAAATGCTACTGACGGGCTGCCGAGGCTGACCAACGAGCTGCTTACCATTTGGCAGAATTGGGAGTTTTTTAAGCGAGATGCTGAAGCTGCGTGTCCATGGGCGATTGTGCCACCAAAGCCACCGGTCAAAACCCAAAAGCGTCCTGCACTCGGTGGCGGCAAACAGCCCTCGGTAATTGATGAATTCAACCGTTGTCACGATGTTGCGGAGCTTCTTCGTGCCCATGGATACATCAAGCGAGGCAATAAGTGGCTGTACCCTCAAAGCAGCACCGGTCTGCCAGGGGTGACGATCAGTGAGGACAAGGTTTATTCGCACCACGGTGCTGACCCTCTCGCGAACGGGCATCAGAACGACGCCTTTGAAGTGTTCTGCTTACTCGAGCACGGTGGCGACCAGTCGAAGGCTGTGAGGGATGCTGCGCGAATGTTGGGCATGCAATACGCCGCCCGTCCAGATCCGAATGATCTTCCCCCCACCCCATCCGGTGAATTGAGCGGGCCGATCTCCGACGAAACATGCCCGTCCAGCGAGGCCGCTCCTGCTCCTGACGGGGGGGCGGGGGAGGTCATAACGTTGGATCACATTCTGCGTCGTTTTGCGTTGGTCGAGGGCACCACGCACGTGTGGGACTGCGACCAATCGAAGGTAATGAAGAAGTCCGCCTTCGAAGCTCGCGTGGGCAAGCCTCTGGCCAAAGCCTGGTTGGACGACACCGGAAAGAGGCTGATTTCTGACGACCATGTTCGCGAGATCGAGCAGGCGCGCCGCATGGCTGGGAAGAAAGGCGGTGCATTCGGGATGTCTCCAACCGATCGCTACGTTTACATCGATGGCACCAAAGACGTTTGGGATCGGCAAAAGAAGCGGCGTATAGCCGAGGGCGCGGTGAAGATGGCGCTGGGTGACACTTACCCGCTGTGGTTGAACAGCAGTGAGCGCCGCACCGTCGATGTTGAACACATCGTGTTTGATCCGACCATGACGAAGGATCCTGCGGTGTACATCAATACCTTTGACGGGTTGCCGCTTGAGCCAGTCAGGGATGATGCAGCGTGTGCCAACCTGCGTTGGCTGATTTCTTTTCTTTGTAACCACGATGAAGCTGCAACCGATTGGCTAACTCGCTGGCTGGCGTATCCGCTGCAACACCTCGGCGCCAAGATGGATACCGCTGTGTTGATGCATTCGATCATGGAAGGTTCGGGCAAGAGCCTTTTGTTCGCTGACGCACTCGGCATGCTTTACGGCCAATACGCGGCGACTGTTGGTCAGACGCAATTGGAAAGCAGTTTCAACGCGTGGCAAAGCCGCAAATTGTGGTCGGTATTTGAAGAGGTCGTCAGTCGCGATCAACGTTACAACCAGGTGGGCAAGATCAAGCACTTGATCACTGGTAAAACGGTGCGGATGGAGTCGAAATTCATTAATGGCTGGGAAGAAGCCAACCACATGAACGCGGTGTTTCTCAGCAACGAGATTCTTCCGTGGCCAATCAGCGACAGTGATCGACGAATGCTGGTCATGTGGCCTATGGAGACCCTGCCAGTCGCAAGGCAAAAGGCGATTGGTCGTGAACTGGAGCAGGGTGGGGTGGCGGCGCTCTACGGTTGGTTATTGTCGGTCGATCTAGGGGACTTCAACCAGCGTACGCGGCCGCCATCGACCGAGGCGCGTGAGCGTTTGGTGGCCTTGAGCCGGGCCGGCTGGCAAACATTCTTGCATCTGTGGAAGTACAGCGAGCTGGGGCATGGGCTTTGGGGACCGTGTCTATCGACCGACCTCTATTCGTTGTTTCTCGAATGGTGCCAGCGCAACAAAGAGCACGTGATGAGTCAGACCAAGTTCTCTCTATTTATCAGTTCCGAAGTGGATAAAACGCGGGCGATACCTTGGACTGACGGCAATAACCGTCGCTTCGGCGCGTTTTTCTTTCCTGTGGATCTGGATGCTTCCCCGCCCCCATCACTCAAGGCGGCAGAGCTGGGCAAGCAGGTGGAGAACTGGCGGGCGAAGGCCAAGCTGGCGGGCTGGCACGTGGACAGCTGGGATCACATCAAGGCGCTTGCAGCATGACTATTTTCAAAAGTGTGTTGGGTGTGTTGAGTGTGTGTCGGGTTGATTTTGAATACCCCACACAATTTGAGTGCCCTAATCACATGCCTTCGCGGGTGTTGTGTGGGGTGTGTTGGGTTTTGTGTCGCGCACGCGCATGCATGACGTTCTTTGCATCGAATTCAATAGAAGGATTTTTTTCTTATGCGAAGACTAATAAACCCAACAAACCCAACACACTCAACTCAAGTACGATTAAAGCATTGGATTTAAAGGGATTTATTTGTGTTGGGTTTGTGTCGGGTTGTGGTTTTTCTGTGTTGGGTTCGGTTTTGCGGGGGGCAGGGCTGTGATTGAGTCAATGGAGTTGTTGCTGAAACATTGGGGCGAGCAATGCCGACAAGGCGGTGAGGCTGGTGGCATGGGCAGCCCGATGGCCACGATCATGGAGTGGGGCGGCTGTGCGCCGCGCGGCACGCCCGGATCACGGATCCTTCTTGGCGGTGGCGCAGGTCCAGATGCAGTTGCTCAGGAAGTTGGTGCCGCTCTTTCCGAGATTGCCCGTCAAGATGGTCGGGGTGAGAGGCTGCAACAGTTGGCAGTTTTGCGTTATGGCTTTGACCCTGCGCCGACATGGGCGGCGCAGATGCATGAACTTGGTTACGTCTCAAAGGCGAAGCAAACCTACTACGATCTTGTGCACCGCCTTCATGTCCGACTCTTTGAGGTGCTGGCCGAGCGCAAGGACGCACGTAAGTGGCTGACCGTTGGTCGGGGCGCTTTACCTCAAAGTCTCCTCAAAGTTGCGTCAAAGTTGCGTCAAGTTGGATAACCGAAAATGCCCCCTTTTCGGTTCCGTACTCAGGGGGTAAAAAGTCCCCACGATATGGATTCTGCGCCTTGGCGCTTCCCCGAGCACGTGCTGTGCACTTCGTCCTGGCGTATGCCGCGACATTGAAAACCCTGCCCTCCGGCGGGGTTTTCTTTTTTGTGTTCGGCATGCTCCTTCACTTGAGGCACAACATGACAAATGAGCAGCAAGCGCTGGCAGAAATGCCGATCTGGTTGGTGATCGTCCTGGCTCTGGTCGGCGGCGTATCCGGTGAGATGTGGCGAGCAGACAAGGATGGTGCCCGTGGCTGGGCGCTGATGCGTCGGCTTGCGCTTCGATCCGGTGCCTGCATTGTCTGCGGAGTCTCGGCAATGATGCTGATGATCGCGGCGGGTATGTCGCTCTGGACGGCGGGCGCCTTGGGTTGTCTCACGGCAATGGCCGGTGCAGATGTTGCCATTGGCTTGTACGAACGCTGGGCTGCCAAGCGGCTTGGCGTGTGCGATGTCCCGCCGAATGGCAGCGGACCAGCCTGAAACCGCCGGGGACCCTGGGGTTATTCGGAGGGTACGGGGTCGGAAACCCGCGGGAAACTGTTAGCCGCAGGCTCCCCAGCTTACTGAAATTTCAATCATTGAAATCTTGAAAGGATTCATTGAAATACGTTGAAAAAGGAGGGCTCATGACAGAACCAACCTACCTGTCGAAGAGTGCCTTCGCGGCCCGGCTCGGCAGGTCGCCGAGTTACATCACCTGGCTGAAAGATAACAACCGTTTGGTACTTTCGCCCAACGGCAAACAGGTTGATGTACATGCCACCGAAGCGCTGATTCGCGACACCGCAGACCCGAGCAAGGTCGCCGTCGCCGAACGACATCAGCAGGACCGGATTCAGCGTGACGTTTACAGCCAACTGTCCACCCAGACCGAGCCGACTTCTACGGCTGCGCCGCCGCAGGTTCTCACTGGCGATGGCAAGCAGCCCGACTTCCAAAAGGCCCGCGCCCTGCGTGAGCACAACATGGCCAAGCTGGCCGAGATTGAGCTGGGCAAAGCGCAGGGCTCACTGGTTGCCAAGGAAGCGGTCGCAGTCGGCGCCTACAACGCGGGCCGCTTGCTGCGTGATCAGTTGTTCGGACCATTGCCGCAACTGTCCCACGATCTAGCCGCCATGACCGATCCGTGGCTGATTGAAAAACACCTGACGGCGACCTTCCGTCGAACGCTGGAAGAAGCCGAGCGCCTCTCTGCAGCGGACCTTGAACACGCCATGACATCGGACTGAACCCATGCACACGGAATTTCCTGACGGTGCAGAGGTGTACCGTGAGGCTTATTTCCGTGGACTGCGCCCAGACCCAGATCTCTGGATCGATGAATGGGCCGATGAGTACATGCGGATCCCGCGTGACACCGGTGCCCCTGAGCCCGGCCAGTACCGTACCTCACGGACACCTTATGCCCGCGAGCCAATGCGCTGCCTGTCGCCGGCTCACCCTTGCAGACGCGTGATCACCATGGTGGCCTCGCAGTTGATGAAAACCCAGATCGCCCTGAACTGGATGGGTGGCCTGATCCACATGGCGCCGTCAAACATCCTGGCGCTGCTCCCCAGCCTTGGCTTGTCCAAGCGGGTCTCGGGGCGAATCAGCAAGACCATCAAGGCCACTCCCGTTCTGCGCGAGCGGGTCGCGGCCACCCGCTCGCGGGACGCACGCAACACGATGGACACCAAGGAGTTCGAGGGTGGCTCGCTGTACGTCACCACCGCCGGTTCTGCGGCCAACCTTTCAGAGCTGTCGGCGCGTTATATCTACGGCGACGAAGTCGACCGCTGGGAGAACGACGTAGGCCAAGAGGGTGACCCCATCAAGCTGGCAGAGACGCGGGCGACCAACTTCGGTCGCAACGCCAAGATCTACTTCTCCAGCTCGCCGACGATCAAAGGCGCCTCGCGGATCGCTGACCTGTTCGAGTCCAGCGACCAGCGCTATTACTACGTGCCATGCCCTACCTGCGGTCACATGCAGGTGCTGGAGTGGGAGCGGCTGCATTACAGCAAGGACCTCAGCACTGTGCATTACGAGTGCGCTGCCCCTGAATGCGACGTGCTCATTGAGGAACACCACAAGAGCGACATGCTTGCCCGAGGCGAGTGGCGCGCCCATGCGGCTGGCGACGGCAAGACCGTTGGCTTTCATCTTAACGCGCTGTACTCGCCGACCGGGTGGATGGACTGGGCTTCGCTTGCCATCGAATTTGAGGACGCCAAAAAAGCCCAGGCTCAAGGTGATACGAGCCTGATGCAGGTGTTCTACAACACGCGTCTGGCCAAGGTTTGGGACAGTGCGCTCGAACAGACCAAAGCAGAAGTGCTGATCGCTCGGGCGCGGCTGGAAAACTACACCCTCGGTTCGATGCCGGTCGGTGTGCTGATGCTGACCGGCGCCGTCGACGTCCAGGCCAACCGTCTGGAATTGATGGTGATGGGCTTCGGCGTCGGCATGGAGCGCTGGGTTGTTGATCACCAGATCATCTGGGGCGACCCGGCAGACGAACGCACCTGGGCGGTGCTGGATGAGAAACTCAAGGCCCGTTACCGGCATCCCTGCGGCGTAGGTCTGGCGATTCTCGCCGTGGGTGTCGACTCCGGTGGTCATCACACTGATGAGGTTTACCAGTTCTGCCGCGTTCGCCGCTGGCGCAACATCTTCGCCATCAAGGGCGCAAGCAAGCCTGGTAGGCCGGTGATTGCACAGCGCCCGTCCATGGTCGACGTGACATGGAAGGGCCAGACCGAACGCAACGGTGCCGAGCTGTGGTTCGTCGGCACTGACACCGCTAAAGACTGGATCTACAACCGTTATCCATTCCCGGACGGACCGGGATCGCTGCACTTTGCCAACGACCTGCCGGACGAATTCTTCGCCCAGTGCGTCGCCGAACGCAAAGTTGTGCGCTACGTGCGCGGCCACAAGCGCATCGAATGGGTGAAGGGCAAGGCAGAGCGCAACGAAGCGCTCGACTTAATGGTGTACTGCCTCGCCATGGCGCATTACCTCGGCATCAACCGCTACCAGGAACACGATTGGGACCGGGTGCGACAAGCCCTGGCCCAGTCCGGTTTGTTCGATGACGCCTTGAACATCAAGCCTGTTCAGGGTGAGCGACTTGACGTTGAGCAAACACCGGCGCCTGCTGCTGTACGCCAAGCCCAGCCCGCACCACCACCCGCTGCACCGGTTACGCAAGCGCGACCGGCAGCACCACCCCCTCAACGCCGCAGCTCTGCCAGCGGCTATCTGAAGAGACGCTGATATGTCCTTTACAAAAAAGCACCTCGACGCGGTTGAGGCGGCCATTGCTCGCGGTGAGAAAACTGTGCGCTACACCGACCGTACCGTGGAATACCGCACGGTCGATGAGCTGCTCAAGGCGCGGGAAGAAATACGCTCGTCGCTTGCCAGCGCTGCCGGGCCACGTTCGCGCGTGGTCCGGCTGTACCATGCAGGGAAGGGGGTCTGATGGCCCGACACTTCCCAACGCTGACCCGTAACGGATTTGTCCTGCCGTCCAACATCAAGGCCAGCTACGAGGGCGCTGGGGAAGGGCGCCGCTCCACCGGCTGGGACGCTCCCGACAACGGGATCAACAGCATCAACACCCCGGCACTGCGTAACCTGCGGTCGCGCTCCCGGGCGGCGGTTCGCAATGACCCGTATGCCTTCAATGTCATCGACAAGCGTGTCAGTAACCTGATCGGCACGGGCATCACCCCTCGGCCGACGACTGATGACGATGCCTTGCGCAAGCTACTGCAGGAGCTGTGGGGGGATTGGGTCGATGAGTCGGACGCGGATGATCGCACCGACTTCTATGGCCAGCAGGCGCTGGTAGCACGCACGGTTGAAACCTCGGGCGAGTGCTTCGTACGGTTGCGTCCGCGCGGGCTTGATGAAGGCTTGGCCGTTCCGCTGCAGCTGCAGATCCTCGCACCGGAATTTGTGCCGCACGACAAATTCGAATCCACCAAAAACGGCAACGTGATCCGCGCCGGTATCGAGTTCACCCCAGGCGGCAAGCGTGTGGCGTACTGGATGTATTTGTCGCATCCGCGTGATGCGGCCTCGCTGAACGCCGGGTACAACCAGCTTGTTCGCGTGCCGGCGACTCAGGTGCTGCACATCTTCGAACCGGTCGAGCCGGGCCAGTTGCGCGGTGTGCCGCGATTGTCGCCGGTGCTCAAGCGCCTGCGCAGTCTCGACAACTACGACGACGCAGTGTTGTTCCGCCAAGAGGTGGCCAATCTGTTCGCCGGTTTCATCAAGCGTCCGGCGCCGGACTCGGGACCACTTCCCAGAGATCCGGTGACCGGTCAGCCGCTCGACCTGGATCGCGACGGCTTCACCCCGATGGTCGCGCTCGAACCCGGCACCATGCAGGAACTGGGCGCGGGCGAAGAGGTTGAGTTCTCCAAACCACCGGACGCCGGCAACAACTACCCGGACTTCATGCGGCAGCAACTGATGGCTGCTGCAGCGGGGTCGGGTACGCCTTACGAGATCCTCACCGGCGACATGCGCGGTATCAACGACCGGGCTCTTCGGGTGGTGCTCAACGAATTTCGACGCCGTCTGGAACAACTGCAATTCAGCGTGTACGTGCATCAACTATGCCGCCCAGTACGGGCAGCGTGGATGGATATGGCGGTGCTGTCTGGCGTCCTGGTGCTCGACGATTACGCACAGAAACGCCGCCAGTACCTGCGCACTCGCTGGGTGCCTCAAGGCTGGGCCTACATCCAGCCAGTGCAGGACGTGCAGGCACGCCGGATGGAAGTACAGGCCGGCTTTTCCTCTCGCAGCGAGATGGTGCTGCGCACCGGCTACGACGCCGAGACTGTCGATCTGGAAAACGCCGCCGATTTGGCACGGGCCACAAAACTGGGCCTCAACTACAACACCCTTGATGCCGTCGAAGACACCGACGACAAGGAGCAACCATGAGCAAAAGCGCGAAACCGCGTATTTACAATCGCGCCGGCAAGCGCGTCGAGGTTCAGGACAAAACCTGGTACGCCCTGCAGTCCAGCGGAGAGGCCACCGAGCGAGTGATCGAGGTTTTCGTCTATGGCGAGATCGGCGCGTGGGGCATCACTGCCAATCAGTTCGTGCAGGATCTGCGCGCCATGGATGATGGTGTGTCACCGGTGATCGCTGCGTTCAACAGTATCGGCGGCGACCTGTTTGACGGTCTCGCCATGCACAACGCGCTGTCGCGTCTGGGCGAGCGTTGCACTGGACGAATCGATGCGCTTGCTGCCAGTGCCGCGAGTGTCGCCGTATGCGGTGCACACCGCGTAGTCATCGCGGCGAACGCCATGTTGATGATTCACAACCCATATACGTATGCAGGCGGTGGCGCTGAGGACTTCCGCCGGGTCGCTGATGTATTGGATCAAACCTTGGAGGCGATCATTGCGGCCTATAAAGCCAAGGCGCCCGACATCGATGACGTCGAACTGCGGCGAATGGTTGATGCTGAAACCTGGCTGACTGCTAACGAAGCGGTGGCTCTTGGTCTTGCAGACGAAGTCGGAGACGGCATCAAGGTCAAAGCCTGTCTGGGTCAAGGCGCGGTGCTGCAACGGTTCCAGCACGCTCCGGTTGAGTTGGTGGCGCAACTCGACGAACCACCTGAACTGGATTCTGAACTGGAACCTGTGGAGCCGCCTCTGGTGCCGCCCGTTGTTGACTCTGCCAAGTTGGCATTGATGATCACCCAGCGCTGCACGGCGGCGGGCATCAGCAACCTGATCGAGCCACTGCTCAAGTCCACCCAGCTTGAAAGCGAGGAAATCGTTCTCGCCGGCCTGGCACGCGCCAAGGCGGTGAACGACCTCTGCGTGGCCGCGCGTCTGCCTGAATTCAGCGCCGAGTATGTCGCGGCAGGGCTGGACGCTGCCGCGGTGCGTGCGCGTCTCTTCGACAAGATTGTCACCAGCGGCAAGGGCTTTGAAATCGACAATAGTCTGCCTCTGGCGGACGACCCAGCGCCCAAGGTGCTGGCCAAACAACCTGACCCCAACTCGATTTGGGCTGCTCGCCAAGCGGCTCAAACTGGAACCGCGCGCGGCGCGAAAGGAGCACGAGCATGACCATCAAACAGGAACCGATGCACGCAGGTGAATTCCTGCTGTCCGAGGGCGCTGGCACGATCTCGCGCGAAGCGATCAATGTCGCTGCGGGTCCAGCATTGTGGCCGGGCCAAATTCTCGGGCTGGTGACTGCCAGCGGCGAATTCGCACCGTACAACCCAACGGCAGAGGACGGCACAGAAAACGCTGTCGCCATTCTTTACGGCCCGCTCGGCGAATCCGACGTGGTGCGTCGCGGTCGCGCTGTTGTCCGGCTGGCCGAAGTCAGCGAAGCCCACCTGACCGGCCTCGATCTGGCAGCCGAGAAAGCCTTGGCCGCACATTCGCTGATCGTCCGCTAAAGCATTTTCCTCTTTATTTTGCATCCCGCCGCGTGCGGGATTTTTCGTTTCTGGAGAGTACCCATGGCCGATATCGCCATTTTTGACGACGAAGCGTTTACCGTTACTTCGCTCACCGCTGCACTCAATGATCAACCGTACCTGCCAGGGCGCATCAGCGCTCTGGGCCTGTTCCGCGAGGAAGGCATTACTACGCTGACCGTGCAGATTGAAAAGGACGGCGACACCCTTGCACTGGTGCCCGCTGGTGAACGTGGTGGTTCTGGCTTGGTGGTTGCTGCCAGCAAGCGCAACCTGATCCCGTTCAACACTGTGCACCTGCCTGAGCGCTTCACGATCAAGGCTGACGAGATCCAAGGCATCCGTGCCTTCGGCACTCGCACTGAACTGCAGGCAGTGCAGGACGTGGTCAATGCGCGGCTGGCAAAGGCGCGGCGCCAGTTGGACGCCACACACGAATTCCAGCGTATGGGCGCACTGAATGGCCAGATCCTCGACGCCGATGGCAAAACCGTACTGCTGGATCTCTATGAACGCTTCGGTGTGCAGCGTCAGAAGTTGCCCATGGGGCTGGCTGACGCCAGTACCGAACTGCGGGTCAAGTGCGGTGAAGCGCTGGACATGCAGGAAGACGCACTCGGCAGTGTGACCAGCACCGGTTCTCGCGCCTTCTGCGGCAAGAACTTCTGGAACAAGCTGATCGTTCACAAGTCGGTCGTTAAAACTTATGAAGGCACGCTCCAAGCTGCAGCACTGCGAGGTGATGCACGGGAAAGCTTCGAGTTTGGTGGCATTACTTGGGAGCGCTACCGTGGCAAGGTCGCTGGTGTCTCTTTCGTCCACGACGATCAGGCGTTGCTGGTTCCGGAAGGCGTGCCGGATCTGTACATCTCGGTGTTCGCGCCGGCTGACTACATGGAAACGGTCAACACCCAAGGCATCCCGTACTACAGCATGATCGAGCCGCTGCCCTTCAACAAAGGCATGGCCGGTGAAGCCCAGTCCAACCCGCTGCACCTGTGCACCCGACCGCGTGCGCAGGTCCTGCTGGAACTCTGACCGTGGGCTTTCGCGATCTGATCGCCGAGGTCGACGCTGTGGTGTTCGAAACGCTGGGCGATACGGCGCGAATCGAGGGTCGTGAAGATCCAGTGTTCGGCATGTTCGCCGCGCCTTGGCTGCAACCCAAGTTCGGCAAGCTCAACACCGGGTTGCGCGAGCCGCGTTTCGAGATCCGAGTCAGCGATTCGCAAGGTCTGCAGCAAGGCATGCTGGTCAGCGTTGACTTGCCTGCCTTGGATGGTGGCGGTGACTACGATCTGATCCAGCTCGAACCGAGCGGTGACGGCCTGGTCGCTCTGATTCTGAGGTTGCGCCCATGAGTGTCGGCAGCTATTTCAAACCCTCGGCCGGGGGCGGGATGATCTCCATCCAGTCCTCGGCCGCAGACTTTCAGGCGTTCCAGGACTTTGCCAAGGTGGTGCCGAAAGCGGCTGCTGCGGCGCATCGGCGCGCGATCAACAAGACGTTGGGCTGGTTGCGCACGCACATCGCCCGAGCGGTCAGTCGGTCACAACGCATCGCTGTTGCGGCGGTGCGCCAGCGGTTGCGCAGCTATCCGGTTTCCGGCGGGGCTGCGAGCGGCAAACTGTGGTTCGGTTTGAATGCCATCGAGTCCAGCCGGATCGGCCGGGCGCGGCAAAGCGGCAGCGGCGTGTCAGTAGCGGGGAGGCGTTACCAAGGGGCTTTCCTCAAGAAGGTCTACGGCAACAAGCCCGACATCTGGATCCGCACGGCCAGCAAGCATTTCAACGCGGACGACTACCCCGACAGCACGGTGTCACCTGGTCGCGGGCCGAGTTCGGGTTGGGTCGCCGAAAACGGCAGTCGTTTCCCACTGGCCAAGGCCAAAGTGTCGCTGGAACAAGCCCGACCGCACTTCGAAAGCTGGGTAAAAAAAGCGGACGAGCGCCTGCTGGAGATCCTCAAGCAGGAGTTCAACTTTGAGCTGCAAAAATACCTCAAGAGGATCGGCAATGTCTGAAGAACCGTTCATCCTGGATCAGCTTTATCGGGCGGTAGAACAGCATCTGCGTACCCACTTGGCTGGCGTGCAAGCCGTCACAGCCTGGCCAGACATTAAGGATCGCGTGTTGCTGCCAGCTGTGTTTCTGGAGGTGGCCGAGATCGAGCCGGGTACCGATATCGGCACCGGCGAAACCTCGCTGGTCTGCAAGTTCGAGGCGCGCATCATCGTCGACCCGATCAAGCCGAATCATCATCAGCAGGCCGTGCAGTTAGCGACGCAGTTGGCGGTGCTGCTGCGAGCGCAGACGTGGGGGTTGGCAGTTGAACCCGCCGAGTTTGTGCAATCGCTGCAGGACTGGACCCAGCCGCACCTGGATGGATACACCGTTTGGCTGGTGGAGTGGACTCAGCAGGTTTATCTCGGCGTTGAGCAATGGCCGTGGCCGGACGAACCGCCGGGAACGTTGGTGTTTGACGTTGAGCCGGGTGACGGACCATTCAAGCCCGAGGATTTGCCGTGAGTTACGCAAGCGCCCAGCATGACCGCATGATCGCGGGGGCGATAAAGGCTTGCTATGTGGTTGCGGTGGATCTGTCCGCTTCGCCGCCGGTATGTCGCGTGTCGGACGGCAGTGATTGGGTCAGCGCTTGGGTGCGCTGGCACAGCATCGCAGCCGGCAAGGCCAGGCACTGGCGGGCACCGTCTTTGGGCGAGCAGGGCAGTTTGATCAGTCCCAGCGGTGACGTGTCGCAAGGCACGTTTGTCCCGGGCCTGTATGGCAATGCTGGACCGCCGCCCGACAACCGCGACCATGTCGAGGTCTGGCGCTTCGATGATGGCGGCTCGCTGATCTACGACTGGCAGGCCAAGAGCTACACCATCACCCTGCCCAGCGGCACGGTCACCATCAAGGTGGCCAGCACCGAAGCAGTCGTAACCGATGCCGCCGTGAGCGTGACCACCGGCAACATCAATCTGAAAGCGGCGGTGATGATCGACGGAGCGCTACACGTCACCAAGGGCATCACCAGCGCCGGCGCGATCATTGACGCCACCGGCAACAGTAATCACCACACGCATTAATTGATTCACGACAGCCCGCCTAGCGCGGGCTTTTTCATGCCTGGAGAAATACATGGCCAAGATCGATACGACCGTCACCGAGGTGCAAGCGTCCTCGGAACTGGCAATTGCATCCTCACCGTTCTCATCGCCCGAACTCTTGAAATATCGCGACAAGCTCTACACGTCGCGACTGTTGATCGTGCCCGGCACAGACCGTTCCTATCCGGTCGACAAGGCGACGGTCTTGGTGCCAGCCTCCGACCTCGAGGCGGTCAAGTTCCTGAAAGCCAGCGACGAATACGAGCCGTTCAAGGAGTGACATCGATGATCGGAATGGATCGCCACACCGGCCTACCCATATCCGGCACCGAGCACCTGCGGCAATCCATTGCCGACATCTTGAGCACGCCGCTGGGCAGTCGCCGGCACCGTATGGAATACGGCAGCAAGCTACGGCGGTTTGTCGATTTACCCATCAACGAAGGCTGGAAAAGTGCCGTACAGGCTGAGGTTGCCCGCGCTCTCGGGCGTTGGGAGCCGCGTTTGAAGTTGGATCAGGTGCGCGTCATTTCCATCATTGGCGGGCAAATCAATTTGCAAATCGTCGGGAAGTACCTGGGCGACAGCGTCACGTTGGAGGTGGCTGCATGAGTGCCGTAGATCTGTCATCGCTGCCAGCGCCGACGGTGCTGGAGCCTCTGGACTTCGAAGAGGTTTATCAGGACGGGCTGAGCGTGTTTCGCGGGTACATGGGCGGCAACTGGACGGCCGCGCTGGAAAGCGATCCAGTGGTCAAAGTGCTTGAGGTCGGGGCTTACAACAAGGTCGGCAACCGTGCCCGAGTCAATGACGCTGGCAAGGCGCTGTTGTTGGCCCACGCCATTCGCGGCGACCTCGATCACTTGGGGGCCAACGTCAATCTGCAGCGCCTGGTCATTCAGGCCGAGGATCGGCTGGCGGTGCCGCCGGTGCCCAAGGTCATGGAAGACGACGACCCGTTTCGCGAGCGTATCCAACTGGCCTATGAGGGCTTGACCACGGCCGGCCCGCGTAACAGCTACATCCTGCATGCGCGTAATGCCTCTGGGCTGGTGGCTGATGCAACGGCCGAAAGCCCGGCGCCCTGTTACGTCACGGTCACGGTGCTGGGGTTGGACGGAGAAGGCGAAGCGCCGCCGGAGCTGCTGGCCGCTGTAGCCGCTGCTCTGAACGACGACGACGTGCGCCCGGTGGGTGATCGGGTGACTGTGCAGAGCGCAGAGGTGATCCGTTACGAGATTGATGCCATCTTGCACATGGCCAGCGCCGGCCCGGAAGCGGATGCCAGTCTGGCCGAGGCCAAAAGCCGCTTGGCAGCCTGGATCAATCCACGCAAGCGGCTCGGCGTCGAGGTCGCCCGCTCCGCTGTTGACGCCCAGTTGCACGTTGCAGGCGTTGCCCGGGTTGAGTTGGTCGGATGGCAGGATCTGGCCCCGACCAAGGCGCAAGCGGCGTTCTGTACGCGATACAACGTGAGGCTGGCGAGCTGATATGAAAAGTCTCCTGCCGCTCAACAGCACACAACTGGAACGGGCCATGGAGGCTGCGTTCTTCGAAAAAACGATTGTCCCTCTGCGCGACCTCTACAACGCTGATACCTGCCCGGTGCATTTGCTGCCGCACCTAGCATGGGCATGGTCGGTGGATCGCTGGGATTACCGGTGGACTGAGGCGACCAAACGCGCGGCCATCAAGGCGTCGTACTACATCCACAAGCACAAAGGCACCATTGGCGCGCTGCGCCGGGTGGTCGAGCCGCTCGGCTACCTGATCGAGATTGTTGAGTGGTTCCAGACCGTGCCCGAGGGCGTGCCGGGCACCTTCGCGCTGAAGGTCGGGGTTCTCGATACCGGCATCACAGAGGAAATGTATCAGGAGCTTGAGCGCCTGATTGACGACGCCAAGCCCGTCACCCGGCAACTGACCGGGCTGGCGATCAGCCTTGAAACTCAGGGCGATTTGAATATCGCCGTGTCTGTCTACGAAAGCGACGAAATCGACGTTTACCCGCCCGTCATGCGTGACATTGAGGTCACTGGCAGCTTTGGCGCGGTCGGCCGCGAACACACCATAGACACCCTGGACGTTTATTTATGATTGATGCGAACTCGCAGTTTTTCGCGATCCTTACGAATGTGGGGATGGCCAAGCAGGCGAACGCCGACGCGCTCGGCATTCCCTGGCTGATCACACAAATGGGCGTGGGTGATGCCAACCCGAACGGGCTGGCCGATCCGCCCAATCCGGTGCCGTCGGCCAGTCAAACCAAGCTGCTCAACGAGTGGCGCCGCAAGCCGCTCAACCAACTGAAGATTGACCCGGTCAACCCGGCGGTGATCATCGCCGAGCAGATCATTCCGGCCGACGAGGGTGGTAAGTGGATCCGCGAAATCGGACTCTACGATGCCGACGGCGATCTGGTGGCGGTGGCCAACTGCGCGCCGAGCTTCAAGCCGCTGCTGTCGCAAGGCTCAGGCCGCACGCAAATCGTGCGGATGAACTTCATCGTCACCAGCACCGGGAACATTCAGCTCAAGATTGATCCGGCGATTGTGTTGGCCTCGCGTGCCTACGTCGACGCGGCCATTCTGGAAGTGCTGCCGAAGAACAAGGTCCCGGGCGAATACACGCGGGTCAAGGTCAATGATCGCGGTATTGTCGTGTCGGGTGACAACCCGGAAACGCTCGCCGACATGGGTATCAAGGACAGCTACACCAAGGCCGAAATCGAGGCGATGATTGCTCAAGCCTCGGCGTTGCCGGTCGGCGCGACAGTGGCATTTCCGCTGGACAAGGTGGCGCCGGGTTTTCTGGAGCTTGATGGCAGCGTTAAGAGCATTGCTGTTTATCCAGATCTGGCGGCGTTCCTCGGTACGGCCTTCAACAAAGGTGGCGAGGGCGCCGGCGATTTCCGTCTGCCGGAGTCGCGCGGCGAATTCCTGCGCGGCTGGGATCATGGCCGCGGTGTGGATGCTGGCCGTGCAATCGGTAGTAGTCAGCTTGATGCCTTGCAGAACATTACCGGCCAATATGCTGCTAACAACGGCGTACAGCTCGCGGCTACAGGAACGGTGCTTGGTGCTTTCACTGCGACGGCGAGTGGCGGGACGCAGCTTCCGAACGGAACTGCCTCATCCGGCGTAATCAATATGAATTTTGACGCCTCCAAGGTGGCGCGAACTGCTGACGAAACGCGCGGCCGTAACTTGGCGGTAATGTGGTGTATCAAGGCATGGAACGCGCCAATCAATCAGGGAAATATCGACATTGCCGCGCTCGCGGCTCTTGCCACGCAGGCCACGGAAGTCAAGCTGGGCACGGCTAAGGTTGCAACTCAGGCTGAGGTAGAGGCCGGTGTCGATGACACTAAATTTGTAACCGCGAAAAAGCTTTTGGGTGGCTACGGTATGACCATCGCTCAGAATGGATTTATTCGACTTCCACGCTGGCTAGGTGGCTTCACTATTCAGTGGGGGATTAACACGGTTGGTCCTAACGGTGACTGTGTCATCACTCTTCCGACCAACTACAACACGCAGCACTTTCAAATTCTGTCGATTGCCGGTTCTATCAGTGGCATGGCTGTCGCCTACACGGGTCTCAGTTTGTCGGGTGCTGTGATTCCGCACTATGTCCCTTCTACCGCTGCCAAGGCAGGGGGCGGGTACAACTGTGTTTGGATATCGTTCGGGAAGTAACCTATGAAAATTTTTGTGTCTCCTACAGTGGGCGGCTTTTTTCATCAGCCAGGGAACAACAACATCCCCGAAGATGCCGTGCAAATCACGCCTGACCA
Source organism: Pseudomonas sp. RG1 (assembly GCF_025910115.1). Classification (NCBI taxonomy): domain Bacteria; kingdom Pseudomonadati; phylum Pseudomonadota; class Gammaproteobacteria; order Pseudomonadales; family Pseudomonadaceae; genus Pseudomonas; species Pseudomonas sp. RG1. The sequence goes on from NZ_JAPCIK010000012.1 coordinate 77,314, forward strand.
ATACGCAACTCTGTTGCGGGGGCTTTCGGAAGGTAAATCAATCGCTTGGGGCGGCGAAGGTATGCCGCTGCTGGTAGAGCCTGAGCCGGTCGCCAAAGATTACAAGGCGATCGTGGCTCAGGAGCGTTTCGCTCGCGAGGCCACTGGCGTAAACGTAGATGGCCTGCAAATCGAAACGACCCGTGACAGCCAGGCGTTGATTGCCAGTACGGGATTGTCCGCCGTCCTCGATCCCGAATACCGCTGCAACTTCAAAACGGTCGACGGGTTTGTCGAAATCGGATCGGCGCAAATCATCACCATCGCCAAGGCTGTACGAGCACACGTTCAAGCCTGTTTTGACCGCGAGCTGACGCTCTTGCGAGCGATTGAGGCCGGCGAGTATCACGACGACATGCTGACGCAAGGCTGGCCGGATTCCTCACCACCTGAGCCGGTAGAGCTGCAATAAACGCCCCGCACTGACGGGGCGTTTTCTTTTCCGTTACGCATTACACGAACACCCTCACAGCCTCGCTAATGCGGGGCTTTTTAGTTTCTGGAGACTGACCCTTATGAGTTTTTTCCACGGCGTCACGACCACGTCGGTCGACACTGGCGCACGCACCATCTCGCTGCCGTCGTCGTCGATTATCGGTCTGTGTGACACCTTCACCCCGGGCGGCCTCGGCGGCGGTACGGCCAAGGCCGGCGAACTGAAGTTGATCACCACCGAGCGCGAAGCCATCGCCGCCTTCGGCGCAGATTCGGCGATCACCAAGGCCTGTCAGGCTATTTACGTCAAAGCCAAGGCGGTGATCGTCGCCATTGGTGTGCCCAAACTGGAAGACGCCGCGCTGCAGACCTCGGCGATCATCGGCGGCGTTCTGGCCTCGGGTCAGCGCACCGGCTTGCAGGCACTGCTCGACGGTAAAAGCCTGTTCAACGCCCAGCCGCGTTTGTTGATCGCGCCGGGTCACACCGCGACGCAGGCGGTGGCCACGGCGCTCGATAGCTTGGCGCAGAAACTGCGCGCCATTGGCATCATCGACGGCCCGGGCACGACCGACGAGGCCGCCATGGCCTACGCCGATAACTTCGGCAGTCGCAACCTGTTCATGGTCGACCCGGGCGTCAAGTATTGGGACACCATCACCAGCAAGACCGTCGACGCGCCCGGTTCGGCTTGGGCGGCGGGGCTGTTTGCCTGGACGGATGCTGAATACGGCTTCTGGGCTTCGCCATCGAACAAGGAGTTGACCGGCATCACCGGTACCGGTCGCGCGGTCGAGTACCTGGACGGCGACGAGACCTGCCGGGCCAACCTGCTCAACAACGCCAATATCACCACGATCATTCGCGACGACGGTTATCGACTGTGGGGTAACCGCACGCTGTCGAGTGATCCGAAGTGGGCATTCGTTACCCGCGTTCGCACGTTGTTCATCCTCATGGACGCGGTGCAGGCGGGGCACAAATGGGCGGTCGACCGCTCGATCACCAAGACCTACGTGACCGATGTCACCAACGGTCTGGATGCGTTCATGCGCGACCTGAAAGCTCAGGGCGCAATCATCAACTTTGAAGTGTTCCCCGACACCGAACTGAACACGGCCAGCCAGATCGCCCAGGGCAAGGTGTATTGGCGCATCCGTTTCACCGACGTGCCGCCGGCAGAAAACCCGAATTTCCTTTTCGAAGTCACCGATCAATGGATGACCGAAGTGCTTGAAGCAGCCTAAGGGGGCGTAACCAATGATTCCTCAGACTTTGTACAACACCAACCTGTTCGTCGACGGCGTGAACTTCTCCGGCGACGTGCCCAGCCTGACGTTGCCCAAGCTAACCACCAAGACCGACGAATACCGTGGCGGCGGCATGGCCGGCCCCATCGAGATGGATCAGGGGCTTGAGAAAATGGAAGCCTCGTTTGTCACCAAAGGCGTGCGTCGTGAGTCGCTCAAATACTTCGGTCTGGCCGATGGCACGGCGTTTAACGCCACGTTCCGAGGTGCCTTCAAGGGTCAAAAGGGCGCGGTGACAGCGGTCGTTGCCACCCTGCGTGGTCGCCTCAAAGAGGTCGATCTCGGTGACTGGAAAGCCGGTGATGCGGCCGAGATCAAACACGCCGTTGCGGTCACGTACTACAAGCTCGAAATCGACGGGCGCCTGATGTACGAGATCGACATGGTCGCCGGCATTCAGGTGATCGACGGCAAAGACCAACTGCTCGAAGTGCGCAACGCGCTCGGCCTGTAAGGAATAGATCCAGATGACTCAAGCAATCGCTAAAAACCTGCCGGCCTGGCTGTCGCTCAGTGCAGCCGGTGCCGTCGTAACGCTGACCCGCCCAAGCCAAGCCAATAGCATTGACGTCGAGACGTTGAACCTGCGTAACCCGACGGTGCGTGAAGTGCGCGCGGCTGATCGTGCTGCCAACGGTGATGATGAACAGCGTGAACTGATGCTGTTCGCCGGTCTCGCCGAAGTCGGACTGAAGGATCTGGAAGGCCTCAAGCTGACGGATTATCGCCGCGTACAAACGGCGTATTCGCACCTGGTACCGAAAACCGATTATTCGGACTCGATGCCGGCATGGCTGTCGCTGACCACCGATCAGGTGCTGGTAACCCTGTCGTGCCCGAGCGAAATCAACGGCGTGACCGTCGACAAGCTGGCCTTGCGTTCACCGACCGTGGGCGACGTGCGAGCGGCCAACCGTGAGGTGGGTGGCGATGATGAGCAGCGCGAGCTGGTGTTGTTTGCTGCGTTGTCCGGCGCGTCGGTTGCGGATCTGGAGGGGCTGAAGCTGGTGGATTTTAACCGCTTGCAGGCCGGCTATTTTCGCATGGACAACGACGACGGGCTTTAACCCCAGCGTGATCAAGTCGGCGGCGAAACGTCTGGCGGCGGAAACCGGATTTTCCGCCGCCGAGATCCAGTCGATGCCGTTTGCGGAAATGGTGTGGTGGCTCACGGATTGAGCCGCCATCGGTAGTGCTGGGCACATGGGGGCCATGACATGGCAAACAAGCTCGCCCTCGGGCTAGTGATTGGCGGCGCCGTCAGTTCCACGGTCGGCGCCGCGTTCAAGGACGTGACCGGGCGCATCAAGCGCCTCGAGGCAGAAGGCAACAAAGCGCGGGTGCTGCAGCGCACGATTGGCGACACCATCCGCCTGCGCGAAGAATGGAAAAAGGCTCACGACACCGGCGCGGCTGGTGCGTCCAAATTACTCAACCGTTTGAACTCGAACCTCGACAGCCTGAAAAAGCAGGGGATCGAGGTTGGCCGGCTGGAAAAAGCCTATCGCTCGATGGGACAGACGGCCAACAAAGCCGAGCTGAAAGCCAAGGGGCATCAGCAAATCGATTCTGGCGTAAAGGGCATGAAGGGCGCCGTCGGTGCGGCGGTGGTCGGTGTCGGTGCCATGGCGGTACCGACCAAGGTCAGCGCTGATTTTGGCGCGATTGTGCGTGACATCGCGATCAAGGCTGGCATTGCCAACAAGCCGCAAGAACAGGAGATGTCGCGCAAGATCATCGACACTTCACGCGACACCGGCATGGCACGCAACGATGTGGCCGACGTGGTCAATCAGTTGGTCGGCGCCGGCATGGATCTGAGCAAGGCGCTGGAGTACGCGCCTGTCGCGGCCAAGTTTGTCGTGGGGCAGGGATCCAGCGGTGTCGACACGGCGAAGATGATCAACGCCCTGGGGCAGAACGCCAAGATCACCGACCCCAAGCAGATGCAGCAGGCGCTGGAGGCGATCGCCTACCAAGGGCAGGCGGGCAGCTTTGAAGCGGCCGACATGGCCAAGTGGTTTCCGGAGCTGTTGGCCAACATGGCCAGCAACGGCATCACTGGCTTGGATGCAGTGACGCAATTGGGCGCCATGTTGCAGGTGCAGATGAAGCAGGCCGGTAGTTCAGACGAAGCGGCCAACAACCTGAAAAACTGGATGGGCAAAATCGGTTCGACCGATACGGTCAAGGCTTACGAAAAAGCCGGGATCGATTACAAGGGATCGATGCAGACCGGTTTGCAAAACGGTATGTCGACGCTTGAGACCAGTATGGCGCTGGCTCAGAAGTACATTCAGGCGACCGATCCGAAGCGTGCGGCGGCCATGGCCGAAGCCACGTCAAAAATCAGCAAGGAAGCCGACCCGGAGAAGGCCAAGGCCATGATGGCCTCGCTGGAAGAATCCTTGCGCACCGGCGACCTGTTCGCCGACATGCAGGTCAAGGCCGCACTGTCGGCCTACATGCAGAACAAGGCGCTGTACAGCCAGCTCAAAAACGATTCGCGTGACGCCACCGGGATCCTCGACAAGAACCTCGCCGAGCGGCGCGAGTCGTCATCGCAGAAATGGGCGGAAATGGCCCAGTCGATGGATGACGCCATGCGCAGCATCGGTGATGCGCTGCGCCCGGTGACGGACACAGTGGCCGAGTCGTTGACCAAGGTTACTAAAGGCATTACGTCGCTGACTGATAGCGCGCCCGGGGTGGTTGCCGGTATCGCCACGGTCGGAGCGGGGCTGATCGCCTTAAAAGGTATCTTCAGCACGATCAAGATCAGCAGGGGGCTGCTAAACCTTGCGCGTGGGTCGCGCGGTGGCAGGAGTGGGAGCGAAGCCCCAAATAAAAACTCAGGAGAACTTGATCTGGTAGCGACTGGCCTGGATGTTGTTTCACGGGTGAAGGAAGCGGCAATAGGCGGTGGCCTTGGTACTGAAAGTGGTGCAAGTAACGACGGCGTAAAGAAGGTTTTCGTCGTTAATGCCGGCGCTATGGGTGGCGGTGTGGATGCGCCGGGCGAATCGCGCCGACGCGGACGTGGATCAAGCCGTAGCGCTCGGCGCCGGACGTTGCCGAGTTCGAGAGGTCCTCGCCCGTCTGTGCCTCGTTCCCCTGTTTCGTTCCCATCGCCATCAGTCCCGTCCGTTCCAAGTGGGGCATTGTCCAAACTCGGCGTCGTCGCAGGAACCGTCGGTAAGGTCGGCAAGGCGGCTAAGGTCATTCCTGGCGGCACGCTGCTGGAGTCCGGCGCGATGGCTTTTGAAACCTTTCAAAACGCCAAGACCAAGGACGAAAAAGCCGAGGGCTACGGTGCGGCCGCTGGCAACCTGGCCGGCACCATGGCCGGTGCTGCAGCAGGCGCCGCCATCGGTTCGGTTGTGCCGATCATCGGCACCGCGATCGGCGGCATGATCGGTGCTTACCTGGGCAGTCAGGGCGGTGCGGCGCTGGGCGGGTCGCTGGGTAAGTCGCTGTTCGGCGGTGAGGATGAAGAGCCCGAACAAGCGGCAAAGGCGCCGGTGCCAGCCACGCCGCTCATGATGGCGGCAGCAGCGCAGCAAGGCCCGGTGTTGGGGGATGTCGCGCGCTCGATGGCAGTGACGGCGCCGCTCAAGTCGGCGGCGCTGGCCATTCAACCCAAGGAGCCGGCGAAGCCGGTGCCGGCCAAGGTGGATCAGCAGTTTCAGTACTCGCTGAACATGCCGGTCACGGTGCAGGGCGACGTCAAAGACCCGCAAACCTTGGCGCAGGATCTGATGCCGCACATGCAGCGAATGATGGAAGGCGCTGCGAAGCAGAATGCCGCCAAGCTGTACGACGAACCCCATGTCTAAGGAGGTTTCATGGCTTACATGGAGCAGATGCAATCGAGCCTGAAGTACCTGGTAGAGGCTGCGGAAACCGGGCGGCGCAGTGCTGACGGCATGCTGACCCCGGTCAACGGCGCGATCCGTGAACTGACTGGCGCTGCGTCCGAGCTGGAGAACATCCCGTTTGTTGGTCCGGCCATCGGCGCCAAACTTCAGCGGGTGATGCGTGGCGTCGACGCGGCTCAGGCCAAGGTCGGTCAGGTGGTGGCGGTGTACGGCCGTGCCACCCGGGCGGCGGCTGAAGTGCAGGATCGGCTGGGCACGTTGAAAGAACAGGCGGGCAAGGCGGCTACGGCGATCAACAATGTCGCCGGCAAGGTCAGCCCGTCGCTGGCCAACATCGTGCCCACCAGTTCCTTTGCCGGGGAGGCCACGCCGGCGCCGGAGGCGGTGAAGCCATTCCCGCACTTGATGATCATTCAGCCGCGCGAACCGAAAATTGAGCCGTATTACTTCAACCTGGACACGGCAGCTTTCGACGAGCTGAGCCGTTCGACCGAATTCCGCTGGGCTTCGCAGGAGCGGCTGACGCGCCGGCCGGCGAAGCAGGCCATCGGTATGGGCGATGAAAAGTTGACGCTCAAGGGCACGATCTATCCGGGCTTCAAAGGCGGTTTAAAGCAGCTCGACACGCTGCGTTCCATCGGGGCCAGGCTGCAACCGCTGACCCTGACCACGGGGTATGGCGAAGTGATCGGGACGTGGTGCCTGAAAAACATCAACGAGGAACAGTCCGCGTTGCTGCACGGCGGGATTGCGCGCAAACAGGGTTTTACTTTGGAGTTTGAACGCTATGGCGACGACATGCAGGACGTCTGACGGCGACATGCTCGATGTCATTTGCAACAACGTTTACGGCCATCTGAATGGCAGCGTCGAGGCCGTGCTCGATGCCAATCAGGGACTGGCCGATGAGCCTCAGCCGTTCCGGTCGGGCGTGATTATCGTCCTGCCGGATCTGCCGATGCCAACTGAAGAAGGCATCTCGCTTTGGAATTGATGAGCTATAGTCGATGTGTAGCCCTTGTTACACCTGCAGCTACAACCCCTTCAAAACCCGCTTCGGCGGGTTTTTTTATGGAAAAAATATATGACACCCGTATTTCGAATCGTCGCCGATGGGGCTGACGTCACGGCAAAAATCAATGATCGGCTGTTGCAACTGCGTACCTCGGACAAACCGGGCATGGAGTCCGACGAGTTTGAGTTGCGTATCGACGACCGTGATGGGCAAGTGCAATTGCCTCGTCGCGGCAGCTCAATCGAGATTTACCTGGGGTACGCCGAAACGACCTTGGCGCGCATGGGCAGCTATACCGTGGACACGGTCGAGGTGTCAGGCCCACCCGATACGATCGTGATCAAGGGCAAGGCCAGCGACATGCGTGGCAGCGGCAAGACCATCCGCAGCGGAAGCTGGGAAGACGTGCCGTTGTCGAAGATCGTGGCTGACGTGGCCGCGCGTAATGGCTGGACGCCGGTGTGTCCGGTGTCCACCAAGGTCGCCCGGGTCGACCAGCTCAACGAGTCCGATTTCAATTTCATCACCCGGCTGGCAAAACAATACGACTGCACGGCCAAGGTCGCCGACGGCAAGCTGTTGGTGATGCCACGCCAGGGTGGGCAGACAGCCAGCGGCAAGGCGTTCGGCGCCATTACCCTGACCCGACGCGACCTCAGCCGATGGCAATTCAGTCTCGGCGATCGCAACTCGCACAAGGCGGTGGCCACCAAGCATCAGGACAAAAAGAACGGCATGCTCGCGGTGGTCACTATCGACAACGATGACGCACCGGATGGCCTGCCGGCAGTCCATACCGACCGCCATATCTACCCGAACAAAACGGCTGCAGAAGCGGCGGCCAAGGCCCGTCTTTCAGCGTTCAACCGCTCGACCGCTGATGTGCGGCTTGAGATGCCCGGCCGGACGGACATCTTCGCCGAGCGCCCCATCATCGCTCAGGGTTTCAAGGTCGGGCTTGATGGTGAATACCTGGCGGATTCGGTCGAGCAGGTATTCACCCAGTCCGGCTGGTCCACCACGGTCGAATGCAATGCCGGCAAAGCCGGTAAATCCAAGGGCAAGAAAAAGAAAGGACCGAAATCACCCCTCAAGGTAGTGAACATCGAGAAGCAGTAGTTGCATCCCATCGCCGCCTGAGTGCGGTTTTTTTACGTCTGGAGTTTGTATGTCCATCACTGAACAACAGCTGCAAAGCATCATGCCCAACGCCCGCCGCCAAGCGGGCGTTTTTGTTTCCGCCCTCAACGCAGCCATGGCCCATCGGCAGATCAACACGCCGAAACGCCAAGCCGCGTTCCTGGCGCAAGTCGGTCACGAGTCGGGTCAGCTGCAGTACGTCCGGGAACTGGGCGGCGAGCAGTACCTGAGCAAATACGACACCGGCAACTTGGCTGCGAAACTGGGCAATACGCCGTCAGCGGATGGTGATGGTCAGCGCTACCGCGGTCGCGGTCTGATCCAGGTCACCGGCCACGACAATTATCTGCGCTGCAGCTTGGCGCTGTTCGGTGACGAGCGATTGCTGCGCACGCCTGAACTGCTGGAGCTGCCGCAGTGGGCCGCCGAGTCGGCCGCGTGGTTCTGGTCCGTGAATGGGCTGAACGCGCTGGCCGATCAAAACGAATTCAACACGATCACCCGCAGGATCAATGGCGGTCTCAATGGCCTGCAGGATCGGTTGGAGTTGTGGGGGCGGGCGAGGGCGGTGCTATGCGTCTCGGCGAACTGATCCCGGCGCCGTATCGGCTGCTGGCCAAAGGTGTGCTGCTGGTCGTCTTGGTCAGTGGTTCTGCGTCCATTACCTGGCAAGTACAGGATTGGCGCTACGGTAAACAGCTGGCAGAGCAGGCCCGACTCCACACCGAAACCCTCAACCAACTGAATCTGGCCTCGGCCGCACAGCAGCGTGCCGAACAGGACAAACGCCTCGCGCTCGAGCAGCGCCTGGCCACCAGTGAACAAACCCATTACCGAGCCTTGAGTGATGCCCAACGTGATCAAGGTCGCCTGCGCGACCGCCTTGCCACTGCTGATCTGCGCCTGTCAGTCCTACTCGACGCCACCACCGACGCCGGCAACAGATCGGTGTCAGCCACCACCGCCACCGGCGGCCTGGTTCATGGCCCCACAAAAGCCGAACTTGACCCAGCGCATGCTCAACGAATTATCGGCGTCACCGATGACGGCGACCGGGGGCTGATTGCCCTCGCGGCCTGTCAGGCATACGCCAAAGAAGTCTCAACACCGAAGTGAAAAAAGAGCGGCCGGTCTGTATGCGTCAACATCCAGACCGACCGCCGTCCCTGCAGATTGTCCCTGCAAGTCCAGCCAAGGCTCTTGCTCCGTGCACAAAGCGCGGCGAGCCTAGCACCTGTTTATCCATACAGTAAAGGTCTTGCTTTCATGTCTACACCCATCATCCCTTGGATGGGCGGCAAGCGCCGCCTGGCCGACCGCCTCATTCCGCTTTTTCCGCCACACGAATGCTACGTCGAAGTCTTTGCCGGCGGTGCCGCACTCTACTTCATGAAGCCCCAGCCATCGCCGGTCGAAGTCCTCAACGACATCAACGGCGACCTGGTCACGCTTTACCGCGTCGTACAGAACCACCTCGAAGAATTTGTGCGCCAGTTCAAATGGGCGCTCAGTTCGCGACAGGTGTTCGAATGGCAGAAAATGACCCGCCCCGAAACCCTCACCGACATCCAGCGCGCCGCCCGATTCTTTTACCTGCAGCACCATGCCTTTGCTGGCAAGGTCTCGGGTCAAACGTTCGGCACGGCGACCACTGCCCCGGCCATCAACCTGTTGCGCATCGAGGAAAACCTCTCGGCTGCGTGGCAGCGCTTGTCCGGCACCTACGTCGAAAACCTCCCCTGGCTTGAATGCGCAGAACGCTATGACCGTGCTCACACCTTCCATTACATGGACCCGCCTTACTGGCAGACCGCGGGTTATGGGGTGGACTTTCCGTTCGAGAACTACGAGCGGATGGCCGACTTCATGCGCCGCTGCAAAGGCAAGGTGATGGTCAGCATCAATGACCATCCGGACATCCGCCGTGTGTTCGACGGTTTCCACTTCGAGACACTGGACATCCGCTACACCACATCCAACCAGCGGCAAGGCAAAGCCGAGGTGAGCGGTGAGCTGGTGATCATGAACTGGGCGCCAGAATCGTTGGGCGGCTTGTTTTGAGGAGTCTCGGGCTTACTTACTCCGTCCGGAGCGGGGTGGCGCACTCCGCTCCGATAGCGAAGCGCCACGATAGTGCTGCTGGCTCAATTGCGTTAAAACTCGAAGGCATTGATCAGTGGCAAAGGGTTCGACAGATGTCCCATGGCTTAGACGTTCCCATCACGCATGAATATCGCGGCCATAAGCTGGTCGTAAAATTTGATTGGAATAGGCCAAACGATCCATCGCCGACAGCGGCGCATGTGCTGGCGGAGAGCGGAGTACATGGTCTCGCCGACACGGTCGCCGAGCTGCCAGGACCATGGCCGGATTATCCTTGTGCACTTGCTGACGCGATGGCGGCCGCAGAACGCTGGATTGACAGTCAGTTACCCTAGCAACCGGTTGTCGGTCCGAGCAGTCGTATATTTTGAATAGTGTCATAATGATGTCATGTGGGAGCAGAGATGTGTGCTTCCTCCATCCATACAGTGTGACTCCATGCTCTCGACCGATGATTTTCGATTCAATGCCCATCACTTGTTGCTCGACCTCGATGCAACCACCAATCACCTCATGATGCTGGTCGTATCGCACGAAGTCAGTGGCAGTCGATGGGAAGAAGCGTTGGTTCGACAGCAGCGAGCCTATGCCGCGTGGGTCTCCATCCTTCCAGGCATTCAGATCGACCCGATGCCTGTGCTCGACGGCCGAGCGGCTGACGGGATCACCACCGTAGCTGAGTGACAAACTCAACTTCGATCATTTACGCATGATCTTCCTCCCAGACGACTGTGACGGACGCCCGCCATTTCACGTCGGTCACGCCGAAACGCTCCGCCATCGGTTTAGAAAAACGCTTCAGTGGTGGACGCCCCGGCTTGGGTATCGGAGCAAGGCCCGCATCACAGCTCGCCCACTGCCAGGCCTCCGCGTTGTTCATCAGCTTCGTTCTGATGACGAAGCTTTTTGGCTCACCGTGGAGTTGATAATCGATGACGTACAAATCAGCTGGCTTCACGAGACCTCCTATTGCTCATGAATAAGTGATTTTGCGCGGTGAAGAAAATTCAGAGAAATTGTCCGACGATCATTAACGCCATCGGTAGGTCAGTGTTCGCGGTGAGCAAGATTGCGACGAGTCAGCAGTCGACAGACGAAGTTCTATCACCCGCGGCCGTTCGCTCCAGTTCGAGAGGCGTGACGCAATGGATCAGTGCTTCCAGTAGCGCGTCGGTGCGAACCAAGCTGTTCGGATGATCTTTCTCAATTGCCCTGATCGGCATGCTGGACACCAGCGCATCGCCGGGGTCTTGCACCAGGCTCACCCCACCGGCCGCCCGCACAGCGGCCGCCCCGGCGGCGCCGTCTCCGTCATTGCCGGAAAGGATCATGCTGATGACTCTTCTTCCAAACACCGCCGCGGCAGTGCCAAACAACCGATCCACGACAGGCTTGGAGAAATGCAGTTTTGGTCCATCACTGAGATGCATAAGCCCCGGTTCAACCACTTCAAGATGTCGTCCTGGCGGGGCCACGTAGACACGACCCGCTTCGACGCGGACGCCTTCGTCTGCGTAGGCAACGGGCAGGGCTGACCAAGAATCGAATATCGATGCAAGCAATCTGGGGCTGGAGGAGCCTGTGTGCACAACGATCAATACGGTAGCAGGGAAGTCTGCAGGCAATCCTGAAAGGATCTGACGAAGAGGGCCGAAGCTGCCCTCCGATCCACCGATCACTACGATATCTCTCACGGTATCCATGTCACTCGTACGCTCTGTCTTTATGAGTGGATCAACAGCGTCGGCCAAATGTTCCAGACTGCGGCGAGAATTTGCGGGTGAAAGAATTGCAAGACAGCAGGGTGACGATGTCTCAGATCATAGGTGAGTGATTCTCGGTGTCCGCTTTGCTGCCACCGATGGGCCGATTACACAGCCAAAAACCGCTCATAACTCCACGGTGAAACCCTTGAGACCGATGCTGTCGGCGAAACGGCCCACCGCTGTCAGGCTGGCCCAGGTGCGCAGCCGCTCACGCCGCGAGCGCACCGGCACCCAGCGTGCGCCGCTGCCGTCCAGGCGGATCGACAGGCCCCAGTCGGAGCCGCCATCGATCCTGGTCACAAGGCATTCGCGCACCGCGTGTTGCTCGACCAGGGCGCGCAGCACCTCTTCATGAATGCCTTCGCCGATCATCTATTCAGTTCCCGCTGACGCGCCTGCAAAGCGCGGTCGAAAATCAGGTACATCCCTTCGATGGCCCCGAGGTTGAGTGCTTTCACCGTTTCAATGCCCAGGGTGAAACCTTCGGCTCGGTCGGCGGCGTGCAGCGTGTCGGCCAAGGTGCTTGCCTGGACGATGCCAGCGAGCAACTTCAGCGCTTGCGCGTGCACAGAACGCGGCAGGTTAAGTGCGGAAAATTCGTCGTGGTCAATCATTGCCAGTGCCATCCATGCGGGGTATCCGGTTGCTCGAGCGCCAGGTCGTGCTGCTCGACGTCGATAAGCAGCCAGCCGCCAGTCGGTTCGTTAGACCCATCGATTATGAGCCCCTGCATCATGGTTCCATGCGGCAGCATCACCCGCAGCGCGTTGGCCTCTTTGGGGCCCTGCAGGTAATGCTGCAGTTCAACGCGGACGCGACCGGAGCCCACGTTAATGAGGCGCACCGGGCATTCAAGACTGGTGAGCTCGGCCGGCTCCTGCCCTTGATAGCGGGCCAACACCGTGACAGTGGCCAGACCTTCATAAACGCACATGGGCATCCTTTAAATAATGAGTGGCCGCAGCAAGCCACGCGGTAGGAGGATGGTAGACCAGTCTTGGCACGCCTGGTTTCCGAGGTACCAACAAAAGGCCCCCGTACCTGGCACGGGTGTGGGGGCCTGTTGAACATAAGCGGCGTTCTATCCACTAGTGGCCAATAGCCGCAATAGGTCATAATTAGTGTCTCGCGCATTTGCGCACTTCAACCCGACCGACGGTCATTCCAGTCGCCCCTCTGAATTGAACCAGCCTTTTTCTGGTGCAATCCATTGGTCACGGAGGGCAATTTATGAAATGTATGTGCTGGATTTGTTGGGAAAGTGCAAAGCTTCAATATGAAGTGGGAGACTGGCAGGTTATCGACTGTTCTGCCTGTGGCCGCTATTTCATTAGCAGGCAACTCATGCAAGAGAATGTAGGAAAGACGCTCGACGTGAAGGCTACCCGACAGCTCATCGTCGACGCAGTGTGCGCTGGGGTCATCCCGGCGATCAGCGATGGAACGGCTTATTTCACGTCGTCACGTAAGCACGTAGTGTGACTCTAAGGCCAGAAAAGCTGGCCAGCCGGATTCATGTCTAGATTGCGACGGTGTACGCTGAGCTGCGCTACTGAAGCTCGTGGGGCTGACCTTGCATTTAGCCCGCGCGCCGCCAGCCAAGACCTCCCCTTAAGACTTCCGTAGCCGCATGATCGCGTCTGTGATCGCTGCTGCGTTAGTGTCCAGCGTTGCCAAGGCCACGATTGCGTTATCGGCAACATCATCTGCACCAGCTCCCGATATCCACTGGGTAATCTCTTCTATCGCCGCACCCAGCGCATGCTGGTTGTGCAACAACAGTGTCAGCGCATCGGCAGTGGTGATATTGGAATCTGCATTATTTGGCATGCTGATCGTCCTTGGATCAAAGATTCGGAAAGACTGATTTGCGCCCCTAATACAGCGTAGCTCAGCCACTCAATCCTAGAGGCTCATTTCCGCACCGAAATGGCGCATCTGTCCCAGATCTGTCCCATATGCCCATTTTTCGGACACCAAAAACCACAAACCCCCGACTTTCTCTAGGAAAATCAGGGGCTTGCGTTTACTGAATATGGCGGTGAAGGAGAGATTCGAACTCACAACACTATGGGCCTGAACCAACCCTTCTAATAACCTCAAATGCCTTACGCCAATGGCCGCTTTCGGCCAGGAGCAGCCACAGCAACAGGCCAGAGGAGGAGCCTCATTACAGCCGTGCCACGAGACATCTTGAGTTGGCGCTGCTATCGGCTATAAGAATTGCTCCATAGCTAAACAGGAACACATTCAATTCTGGGAAAACCTCCTTGGCTAACAGCTCGATGCGGTTGAAAAGCTGACGAAGAATGCCACCCAACAGATACCTAATGAGAGCCCAGGCACCTAAGGCGTCAGTTGGCAAACACACTCCAGATTCACTCCGTCAGGGCCCAGTACATAGGCTGCGTAATAATCGGAGTGGTACTGAGGCCTGATCCCTGGTGCGCCATTGTCCTGTCCGCCAACGGCGATGGCAGCCGCATGGAATGCGTCGACGGCCCCATGACTCTGCGCCATCAGCGCGATATGAGCCCCGTAGCTGGGAACTGGTGCATCGTGCAGCCACAGGAACGGCTTGCCTGCGGAGCCGAACCCAAGTCTGCGAGGCGTCGAATGCGGATGGTCCGTCTCGATGCTCATTAGCAATGTGATCCCTAACGGCTCGAGCGACCGCTCGTAAAAGGCGCGAGCGCGCAAAATGTCCGAGACACCAATGCCAACATGATCGATTACTGATCCAGCAAACTTACTCATTTGGTAACTCCTTGCATCCCCGATTCACTCGGCAGGATGGTTGCACTCGTCAGCTATAAACAAATGATATTCCCGTTGCGGATTGCCCGTTAAGGCATTGTCGTCGTTCAGCGGAAGGTAAGCATTTGGCGAGTCGACCGATCCATGGGCGTTCAAACCTGAGAAGCTCCACCGTCGGCGAACAGCTCGGCACCATTGACATAGCTCGACGCCTCGCTCGCCAGAAAGAGCGCAGCTTGGCCGATCTCGTGTGCCTGGCCGATCCGGCCGAGGGTGCTCTTCTCATTTAGCAAATCGATTACCTGTGGCGCGTTTTCACCAAGCACGGCCCGTAGGGACGGGGTGTCCACCGGCCCGGGGCTGAGTAAGTTAATGCGTACACCCGATCCTTTGATGTCGAGAATCCAGCTCCTCACCAACGCGCGGAGTGCGGCCTTGGTTGCTCCGTACACGCTCATACCAGGTCCAGGGTTGATCGAAGAAGTCGAGCCGATAATGACAACGCTGCTCCCCTCGCTCATCAGCGGTAACGCCCCCTGAACCGTAAAGGTGGTGCCTTTGACGTTGGTCGCGAACACCCGATCGAAGCCCGCGTCGGTGATTGCACCTAGAGGCTCGATTTCACCCATCCCGGCGTTAGCGATCAATACATCGATACGACCGTGGACCGCACCGATATGCTTGAACAGTTCCCCTAGGGAGGCTGGGTCCGAGATATTAGTCCGCACCGCAGAAACATTCCCACCGAGGCGACTTGCTGCTTCGTCTAGCTGAGGCTGGCGGCGCCCGGTAATGATCAGATCCGCACCCTGGCTGACGAATGCTTCGGCGATTGCGAAGCCGAGGCCCGAAGAACCGCCAGTAACCAGCACAACCTTGTTTTGGAATTGCATGGGATGAACCTCAATTGTCGAATATGTAGTGAACACTACATAAAGAGGGTGTCCTCTGCAAGTTATTTAGTGACTACTAAATAAAAGGCACAACCGAAGCGGTTGAACTTGCATGTAGCGATCACTACAGTGGCGTATCACCTAGAGAAATAGCTATGAACGAAAAACCTAGACAGCGCCGTTCCGCCTTTGACCGGGAGCAAGGGATAGCCATCGCACAAGCACTGTTTCACCAGCGTGGATACGACGCTGTCAGCCTGACCGACCTGACCGAGGCAATGAATATCAAGCCGCCGAGCTTTTACGCCGCCTATGGAAGCAAGGCCGAATTGTTCGAACGAGCAATGCATCGCTATGCCGCAGAAAACGCGCTGCCAATGGACAGACTGCTGGCACCGGATCGACCTCCCGCCGAAGCGCTAACCTCGCTGCTGATTGCCGCTGCGCAGCAGTACGGGCGAGATAGCGCTTTGCGTGGTTGCCTGATCACCGAAGGCCTGCGTGCGGACGATCCGGTCGCTCGAAACATGGCGGAGAAATTCGGTGACGCTGGAATCCAGGCGATCCGCCGGTATCTGGACCAAGTCTGCCCGGACGCTGCGCAGACCCGGGCTGACTACATCCTGGTCACCCTGCGGGGGCTGTCTGCAGCGGCATGCAGTGGGATGTCCAGCGAGCGCTTGGTGAACGTCGCACGGATTGCCGGCAGGTTGCTTGCCCATGAGTTCGAGGCAGACGACAGCGCAGTGGAATCCTGAGTAAACAACATCTGCACTATCGTCCGATCAATCAGTAATCAGTGATGGTCGTACCGCCGATGCTCTCGGCGAATGAGCCCCCCAGCAGCTTTGCCGGTGTCTCAAAACCCGGTCGTCGCACGCCGTTCAATACTTGGCGTGCCGCCTCCATGGCAGCAATCGGCGTATAGGTGTAACCGTTGACGGTTTCGATCACTGAACGTGCCACAGTGCCGTCAGCGCCAGTCACCTCGGCCACTGCCCGAGCGCGATGAGCTTCGCGCTGTTGCGCGTTCGGCCCCTCGGGAATTTTTGAAAGATCTCCGTCAGGTAATGGATCACCGGAAAAATGTACAAACATTGCAATATTGGGAATGCCGGTGGAGTGCCAGCCGGTGACCAGATCACCGAACGACAAAGGTACGCACAGCTCCTGGCCGTCGCCAAAATCGAAGTGTCGCGGTTGCGCATCGGGAGTTGAAAGAAGCGCTCCATCAATCCGGGCCAGCAGCCCCGCTCCAACAATTTCGCTAACACTCAGTGCTGACCCACGTGACATGGAACCCGCGACCTGTAGTGCAATGTTCAACGACTGCGGATATTTCACCCGACGAGCGACATGCACCGCCAGGCAGTCGGTCGGCACTACGTCCCAACCGACGCCAGGTAGGAGCATGACCCTTGCCCCTACCGCCTCATCGCCCAATTGCTCGGCCAACCGATATACGTTGATCTCGGCCGTGATATCCAGATAATCGACTCCAGCCTTGATACAGAGCCACATCAAGGCGTCAGCTGTCCGCGCGAAGGGGCCGGCAAAGTTCACCAGCACGCCAATGCCTTCCAGGCATTGTGTCGTCGGGGCATGAGGGGAAAACACACGATAAGGAACGTCCAACTGTGCAGCCAGAGCGCGCAGCTTGTCGTGGCTGCGCCCGGCGATGACAACGTCCAGTCCCTGCGCCACTGCATAGTCGGTCGCCATGCGCCCGACATAGCCGGTTGCGCCATAAATCATCAATTTCTTCATTGTGCGTGCTGCCAGTTCTTGTAAACGAATTCCAGGCTGTATCCGTCAGGATCCAGAACATTGGCCGCGTAGTAGTTGGGGTCGTAGTGCAGACGCGCCCCCGGTGCGCCTTGATCAACGGCGCCCTGAGCCAACGCTGCCGCATAGGCCGCCGCAACCTGAGCTTTACTGTCTGCGACGAAACCGACATGTACCGCTCGGCCTTCGACTTCACCCTGACGCAGCCAGAAAAACATCCGGCCCTTGGCGCCGAAACCTTTCAGGTCCGGATGCCCAGGCGGACCGTCCTTGCCATCGTAGTCCAAGCGCGCGGTGATACCCAGCGGCGCCAACGTAGCTTCGTAGAAACGGATAGAGCGCTCAATGTCACTCACAGACAGAAAAATATGATCCAGCATGGCAACGTCTCCCGATCGTTCAGATGATGTAGCCGCCCGCGACTTCGATGGTCTGGGCATTGATCCAGGCCCCGTCTTGGGACAGCAACATGGCAATGACGCGGGCCACATCTTCGGGCTCACCGACTCTGCCTAGCGCCGTTTGCTCAGCCAGCATCGCTTCAAACTCATCATTGAGCCCGCCACCTAACTCGGTTCGAATCGCCCCAGGTGAAACCGCATTGACACGTATGCGCCGATCACTGAACTCTTTGGCCATGTAGCGCGTGAGCACTTCCAGTCCACCTTTGAACGCCGCATACGGCGCCACCCCGGCGGTGGCCACGCGTGTAGTAGCGCTGGTCAGATTGACGATGCTGGCGTTCTCCTCCAGTAATGGCAGCAAGGTCTGCGTCAGGAAGAAAGGGCCTTTCAGATGGACTTTGAACAGACCATCAAACTGAGCCTCGCTGACCGACGCCAGCGGGTTGAACAGGCCGTAGCCGGCGTTATTAACTAAACCTGAGAGGGTGCTTGTGCCCCATGTCTCCCGGAGCACTAACAGGATGGCATCGCGGAACCCTTTGAAACTTCCCACATCCGCCACGTCGAGATTAAGCGCAACGCCCTTGGCGCCCGCTCGTTCAATGCGTCGCACCACATCATCCGCTTCGTCGGGATGCTGGTTATACGTAATGATGACACCCATACCGCGCCGGGCGGCGTGTTCAGCTGCACTTGCACCAATCCCTCGACTGCCTCCGGTAATGACGATAACGCTCATGACGTGTTCCTTGACTAATTAAATGAGCCTCCACATTAAGAGCGCTGGTCATTGCGGGCGCAGCCGTTCCTACTCGAAATCTGCCTGTTTCTACTTTTTGCTTGCTCTGCTCCTGCTGTTACATCCAGCATGACCAGCATGAACGAACAACTGAACGAACTCCGCATCCTCGCCGCCAAGGCCGAAAACCGGCGCACAGAGACGGGCATTCCCCGCGTCGCTATGGTTCAGGGCAAAATCCCTGAGCATATGCTGGCGGCAGTCTATGACCCGATGATCAACGTGATTCTGCAGGGCAGCAAAACCATGACCGTGGGCGACCGCACGCTGCGATACGACCCGGCGACCTATTTCGTCATGTCGATTCAGTTGCCTGCGGTGGGCACGGTGCACCCTGCGGCAACGGGCGAACCCTATCTGGCCATGAGCCTCACGCTTGATCCCACCGTGTTATCAACCTTGCTGGCTGACCTGCCCAAACCTGTCGGCCGCCATGAAAGCGACCCGGGCTTTTCAGTGGCGGCCGTTACGACCGAATTAATGGACGCATGGGTGCGCATGTTGCGATTGATGGGCAACCCGGAAGCTATCGCAGCGCTGGCTCCTGCTTATGAGCGCGAGATACTGTTTCGCGTGCTGCAAGGCCCCCACGGCTGGATGCTGCGAGAGATCGCAGCGCCCGATACCGCCATGGCCAGAGTGAACACAGCAATTCAATGGATCCGTCGAGATTTTGCGGAGCCGATCAGGGTGGAAAGCCTGGCTCAGAAAGCGGCAATGAGCGTCTCGGCATTCCATCGCCACTTCAAAGCGGTGACGACGTTGAGTCCATTGCAGTATCAAAAACGAGTGCGCTTACTTCAGGCGCGGATGCTCATGGTAGCCAGCGGCAAGAGCGTCATGGCGGCAGCTTTCGAGGTGGGCTACGAAAGCCCAACGCAGTTTAGTCGAGACTATACGAAGGTATTTGGGCTTTCACCTGCGAAGGATGCAGGAAGAATTCTCGGAAAAACGAAGGTTCCAGAATCTAACAGGCGCAGGAATTTGGCCTCCTTCAAGACTTAGATAGCAAGCAACTGGGACGGGGTGTGATCGACCAATTTCTGGCGAATGCGAATGACTGGCTTCGCCCAGAAGCCACAAGTCTTAAAGGTCCGCTTATGGCCGAAAGCCGTCATACCTGTTTAGGGCAAAATTAGGGCATATGGAAGGCCGCTTGAGCCCACTGTACGCCAACGGCGAAGGGCGAAAGCGCCGTTTTTGGTGGGCTAAAGCGGCCTACAAAGACTCCAGAAGGGGTTCGAATCCCTATCTCTCCGCCATTATTGAACAAGACAAAGCCCCCGTAATCATTGCTGATTACGGGGGCTTTTTCGTTTCTGGCGTTTTGTTCGTTGCGCTTTTCGGGTACAACCTGCCGACTGCATAAAAGGAACAGCTCGATGAGTGAAGTTCAGCCGTTGGTGAGTGATGACGACGTTAGGCCGCAGGCCGTGAGTCTGCGCGTGGCGTTCTGGTTCTGGTTGAAGCTGGGCTTTATCAGTTTCGGCGGGCCGGCCGGGCAGATTTCGATCATGCACCAGGAGTTGGTCGAGCGGCGGCGCTGGATTTCCGAGCGGCGTTTTCTGCATGCCTTGAACTATTGCATGTTGCTGCCCGGGCCTGAGGCGCAGCAGTTGGCGACTTACATTGGCTGGCTGATGCATCGGAGCTGGGGCGGGATTGTGGCCGGGGCGTTGTTCGTGTTGCCTTCGCTGTTCATCCTGATTTTCCTGTCGTGGCTCTATATCGCCTTCGGTGAAGTGCCGGTGGTCGCCGGGCTGTTTTACGGGATCAAGCCTGCGGTGACGGCCATCGTCGTGCAGGCGGCGCATCGCATCGGTTCGCGGGCGCTGAAGAACAATTGGCTGTGGGCGATTGCGGCGGCGTCGTTTACGGCGATTTTTGCGTTCAATGTGCCGTTCCCGTTGATCGTGCTGGGCGCGGCGGTGATTGGCTATTTCGGCGGTCGCCTGGCGCCGGAGAAATTCAGGGCCGGCGGGCATAGCGCAGCGAAGAAGTCTTTCGGCGCGGCGTTGATCGACGACGACACGCCAACCCCGGCCCATGCCCGTTTCAGCTGGACGAAACTGGCCTTGATCGCCGTGATCGGTGCCGCGCTTTGGGCGTTGCCGATGGGAGTATTGACCGCGCTATTCGGCTGGCAGGGCACGTTGACGCAAATGAGCTGGTTCTTCACCAAGGCAGCGCTGCTCACCTTCGGTGGAGCTTATGCGGTGCTGCCCTATGTCTATCAAGGTGCGGTCGGGCACTACGGCTGGCTGACCCCGACGCAGATGATCGACGGCTTGGCGCTGGGCGAAACCACACCGGGGCCGCTGATCATGGTGGTGGCGTTTGTCGGTTTTGTCGGGGCTTATGTGTCGCAGGTGTTCGGCGCCGATCAGGTGTTCCTCGCCGGAGCGGTCGCCGCCGCGCTGGTGACGTGGTTCACCTTTCTGCCTTCCTTCCTGTTCATCCTCGCCGGCGGTCCGCTGGTGGAGTCGACGCACGACGAACTCAAATTCACCGCCCCACTGACCGCGATCACCGCTGCGGTGGTTGGGGTGATTCTCAATCTGGCGTGTTTCTTCGGCTACCACGTGCTCTGGCCGCAAGGCTTCAGCGGCAGCCTGGATTGGCCCTCGGCGTTGATCGCCATTGCGGCGGCCATTGCGCTGTTTCGCTTCAAGCGCGGAGTGATTCAGGTGTTGCTGGGCTGTGCGTTGGTTGGGTTGGTGGTGCATTTGCTGCGTTAGTGATCGCGGCGTTGGAAATCGAATCGCGCGCTGGAGACTCGATTCCGGCAATAAGTTCCGGGCATTCCAGTGCGAATATCCCCAGCGGTATAGCCCCGTTTCGCTTGTTGGCGCGGTTCAAACCATTTGTCCTGTCGCCGCAAATTTTTTGAAATTTCCGCAACGACAATGCTTCACAAAAGGGTAGGCAAACTTTTACCCAGAACTTGCCACGCTTACCCGACTGAGGAGATTTGTCATGTTTCTACATAACAAGCGACTTCAATACACCGTTCGTGTCGCCGAGCCCAATCCGGGGCTGGCCAATCTGTTGCTCGAGCAGTTTGGCGGCGCACAAGGTGAACTGGCGGCGGCTTCGCGCTATTTCACTCAAGCCCTGGCCGAGGACGATCCGGGACGCAAGGACTTGCTGATGGATATCGCCACTGAAGAACTCAGCCACCTGGAAATCATTGGCTCGATCATCGTCATGCTCAACAAGGGCGCGAAAGGCCGGATGGCGGAAGGTGTCGAGCAGGAGGGCGAGCTGTATCGCTCGCTCAATGGCAACGGCAATGACTCGCACATCACCAGCCTGCTCTACGGTGCCGGTTCGCCGCTGACCAACTCTGCCGGTGTGCCCTGGACGGCGGCGTACGTCGATACCATCGGTGAGCCGACCGCCGACATGCGCTCCAATATTGCTGCTGAGGCACGGGCGAAGATCGTCTATGAGCGCTTGATGAACGTGACCGATGACCCCGGCGTGAAAGAGGCTCTGGGCTTTCTGATGACCCGTGAGATCGCCCACCAGTTGTCGTTCGAAAAAGCCCTGCATTCGATTCAGCCAAACTTCCCGCAAGGCAAGCTGCCCGGCATGCCTGAGTTCACCAACGTCTTCTTCAACATGTCGCAAGGTACCGAAAGCATGCGCGGCCCGTGGAATCAGGGCGACGATTGGGAGTTCGTCGAAAGCCCAACGCCGGCGGTCGACGGCGGCGATGGCCTGGCCACCGTGCAACTGGACAGCGCCGACGAAGCGCTGCTGGAAAACATGAAAATGCGCACTATGTCCGACCCCAACAGCGAGCCGGTCACCGGTGCGGATCTGGGCTCCGGCGCGCAGGCCAAGCCTGGTTTGTAAGGCACGTGGGGCGCGCCGGACATCAGGCGGCGCGCCCCGGTTGATCACTGTGAAATCATCCAGAAGAGGACTCGACAATGGCTACTCCACAGGAAAACCTGCTCGACTGGCTGCGTGACGCCCATGCCATGGAGCAACAGGCCGAGCAAATGCTCAAGGCACAATCCAAGCGTCTGGAACATTACCCGCAGCTCAAGGCGCGCATCGATCAGCACATCGAAGAAACCCTCGGCCAGCAGAAACTCATCGACGAATGCCTGCAACGTCTGGGCGGTGAATCCTCGACGATGAAAGACCTGGGCGGCAAATTGATGGCGTTCGGTCAGGCTGTTGGCGGCTCCTTGATGAGCGATGAAGTGATCAAGGGCGCCATGGCCGGCTACGTTTTCGAAAACATGGAGGTCGCCAGCTATACCGTGCTGATCGCAGCGGCGAAAGCGGCGGGGGACACGCAGACGCAGAAGGCCTGCGAACAGATTCTGCCGCAGGAAGTGGCCATGGCTGAATGGCTGCTCAAGCATTTGCCGCAACTGACCGACGCGTTTCTGGAACGCTCGGCGGATCCGGACAAAGAAGCCAAGAAGTAACCCTTGCCACCGGCGTCCGCCTGTCAGACGGGCGGACGCGCTATCAAATTACGGTGCGATCTGCAGCGGCTTGCGCTCGATCTCCACCGGTTGCAAATGACCTAGCCGGTCCAAGTGATAGCGCTGCAGATCCCGCGCCAGAATCAGTTGGCCGTTATACAGCGCCGCCGCTTCACTGCGCACATCTTCGATGGATGGACTCAGCGCCGGGTTGGCCTGATAGCGCGCGCTAAAGTGCGTCAGCACCAGATTGCGCACCCCAGCGGATTCGGCGAAACCGGCGACAGCGGCGGCGCTACTGTGGCCGTAACTGGCACGAGCGCGGTCGATTGCTGCCTGTACGAATGTCGCTTCATGCACCAGCACATCCGCCGATTGCGCCACTTCTGCCAGCAGTGCCGGCCGATCGTTGTCGCCGCAGACGATGATGCGCCGATCAGGTCGCGCGCTCAGCAGATAGTCGCGAGCGTGCAGCATCCGCCCGTCAACCTCCACGTCCTGACCATGGGCCAACTGACCCCAGAGCGGGCCGCGTTCGATGCCTTCAGCGTCGAGTCGCTGCACGTCGAGACGTGGTTCCGGGTCGGACTCGGTGAAGACATAACCATGACACGGCACACGGTGGGACAACTCGACGGTCTGCACCTGAACGTTGAGGTTGCGCCATTCGGTAAGCGTTTCCACAGCGTGCAGGTTGATCTCGAAGGGCAGATGCGATTGCGTCACCTCAAGGCTCATTCTCAGCCACGGCTGCAGCGCCGCCGGCAGAATAATGTCCAGCGGCCGCGTGCGTCCGGACATGCCGGTGCTCGCCAGCAGACCCGGCAAGCCCAGGCAGTGATCGGCGTGCACATGAGTGATGAAAATCGCCCGCAATTCACTCAGTGACAGCGGCGTGCGCAGCACCTGATGCTGGGTGCCTTCACCGCAATCGATCAGGTACCAGCCCTTGCCGGCAGAGGCGATCAATGCTGTTGCGCTGACGTTGCGCTGGCGGGTCGGCACGCCGGCAGACGTGCCCAGAAACAACAAATCCACGGTGGTTCTCCCTGGCGGATCGGATTTCAGATCTTGCGTGCAGTTCTCGGTGAGCTTTCGACAATCAGCGAGGCGATTCGGATCCATCGAAGTACCGGGGCGATTCATCGGACACCCGCCGTTGCGGTGTCCGGCCTTGGCACTTCGCTCGCTGATGATGGTCACAGCGAAACGGAGTCACTTAGCGGAGGTCAACTTGCCCAGAAAATCCAGGCCGATCGTCGACCGCGCCGATGCGGCGACCCTTTCGCAAGAACGCAAAGATGTGTTTTTCGCGGCGGTGCAGGTCAGCCGCATGGCCATGATTGTCACCGATCCAGCGCAGCCCGACGATCCCATCATTTTTGCCAACAATGCGTTTCTTGAACTCAGCGGCTACGAGCTGGAAGAGGTGCTCGGGCGCAACTGCAGGTTTCTGCAAGGCGAGCAGACTGATCGTTCCGTCTTGCAACAGGTCAAGCAAGCGCTCAAACATCAACACGAAACCTGCGTGGAGGTACTCAACTATCGCAAGGATGGCTCGTCGTTCTGGAACGAGCTGTTCATCGCGCCACTATTCAACGAGCGCGGGCAACTGGTGTATTTCTTCGCCTCGCAAATGGACGTCAGCCGCCGACGCGACGCCGAGGACGGTTTGCGCTACAGCGAGAACATGGAAGCGCTGGGCCAGTTGACCGGTGGCATCGCTCACGATTTCAACAACCTGTTGCAAGTGATGATCGGCTACATCGAGCTGATCCAGCACACCGCCAAGCGGCCGAGCATTGATCCGCAACGCATCGTGGTCGGCGCCGGCCACGCTCGCGCGGCGGCGGAAAAAGCACGTTTGCTGACCCAGCATCTGCTGGCATTCTCCCGCCGACAACGGCTCGAAGGCCGGGTGATCAATCTCAATGCCTTGCTTGAGCGCTCTACGCTGCCGACGCATGAATCCGCCGATCTGGAACCGCGATTCGAACTGGCCGAGGATTTGTGGAACTGCCGGCTCGACCCGGCGCAGGCCGAGATGGCACTGAATCATCTGCTGTCCAATGCCCGCGATGCGCTGCAAGGGCAACCGCAGCCAGGGATTACCGTGCAGACGCGCAACGTCGTTGTCCCGGACGCGACCGATCCGCATCAGAGCGGACTGGCGGCGGGGCGTTACGTCTGCATCGCGATCGCCGATAACGGCGTGGGCATTGCCGCCGACGATCTCGACAAGGTCATGGAGCCGTTCTACACCACGAAAGAGGAAGGAAGCGGCGCTGGCCTCGGGCTATCGATGGTCTACGGCTTCGTCAAGCAATCCGGCGGTGTGGTCAAAATCGAATCGACACCGGGGCTCGGCACCACGGTGCGCCTGTTCTTCCCGGCGGATGACAGTCAGCTATCGGCACCTGGCTCCGCTGAAACCGCAGAAAATCTCAAGGGCACGGAGCGCATCCTGATCGTCGAGGATCGCGCCGAAGTTGCTGAACTGGCGCGCTTCGTACTGTCCGAACAGGGTTACCGCACCACCATCGCTGCAGACGCGAGCGAGGCACTGGCGATGTTGCAGACTAGCGACTTTGAGCTGGTCTTCACCGATCTGGTCATGCCCGGTGAGATGAACGGGCTGGCACTGGCGCGGGAAATCAGCCAGCGCTATCCGGCCATGCAGATCCTGCTGACGACCGGCTACTGCGCGGACGAGTCGACGCCCAATGAGCTGGCTGACAATGAGTTCGAATTGATCGCCAAGCCCTACGCGCCGGTGGATCTGCTGCGCAAGCTGCGCTCGATGCTCGGCTGAAAAAACGAACTGTCAGTGAACGTTCGGCGTCCATCCTTAATACCACATTGAGCAACCAGTGAGGGGACGATCCCCGAGGAGATGTTTGCTATGAGTGATTATCCGATGGACGAAACCGATTCCGATCACCGCAACCGCCAGTTCGGTCAGGCGTTGGGGCTGGATGCTGACGAGGTGGAGTCGTGGGTCAGTGCAATCGAAGAGGACGGCAGCGGCATGGGCTATGTTGTGCATTTTTCCAGCGAAACGCCGGTGGACGTACTGGCCAAGGTGCAAGGGCTGGGCGATGACCTGATGATCAATATCGGGCCGATCGACTGAGCATCAGGGAGAACGGTTCATGCAGGAGCAACCTTTGGTGGTGATAAGCGGCGCCAGTGCTGGCGTGGGTCGCGCGGTGGCCCACCGGTTTGCCGTTGGCGGTTACCGTATCGGCCTGTTGGCGCGTGATCCGGCGGGACTGGCCGCCACGCAAGAAGAGCTGCAAGCGTATGGCGTTCAGGTTGAAACCGTTAGCGTCGATGTCGCCGATGCGCTCGCCGTGCAAGAGGCCGCGCAGCAACTGGAAGCCACGCTTGGGCCGCTGGCGGTGTGGGTCAACGCGGCGATGGTCACGGTGCTCTCGCCGATAGAACAATTGTCCGCCGCCGAGATCGAGCGCGTCACTCAGGTGACCTATCTCGGTACGGTTCATGGCACCTTGGCGGCGCTGTCGTTGATGCGTCCGCGCAACAAGGGCCTGATCATCCAGGTCGGCTCGGCACTGGCCTATCGCGCCATTCCGTTGCAGGCCGCCTATTGCGGGGCGAAGTTCGCTGTGCGCGGTTTTACTGATTCATTGCGCTGTGAGTTGCTGCATGAGCGCAGCCATATTCGCGTGTGCATGGTGCAATTGCCGGCGATCAATACCCCGCAGTTCGATTGGGCACGCAACAAATTGCCCAAGCGTCCCCAACCGGTGCCGCCGATTCACGACCCCGACGTGGCAGCACGGGCGATCTTCAGTGTGGTAAAGCATCCGCCGCGAGAGTTGTGGCTGGGGTGGTCGACGATCAAAGCGATTGTCGGCCAGTCGGTCATGCCCGGTCTGCTCGACCGTTTGATGGCGCGAAGTGCATGGTCCGGTCAGCAGACCAATGAGCCTGAAGACAACGAGCACCCGGACAACCTGTTCGAAGCGCAGCCGGATCGGCATCAGACCCGTGGCCGATTTGTCGGCCGCTCAAAGGACGCGGCGCTGGCCTTGACTTCGACTCAAGTGCTGGCGGTATCGGCAGTAATTGCCGTACTGGTGGCCGTGGTTCTATTACAGCTTTGATTGTTCCCCCGGTTGGTCAGGGGTTGACGGGTTTCAGTGCGCCAGCGGAGGGC
Source organism: Pseudomonas sp. RG1 (assembly GCF_025910115.1). NCBI lineage: Bacteria > Pseudomonadati > Pseudomonadota > Gammaproteobacteria > Pseudomonadales > Pseudomonadaceae > Pseudomonas > Pseudomonas sp. RG1. The sequence continues at coordinate 104,269 of NZ_JAPCIK010000012.1, forward strand.
TTGAGTTTTTCCTGCAGGTCGCGGGCAGTTTTTGCCTGTTTCTCGATGTCCGGCAACGCGGATTGGGCGAAAGCCTTGAGCTGCGGATTTTGTGATGACAGCGCTTCTTTCTTGAACAGCATCAGCTTTTGCTCAAGGGTTTCGGCCTGGCTGTCGATGTAAATGCGGTCGAACGAGTCATCCCTTGATTCAAGGCGTAGCTGCTTGGCTTTGGATGCCACCGAGGGTTCGGCGGGAACCACCATATGCTGGCTTTGCCCCAGCTGCCTGATTTGTTTATCGAAGTGCTCATGGTCGGCGATCATTTGTCTGGCGAACGCTTTGACTTCGGGCAAGGTTGCCTTTTCCAAAGCGATGCGCGAACTGTTGTGCTGGAACAGGCTTTGCTGTGCCGCCTCTTCGATGAAGGCGTCGATGGTGTCTGCATGGCCTGGCTGGACGCTCATAGCCAAGACCGCAAGGCAGATCGCGGCGAGTGATTTCATGGCGCGTAACCTCCGCAGCATCGATGGATCGTGGCGGCCCGGGATCAGCTCATGGCTGCTGATAGTGGCCGGGGACGTTGTCGCCTTCGTCGGGCCTGGTGCGTTTCTGCACCTGGACGTCGCTCAGTGAAGCGGTCTTCAATTCGGGGAAAGCGGTCTTGACCAGGGTTTCAGCGAGACCCGGATCAAGGGTGTCGCCATCGTGGATCAGCGTGCGGCTTTGCGGCTGGTTGTCGACGATGAAACTGACGAGGTAGCGGTGCTCATGGGACATGGCTGAAATCCTTGGGTGCATGGCAGCAAAAATTGCAGTACATGCACCTTTGATGAACACCGCTGACAAGCATTCAAATAAACCCTTTGAAGGGCGACAGACGGTGCCGCTTTGCAGATGAACAGGACGTCGCTCAAATTTCCTTGATCGGCGTCTCGCCCTGTACGGCTTTGATCAGATTGATCACATGCAGGCAATCAGCCTTGTTCACATACGATTCGCCACTGGCCACGGTCTCGTGGTTGCGCGCGCGCAGACGCCAGCGCCATTGGCCTTTGCCAGTGCTCGGGGTGCCTCGGGTTTGTCGGTAGATTTCGAAATACATGGGGTTCGCTCCCTGCGATGGATGTGCGCGCCAACCTGTGTGGCGCATCGACGCAAGCCTAGCGCAGCGTGTTTTTTTGGCTATCGCGGATTTGTTTCCAATCGTTCGCGGATGTTTCTGAAAGACCCTGCCCAGAGCGCCGCGACTGCCCGGCGAATTGGCCGATATGACGCCGTGTCATGCTTGCACGTGCGTGCCTGCTACTGCTTAATACGGGACGGCTCATGGCCTCGAAAAACTTTCGATGACCGACAAACTATAAAAAGAGCACTCCTTTGACTGAGCACGGAACGCAACAGGCCGGGCAGGTGGCGTTGTCGCTGGTGATCCCCGTTTTCAACGAGGCCGACAGCCTCGACAGCTTTCTTTCGCGCATCGACGAGGTCTTTCAGGCGCAGGCGCTGATCGATCTTGAACTGGTCTTCATAAACGATGGCAGCACCGACACGACCCTTGAGCGCTTGCTTGAACGGCAGCTGCAAGACTCGCGTCTGCGCATCGTCGACCTGAGTCGAAACTTTGGTAAGGAAGCGGCGTTGTCGGCCGGTCTGCAAATGGCCGGCGGGCAGATCGTGGTACCGATCGACGCCGATCTGCAGGACCCGCCGGAGGTCATCTTGCAAATGATCGAGCGCTGGCGCGAAGGTTACGAAGTGGTGCTGGGGCATCGCGTCAGCCGCCGCAGCGACACGTGGGCCAAGTCGACCTCGGCCCACTGGTTCTATCGCCTGCACAACCGCATCGCCGAACAGCCGTTGCCGGAGAACGTTGGCGACTTCCGCCTGATGGACCGCTGCGTGGTCGATGCCTTGCTGACGCTGCCCGAGTCGCGGCGCTTCATGAAAGGCCTGTTCGCCTGGGTCGGTTTCCGCACCACTCATGTCGACTACGAACGCCCCGAGCGCGTGGCCGGGCAAAGCAAATTCAATGGCTGGCGGCTGTGGATTTTCGCTCTGGAGGGCATCACCAGTTTCAGCACCGAGCCGCTGCGGGTCTGGACTTATCTGGGGGCGACGGTTTCGCTGGTGTCGTTTGCGTTCGCCATGTTCATTGTCCTGCGCACACTGATCCACGGCGTCGACTTGCCCGGTTATGCCTCGCTGATGGTCGCGGTCACGTTCCTTGGCGGTTTGCAATTGATCGGTATTGGCGTACTCGGCGAATACCTTGGCCGCACCTATATCGAATCCAAACGCCGACCGGTTTTTCTGGTGCGTCGCGTCTACGACCCCAAGGACTGACAGATGGATCTCAAGGAAACCGACATCCTCGGCGACAGTATCGATGAGCATTGGTATTACTGCTGCAAAGCGGCGGCGACCCGGCGATTGCTGGGTGACATGCCGATTCGGCGAATACTCGATGTCGGTGCCGGCTCGGGGTTTTTCTCGCACCATCTGCTGACCCACACCGACGCGCATGAGGCATGGTGCGTCGACATCAGTTACCCCGCCGATTCGAGCGCCACCAGCGCGGGCAAACCGGTGCATTACCGACGCAGCATCGACAGCATCGATGCCGATCTGGTGTTACTGATGGACGTGCTCGAGCATGTCGACGACGACCTCGGCCTGCTCAAAAGCTATGTCGATAAAGTGCCTTCGGGCAGTCGTTTTCTGATGACGGTGCCAGCGTTCCAGTTTCTCTGGAGCGGTCATGATGATTTTCTCGAGCACAAGCGCCGCTACACCCTCGCGCAATTCGAAACCCTGGCGGGCGATGCCGGTTTGACCGTGCAGCGCGGCGCCTACTATTTCGGTGCGGTGTTTCCTATAGCCGCTGCGTTGCGCCTGATGCCTCAAGGTTCGCCGATCGCACAGCCACAGTCGCAACTCAAGCGTCATCACCCGTGGGTCAACAGCGTGCTCAAGACCCTGTGCCGACTGGAGTTGCCGTTGATGGGCAGAAACCGGCTGGCCGGTTTGAGCGTCTTCGTGCTGGCGCAGAAACCGTGATCGGCAGTGATCGTTCAGCGTTGGTCCGCCGTGGTCTGCGCTTTGCCCTGACCGGGCTGTTCGTCACTGCGCTGCATGCGCTGGTGGCTGTGCTGTTCATCCGCTTCATCGCGCCCGAACCGCCGCTGGCCAATGGTTTCGCCTTTGCCGTGGCGACCGTTGTGTCTTATGTGATCAACACCACCTGGAGCTTTTCAGCTCGCCTGCACGGGCGCACGTTACTGCGCTTTGTGTCGGTCTCGGCGGGCGGTTTTCTATTGGCGATGCTGGTTGCCTGGGCGGCGCAAATGGCTGGGTTGCACTATCTGCTCGGGATCGGCGCCGTGGCCCTGACGGTGCCGGTATTTACTTTCGTTTTGCATAATTTCTGGACGTATCGATGAAGGCCTGGAACAGATCTTCAGCGCTGGCGCTTCTACCGTTGCTGCTGGGCGTGCTTGCCTTTTTCATGGTGATTGGCCAGCGCGCGCTCGATCCGCAAAACATCGCCTGGCTCAGCAGCGGCGATCCGGCGACGCATTATCTGGGCTGGGTGTTTTTCCGCCAGTCGCCGTGGACTTTTCCGCTAGGGCTCAACCCGTCCTACGGTATGGAATTGGGCAGCGCAGTCATTTTTTCTGACTCCAATCCGCTGCTGGCATTGCTGTTCAAACCATTCAACGCCTGGCTGCCCGAGACGTTCCAGTATTTTGGCTTGTGGTTGCTGGTCTGCTTCGTTCTGCAAGCCTGGTTTGGCTGGAAACTGCTCGGCTTGATCACCGATAACGTAATCATCCGGCTACTGGCTACGGGGTTGTTGATATTTTCCCCGCCGATGTTTGTTCGCGCCGGAGGACACCTGTCGCTTGCCGGCCACTTTCTGATATTGGCGGCGCTTTATCTGGCGCTGCATCCGGCGCTGCAGCGACGGCGATTGGCCTGGGGCAGTCTGTTGGCGGCGACAGCGCTGGTGCATGCGTATCTGTTGGTCATGGTGGCGTTGATCTGGTTTGCCGATCTGCTCGGCAAAGTCATTTTTGACCGATTGACTCGCCGTGAGGGGCTGATCGAGTTCGGCGGTCTGTTCGCACTGGTCAGCGTGTGTTGCTGGCAGGCCGGATACTTCAGCATTGCCGACGGCGCCGGCAGTGGGGGGTTCGGTTTTTACCGGATGAATCTGCTGGCGCCATTCGATTCGGATGGCTGGTCGCAGGTATTGCCGGACATCCGCACCGGCGGCGGCGATTATGAAGGCTTCAATTATTTCGGCCTCGGTGTGCTGATGCTGTTACCGCTGGCGGCGGTGGCAGGGTTGCGCGGCGGGATTTCGCCGAGGGCTGCGCTGGGCGAGCGGTGGTGGCTGGTGTTCGCAATGATCGGCCTGACCCTGTTCGCGTTATCCCATCACATCGGTGTTGGGACGCAGACTTTCAACTATCCGTTGCCGACATTCATCGAGCGGCTGGCCAGTATTTTTCGCGCTTCAGGGCGCATGTTCTGGCCGGTCTTTTATGCAATCGAACTGTTCCTCGTGTACCTGCTTGTGCGGGGCTTTCGCGCGCCAGTTGCCATAGGGTTACTCGCCTTGGCGCTGGTGGTGCAGGTGGCAGATACGCACAACGGCTGGGCGGGGCTGCGCGCATCAAGGATGGTAGCCCCCGCATCGGACTGGGTCAGTCCGATGCGCGACCCCTTCTGGAACAGCGCGGCCGGCCACTACAGGAATGTTCGCGGGTTGCTGCCGCAAAACCAGCCCGAACGCTGGCAAGCGATCGCTGATTTCGCTGGAGCACATGGACTGAAAACCGACTCGGTGTACATGGGGCGCATGAGCATTTCGGCGCTCGACAAGGCGCAGCGCGTGGCTCGGCATCGGCTGCAAACCGGAGAGTACGAAGCCGATTCTCTATATATCCTGGACGATGAAGCGCAGGCTCTGGCGGCCAAAAGCGTTCACAGCGATAGCGATCTGCTGACCCGGGTTGATGACTTTGTTGTGCTTGCACCAGGCTGGAAGCGTTGTCAGCAATGTCCGCCGATGATCGATGAGGGGCGCGCGCTGTCATCCATCGCGCTGATCAGGCCTGGCGTCATCTACATGTTTGATCGCAAGAGCCGACAATTGGTCAAAGGCTGGGGAGCGCCGGAAGCGTGGGGTACCTGGAGTGAGGGCCATGATGCGGAAATCGCGCTGCGCGTGCCAGTGCAAGCGAAATCGATTTCGATCAAAGCGTTGGCGTTCGTCTTGCCGCCAACGCTCGCCCAGCGAGTCGTCGTCAGGCTCAACGGTGTTGAGGTTTTGTCGACTCGGCTGACTGCCTTCCAGGGTAATTCGCTGGAAATTCCGTTGAATGAAGAGGTCAGGCAAACCCTGCCGGAGGATGGCGCGGTGAGACTCGAGCTGCATTTGCCGGACGCTGTCAGCCCGCGCAGTCTCGGAGTGAGCGATGACGCGCGCGTTATGGGCCTGGGCGTGGAATCCGTGAGTGTGCAGTAAATCGCGTAAACGCTGATGGACGTCGGGTCCCAGGCCTTTCTACACTGCCGCAATTCCGGGGAGCAGGGGCAATGGATGAACCGCAATGAACTACGCAAGGCCGACATCAACCTGATGGTGGTGTTCGAGACCCTGATGCTCGAACGCAACGTGACCCGTGCGGCGGAGAAGCTGTTCCTCGGCCAGCCGACCATCAGTTCGGCACTCAACCGTTTGCGCACGATGCTCAATGATCCGCTTTTCATCCGCGTCGGCCATCGCATGGAACCGACGGCCCGCGCCGAAGACATTTACCGCCATCTCAAACCGGCACTGGATTCACTGTCGGCGGCGCTGAGCCTGACCCGCGATTTCGATCCCGCCACCAGCACCATGACCTTTCGCATCGGCCTGTCCGACGACGTCGAATTCGGCCTGCTGCCGCCGCTGTTGCGCGCGCTGCGCCAGGAAGCACCGAGCGTGGTGTTCGTGGTGCAGCATGTCGATTACTGGCGCATTCCCGACCTGTTGGCCGCCGGCGATATCACCGTCGGCATCAGCCAGACCCGGGGCCTGCCGGCCAACGCCAAACGCAAACTGCTGCGGCACATCCAGCCGAGCATCCTGCGCGCCGATGCCTCTGCTACACCGCTGACCCTCGACGAATATTGCGCTCGCCCGCATGTGCTGGTGTCGCACACGGCCAATGTCAGTGGCTACGCCGATGAGTGGCTGGCGGAACTGGGCCGCACGCGGCAGGTGGTGTTGTCGGTGCCGCAATACAGCGCACTGCCGGCGTTGCTGGCCGGCACCGACCTGATCGCCAGCCTGCCGGATTACACCGCAGCGGCGATGGCGGCGTCCGGGGCGCTGTTCCAGGAACCGTTTCCGTTCAAGACGCCGACATTGGACCTGTCGATGGTCTGGCTAAGCCACGTCGACAGCGACCCGGCCGAACGCTGGCTGCGCTCGCGGCTCGAAGCGTTCATGAGTGAACGGCCGCTGATTCCGTCCTGACAAGCACCACACAACCCTGTGGGAGCGAGCCTGCTCGCGAAGCCGTTCGGCAGGCGCGGATGTGCAAACTGAAAGGACGCTTTCGCGAGCAGGCTCGCTCCCACAAATGACGCTGTGTGATTGTGTTATATGTACGCCCCCGCATCCGCCGACTGGAGATCCGCAATGCCACATCTGCACATGGAATACACCGCCAACCTGACGCAGTTGAACGCTGACATCGCCCTGATCCGGCTCAACAACACGCTCGTTGGTTCCGGTCAGTTCGGCGCGGAGTTCGACATCAAGAGCCGCGCGATCAAGATCGACAACTTCAAGGTCGGCACGGCGCAGGGCGAGCGCGCCTTCGTCCATGTGAAACTGGCCTTGCTCAGCGGGCGCTCGGCGGAGATCAAGAAGCAGCTCTCGCAAAGCCTGTTGGCGGTGTTGCAGGAACTCTGCGAATGGCCGGCCGGGCTCGAAGTGCAACTGTGTGTCGAACTGCTCGACATCGATCGCGAGTCCTACAGCAAAGCCGCGATCGGCGTCTGACGCTCAGGCGTTTTCCAGCTCGCTGCACACCTGAATCACCTGCTCGCGCAGCCAGACGTTGGCGCTGTCCTGATCGGCGTTCTGGCTCCACTGCATGTCGAGGGTGAAACCCGGCAAGCCATTGGGTGCCTCGCAGTGGTTGAACACCGCATCGTTGGTCAGCAAACGCTGGATACGCCGGGGCAGGGTGAGGATGAAATCGGTGCCGGTGATCATCTTCAACGCGGCGCTGTAGCTGTTCGAGCGCGCGACAATCTGACGTTTCTGCGCCTGCCGCGCCAACCAGCCGTCGACCATGTTGGTGCTTGATGTCCATGGCGTCGGGAACACATGCCGACGTTCGGTGAATGCTTGCAGGCTCAGGCGCGGCTCCAGTGGCGTGGCGCGTTTGTCGAAGACGCAGACCAGATCATCTTCCAGCAGCATCCGTGATTTCAGATCTGCATGCTGGCGGTGAAAGTGCGGGCCGAAACTGATCACCAGGTCGAGGCTGCCGTCGCGCAACTCTTCGGCCGGAACGTCGGTTTCAAACTTGTGCATGTTGACCATCACCGGCAAGTCATCGAAGTCGAAGCGCTTCAACAGTCGCGGCAGAATCAATTGCTCGAAGTATTCCGGTGCGCAAATGTTGAAAGTCACCGCCTGCCGACTCGGGTCGAAGGCCGGGGCACCGGCGTGGCAGAGGTTGATGCTTTCGAGGATTTTCTGCACATGGCCGTACATGCTGCAGGCTTTGTAGGTCGGGCGCATGCCGGTGCGGGTGTTGATGAACAGTTCGTCTTCGAAACTGGTGCGCAGTTTCTTCAGGCAATAACTGACGGTGGACTGGCTGACGAACAGGGTTTCCGAGACATCGGTGACACTGCTCTGCTCGTACACGGCGACGAATACCATCAAGTCCTGCATGTCGAGCTTGCGAAGCAAATTACTGTTCAGCATGAGTTCCGTCTCGCTGTGCCCCCTTGCGCAGAATTCGCGCAAACGTGTGCGTACGATCCTAACGGAACGATGGTGCCAGGAGAAACCCTTGTAGGACATTTCACGGACACATGTGGGACAGAAACTTTTAGCAACACGACGTTGCCAATCTCGTGCGCAAAAGATGGCCAGAGGCCTCTAGCCCGGGCGAGGCAAGTGGCGCGCGTAGTGGCGAGGGTCGAAGCGCATCACCATCAGCAGCATGATCACCATCACCGCCGTCAACGCCCACCACGCGCCTTCGAAATTGCCCAGCCGATCGCGAATCATCCCTGCCAACAGCGGCGAGAGGCCGGCGATCAGATAACCGATCCCCTGTACAAACGCGGTCAGGCCACCGGCACGCTGCGGCTCGTCGCAGTGATCAAGCGCTACGATCAGGCTCATCGGAAACAGACCGCCAATCCCCAGGCCCAACAGACAAGGCCACAGCAGGGCCAAATATTGCGGGACGAGTATCAGCCCGCAGAAACCGCCGATGATCAGCAACAGCAGAACCGCCAATATCCCACGCCGGTCACGGCTGCGATTGGCGATCGCCGGCACTGCCAGGCCGGAAATGACCTCCATCGCTGTAAGAAAACCCAACAGCAGCCCGGCGTTCTGTTCACTCCAGCCTTTTTCCACGTAATACGGGGCGAGCCAGGCGAGGACGCAGGTGTAGGACGCCGTACCGAGGCCAAAGAAAATCGCCAGCAGCCAGGCGCGAGGGCGGCTGATGAAAGACTCCCGCCGGGTCACCCTTGATATGGCTGGCGCGGGCTGCAAGCACCAGACCAATAAGGCGAGCAACGCAAGCCCTGCCCAAACGGCCAACCCAACGCGCCAACTGCCGGCCTGTACCATCACCAGCGGCGCGAACGAGGCGGCAATCGCCGCGCCGCCCATGATCGAAGTCACATAGATGCCCATGCATAACGCCACGTTGTCAGCAAAGCGCGATTTGATCAGCGCCGGCATCAATGCCTGAATCAGGGCTATGCCAATGCCGGCCAGCATCGCGCTGACGATCAGCTCGATCGCCGAATCGATAAACAGCCGTGACACGCTCGCCAGCCCGATGATCAACAGCGACAGCAGCACCGTGCGTCGGTCGCCCAGGCGCTGGCTGATGCTCAGGCCGAAAAACATCGCCAGTCCCATGGCCATCACCGGCAGCATCGTCAGCAGAGAGGCAAGCGTGAAGCTCAACGGTATATCGCCACGGATCGCCGACAGCAGCGGCCCGATGGCTGCCATTGAGGGGCGCAGATTAAGTGCGACAAGGATGATCGCGAGCATCAGCCAAGCGGCGGGGCGGGTGTGATTCATCAGCAGGCCTTTGAGTGGGGAGGCTGATGATTAGGCGTCGCGTCGCGCGCATCGGCAAATCAGAAAACCCCGGGCCAGACCTAAAAACTCGATAACACCCCTGTCCCGATGTAGGAGTGAGCCTGCTCGCGAATGCGTTCCTCCAGACAGACATTCATTTGCTGACACTGCGCTTTCGCGAGCAGGCTCGCTCCCACAGAGGACATTGCGAAGTGCCTGAAACTGAATAAAACCTGAACCATTCTCAAATACTCGCAAACTTTCACGTTCGTACTCCGAGGCAACTAATCATTAGCATCTTTTTCACGAAAAATTGATCCATGGCTGCCTAAAGTTTGGCATGCCTCGGTGAATGAAATTTTCACAATCGACGAGGCTCTTCTTTCAGGAACAGTCACTCATCATGTTGAAGTTAAAAGCCGTGCGCCCGGAATGGGTGACGTTGTTTGCCAGCGCCTTTTTATTGCTCGGTTTCAATCTGGTGCTTTGGCAACATTTCTTCGAGATCACCGCCGCCGATGGCAAGGGCATCGCCATGCGCGTGGCCTTCGCTGTGATGATCTTTGCCGCGTTCAATATCGTGCTGACGTTATTCGCTTTCCGGCCACTGCTTAAACCACTGTTGACCCTGTTGTTTTTAGTCAGCGCCGGCGTGGCTTATTTCATGAGCCAATATGGCGTGATGATCGATGCCGGCATGTTGCGCAACTTTGCCGAGACCAACGTCACGGAAGTGCGCGATCTGCTCTCGTTGAAGTTGTTTGCTTATATTCTCTTGCTGGGTATTTTGCCGTGTTTGTTGTTGTGGAAAGTACCGGTCAATTATCGCCGCTGGCATCGTGAGTTGTTCAGCAAAGTTATTGTCAGTGTTGCCTCGGCGGCGGTGATCGGTGTTGTCGCATTGGCCAACTACCAAGGCTTGTCGTCGCTGTTTCGCAATCACCACGAAATTCGCCTGATGCTGGTGCCGAGCAATTACATCGGCGCATCCATTGGCTATCTGCAAGAGCAAGTGGTCTCGGCGCAGCAGCCGTTCATCAAGATCGGCGAAGATGCCCAGCGCAATCCCGACCTGCAGCTACAGCCACGCAAATCCCTCACGGTGCTGGTGGTGGGGGAGAGTGCGCGGGCGCAGAACTTCGGCATTCTCGGTTATGACCGCGACACCACCCCGCAACTGGACAAAGAGGCTGGCCTGATCGCTTTTACTGACGTGCATTCCTGCGGCACGGAAACCGCAGTTTCGGTACCGTGCATGTTCTCCAATATGGGTCGCAAGGATTACAACGCCAGCAAGGCCAAGAATGAAGAAGGCTTGCTCGATGTGCTCAAGCGTGCCGGCATCGATGTGATCTGGCGCGATAACCAGTCCGGCTGCAAAGGCACTTGCGACCGCGTCACGGTGCAGGATGTCAGCAAGTTGCAGGACCCTGCGTTATGCGCCAACAGCGAATGTCGCGATGAAATTCTCCTGCAAGGCCTGCAAAGTTTCATCGATCATCTGGACAAGGATACCGTGCTGGTTCTGCACCAGATGGGCAGTCATGGCCCGGACTACTTCAAGCGTTATCCCAAGGAGTACGAACACTTCACTCCGGTCTGTGAAAGTAACGCGCTGAACAATTGCAGCCGCGAAAGTATCGTCAACGGTTACGACAACACGCTGTTCTACACCGACCATGTGCTGGCGAGCCTGATCGATGTGCTGCGCAGCAATCAGGACAAAGTCGACACCGCCATGCTCTATCTGTCGGACCACGGCGAGTCGCTGGGCGAGTACAACCTGTTTCTGCACGGCACGCCGTACATGCTGGCGCCCGAGCAACAGAAGCATGTAGCGATGCTGGCGTGGTTCTCTGACAGCTATCAGAAGGCCTATTCGGTCGACACCCATTGCCTGCAACTGAGCCGGGACAAACCGCTGAGCCAGGACAATCTGTTTCACTCGATGCTCGGCCTGCTGGAAGTGCGCAGCAGCGTGTATCAGCCGGCGCTGGACATGTTTGCCGGTTGTCGCGGCGCGGTGATCGACGGCGTGTTGGCCAAGCAGTGAAGTGTTTCCTGCCCGTCGCGCCAATGCGACGGGCCTTTCTGTTTCTGCTGTCAGACTATTCTTGCTGACAGGCAAGACATTTCCTTACAGCTCTTGCCCTTCAAAGGCGCGTAAATCGTCGGTGGCGATATATACTGCGCGCCATTCTTCAAGGGAGAGCCGTGTGGCTATCGATATTCACTGGATTCGCGACAACGAAAGCCTCGCGCAGTTTTGCGCCGAGTGGCAGCAGCTGCCGTTCGTTGCCCTCGACACCGAATTCATGCGGGTCGACACCTTCTACCCGATTGCCGGCCTGTTGCAGATCGGTGACGGCAAACGCGCCTACCTGATCGATCCGCTGACCATCAACGCCTGGCAACCGCTGGCCGCGTTGCTGGAAAACCCGGCGGTGCTCAAAGTCCTGCACGCCTGCAGCGAAGACCTCGAAGTGCTGTTGCGCCTGACCGGCAGCCTGCCGGCGCCGTTGTTCGACACGCAACTGGCCGCCGCTTACCTGAACCTCGGTTTTTCGATGGGCTATTCGCGACTGGTGCAGGAAGTGCTCGGCATCGACCTGCCCAAGGGCGAGACCCGCTCCGACTGGTTGCAGCGTCCGCTGTCCGAAACCCAGATCAGCTATGCCGCCGAAGACGCCGTGCATCTGGCCGAGGTGTTCGTCGAGTTACGCCCCAAACTGTCCGCCGACAAGTTCGCCTGGGTGCTGGAGGATGGCGCCGAACTGGTTGCCAACCTGCGCCGCGAGACCGATCCGTACGAGGTCTATCGCGAGGCGAAACTGGCGTGGAAGCTGTCCCGTGCGCAACTGGCCGTGCTGCGTGAACTGTGCGCCTGGCGCGAAAAAGAAGCCCGCGCCCGCGACCTGCCGCGCAACCGCATCGTCCGGGAACATTCGCTGTGGCCCCTGGCCCGCACGCAGCCGGATAACCTCGCGGCGCTGGGCAAGATCGAAGACATGCACCCGCGTACCGTACGTCAGGACGGGCAGTTTCTGCTTGATCTGATCAAGCGCTCTGGCAGTGTGGGGCCGGATCAATGGCCGCCGGCAGTGCCCGAGCCGTTGCCGATCGAAGCCGCTGCGTTGATCAAACAACTGCGCGCGCTGGGTCAGGCCGAGGCCGAACGCCTGGGTATTGCCCCGGAACTGATGCTGCGCAAGAAAACCCTCGAAGCCCTGGTCAAAAGCGGCTTCCCCGAGGGTCCTTACCAATTGCCCGATTCGCTGCGTGGCTGGCGCCGCGAATTGCTCGGCCAGAAGCTGCTCGACAGCCTGGCCACCGCCGGAGAACAGCCTTGAAACGTATTTGCTCCATCTACCAAAGCTCCAAGCGCAGCGGCATGTATCTCTACGTGCTCAAGAGCGATGCGCTCGAGCGCGTGCCGGATGCGCTGATGACGGCTTTCGGCAAAGCGAAGCATTCCTTCGATCTGGTGCTGTCGCCCGAGCGCAAGCTGGCCAGCGAAGACATCACCGTGGTTCTGGAAAACCTCGACAAGCAGGGCTATCACCTGCAGATGCCACCGGCCGAGGACGAGTACATCGAGCACTTGCCCGAAGAGTTGCTGCGACGCAACGACCCGGTCTGACCCGCGAGGCCCTGTCCTGGGCCTCGGTTAACCCTGGAACTGTTTTTACCGCGATGGCCGGCCCCAACCCGGCGGCTGTCTGCACGGTTTGCGAAAGGTTTGAAGATGCGCGTTCTGATTGCTGAACACGACCACGCGATATACGCCCGCCTGCTGCGTCAGGCACTGCCCGAGCTTGAAGTCCTGACCAGCGGCGACTCCGCCGAACTGGCGCGGCAGGCCGCCGATTGCCCGGTGTGGCTGGGCCAGCCGGATCTGCTCGCGACCCTGCTGCGCCAGGGCCATCAACCGCAATGGCTGCAATCGACCTGGGCCGGCATCACGCCGCTGCTCGCGGACGGCCTGCGCCGCGACTATCGCCTGACCCGCGCCGTGGGGATTTTCGGTCAGGTCATGGCCGAATACGTGCTGACCTACATCCTCGGCCACGAACGCGAAGTGCTGGCGCGGCTGGTCAGTCAGGTCGAGCGCAAGTGGGACAACCGCAGCGGCCAGAGTCTGGTCGGGCGCAAGGTGCTGATCGTCGGCACCGGTGACATCGGCCAGAGCGTTGCGCAGTTTCTGCGGCCGTTCGGCGTCGAGCTGTACGGTATCGCCAGCAGCGCCCGCGAACAGGCGCCGTTTGTCGAAGTCGGCGCGCTGGCCGATCTTCCGCGATTGGTGGGGGAGGTGGATTACGTGGTCAATCTGCTGCCGAACACCGAACACACCCACGATATCTACGACGCGGCGCTGTTCAAGCAATTCAAACCGACCGGACTGTTCATCAACGCTGGACGCGGTGTCGCGGTGGTCGATGCTGATCTGGTTGAAGCTTTGAAGGAAGGGCATCTGGCCGGCGCGGTGATCGACGTCTGTCGTCAGGAACCATTGCCGCAACGCCATCCGTTCTGGACCGCGTGGGGCTTGCTCCTGACCGGGCACAGCTCGGCACCGACTTCGCCGGCGCTGATGGTGGATTTGTTTGTGCAGAACCTGAAAGCGTATGAGGCGGGTGAAGCGTTGCGTGGCGAGGTGGATTTCACCCGCGGTTACTGACTCTCCACCGACTTCACTGTGGGAGCGAGCCTGCTCGCGAAGAGGGCGTGTCAGTCGACAACAGCGTGTCTGACACAGCGCTTTCGCGAGCAGGCTCGCTCTCACATTGGTTTCAAAGTGCAGCCACCAGTTTGCTCAGCGGGCGGCGCTGGCGCTGACAAGCGGATTTACCGACAGTCGCCAGCGCTTGGCCCTTGCGTCCGCTGGCACTAGACTGGCGGCCTTTTCACCACCTTGATGTTGATGCTTGAGCCATGGCCGCCATAGTCGAACCGTTCTGGAAACGCAAAACCCTCGATCAACTCGATCACGAGGAATGGGAATCGCTGTGCGACGGCTGCGGTCTGTGCTGCCTGCAAAAGCTCGAGGATGAAGAAGACAACAGCGTCTATTACACGCGCATCGCCTGCAAACTGCTGGATCTGAAAACCTGCCAGTGCAGCGATTATCCGAACCGGATCAAGTTTGTCCCGGACTGCATCCAGCTCACGCCGGGTCAGGCGGAAGAATTCAAATGGCTGCCGCCGACCTGCGGTTATCGTCTGGTCAGCGAGGGCAAGGATCTGCCGTTATGGCATCACCTGGTGTGTGGCGACCGCGATGCGGTGCACCATGAGCGGATTTCCCAGTCCGGGCGCATGCTTGCCGAAGGCAGCGTGCCGGAGGATGACTGGGAAGATCATCTGATTTTTCGCGCGGGCTGAAATTTTCTCGCTTCAGGTATATCGCAATCGTTGGCAAGCTCCCACAGGTTTGCTGTGGGAGCTGGCTTGCCAGCGAAGAGGCCATCAGCGGCGTTGAAGATCCCGGATCAAACCCCGGCCTTCGGCGAGGTCAGCGAATCATTGCCGGTCACAGTGGCTGTTTCAGTAGCCACTTCGGCATTGGTCTTCAGCTTGCTCAGCTCTTCCCCGGCGCGTTCGATCTTCGCCCGCACGTTGCTCATGTCCTGACGGCCTTTTTCCAGCAGGCTTTTCGCCGAGCAGTGCCCGGTAATGCCACGGGCCACGGCCATGCCGCCGAGCGCCACTTGAATCAGGCCGAACACGCCGCCACGGCGCAGGCCCTTGCCGACCATCAGCACGCCGCCGGTCAACGAGCCGACGCGCTCCCAGCCATGCACGTTCTTGTGCGAAGGCGACTGGAACGGGGTGGATTCGATGCGTTCTACGCGTTTGAGCTCGCTCATGGTCTATCTCCAGGCAGGGTGCGATTGATAGATAAGCTGACTGCCAGGGCGGTCAGCTTGTTCCATCGAATGTGCGACGCTTCAGCGGAATTTCGGCCCGGAGCGGGTGTTCAGGCCTTTGGCCATGCGGTCGTAGAGCACGACGTTGACGGTGGCGGCGAGGTTCATGCAGCCGGTGGTCGGGATGTACACGACGTCTTCGCACCAGTCGCGAATCTCTTTATCCAGCGAACCGTCCTCGGGGCCGAAGATGTACAGGGCTCGGTCGGGGTGGGTGTATTCGGGCAGCGGCCGGGCGCCGTCGACCAGCTCCACCGCCACGGGTACGCAGTTGAGCGGAAGGATTTTTTTCAGGTCGTCGATGCCGATCAGCGGGATGTCGTAGTGCACGCGTTTGGTGTCGGTGACGAAGTCGGCGGCGCGTTCATAACGCTTGCCGGTGTAGAACACCGACGCCACGCCGTAACAGC
The DNA here is from genome assembly GCF_025910115.1 of Pseudomonas sp. RG1. Classification (NCBI taxonomy): domain Bacteria; kingdom Pseudomonadati; phylum Pseudomonadota; class Gammaproteobacteria; order Pseudomonadales; family Pseudomonadaceae; genus Pseudomonas; species Pseudomonas sp. RG1. The sequence goes on from NZ_JAPCIK010000012.1 coordinate 119,937, forward strand.
CTGCGGCGCGCATCACCGAACCGACGTTCTCCGGTGATTTTGGGTTATACAAACCAATGCAGCTGTACCGTTTGTCTGCCACGAGCGGGGTGCCTTCGAGAAAAAGAGCGCGATTATACGGGGATTGGGGGAGGGCGGGCAGATTCGAGACTTGTGGTGTATGGCAGGCCGCTTTCGCGAGCAGGCTCGCTCCCACATCCCCTGTGGGAGCGAGCCTGCTCGCGAAAGGGCCAGCTCAGGCGATGAAGATCTTCAGTCTTCTTTTTTCATCAAGCCAGCGAGGGCCGCAAACGGATTATGCGTGGCCTTGGCGATCTTTGGTGTGCTCAGCGAGCCTTCGCCGAAATACTGCTGATCGGTATAACGCGAGTGTTCGTTGTCGTGGCAATACAGGCACAACAGCTCCCAGTTCGAGCCGTCCTGCGGGTTGTTGTCATGGTTGTGGTCGCGGTGGTGCACGGTCAGTTCGCTCAGGCGCTTGCCGGAAAATTCACGGGCGCAGCGGCCGCAGACGTGCGGGTACATCTTCAGGGCCTTGTCGCGGTAGCCCATTTCCTTGTCGCGCTGGTTGTCGGCGAGGATGCGGTCCAGCTTCGACGTGTTGGTGGGGGTGGACGAACTCATGGGTTCACCTTTGCAGAAAGACTGATGACGGTTATGCGCAGAGTTTAGCTCAGCCCTTGAGCTTCTCGGCAATCCAGATCGTGTGGCGGGTGCCCTTGTTGCCGTGGGCGAAGACCTGGACTTCTTCGGCCTTGAAACCGGCCTTCTTCAATTTGTCGGAAAACTGCCGGTCGGCGCTGGCCGACCACACCGCGAGCACGCCTTTGGGGCGCAGGGCCTTGGCGCAGGCATTCAGACCAGCGGCGGAGTACAGCCAACTGTTGGCCTTCTGGGTCAGACCTTCAGGGCCGTTGTCGACGTCGAGCATGATCGCGTCGAAACCGTTCGGCTCGCTTTGCAGCACGTTGGCCACATCTTCCATGCGGATCACCGTTCGCGGATCGAGCAATGGCCGACCGGATTTCTCCCCGAGCGGGCCGCGATTCCACTCGACCACGCCGGGCACCAGCTCAGCGACCACCACCTCGGCGGACTTGCCCAGATGCTTGAGTGCCGAGGCGAGGGTGAAACCCATGCCCAGGCCGCCGATCAACACCCGCGAATTCGGCCGGCCGGCGACCCTGCGGCAGGGAATCTCGGCCAGTGCGTCTTCTGAACCGTGCATGCGCGTGTTCATCAACTGCCCGCCGTCGCCGCCCTGGATTTTGATGACGAAGTCCTCGCCATACTCGAACAGGCACAGGGCACCGCCGTTTTCAGGGATCGGGGTGGTGTCGAGCAGAACGAAACGTTTCATGGAAATCTCTACAAGGGGGAAGGCAAGCAGGCGCGTTGGGAGTAGCCTGAGCACAGACTAAAGGCCAAACGGAGCCCTTGATGAAGCGCACCATTCTAACGGTCATTACCCTGGCCGCGCTCGCGATTACTGCGGTGCAGGCCCAGCAGAGCGTTCCGGTCAGCCCGACGCCGCAACCCGGTTCGCCCGGCACTGCGACGCCGACGCCGTATCCGCAGATCACCCCGATCACCCTGCCCAAGTCGGGCGCCGGCAGTGGCAGCCCGCCGCTGGTACCGATCGAAATGCCCAGCCCGCCGAGCAAGGATCAACCGGTGCCGGGCATCGAGCCGAACGGCAACAAGGTCAAGTCCCCCGGCGGTTAAACCTGTTGTGCGGCGAGTTGGCCGTCGGCCATGCGCAGGCGTTTGGACAGCGAGACGGCGAGGGCGCGGATGATCTTTGCGGCGATTTTCGGTGCGTCGTTGAGCATTTTCTCCAGCGAGTCCTTGCCCAGGTTGAGCAACTGACAATTGCTCGCCGCGATACACGTGGCCGAACGGCGTTCGCCATCAAGCACGGCCATTTCACCGAAGGCCCGGCCGCTGCGCAGGGTGGCCATGGTGATCACCTGGCCGTCAGCGCCGGTTTTCTGCACGGCGACCTGGCCGGTGTGGATGATGCACATGAAACTGCCGGCATCACCCTCGCGAAAAATCGCCTCGCCCTCAGCCACGGTGCTGATGCTGAAGTAACCGGAAGCGGCCGCAAAGTCGGCCAGTTGCAATTGATCGAACAGGCCACAGTCCATCAGCCAGTCGCGAATTTCGTTGTTCAGAAAGGTCGGTTCAGACATGTCGATGCGGTCTTTTTGTTATCACATTTCAAGGCTATACACGGATCCCGTAGGAATGGGCTTTTGTGGCGAGGGGATTTATCCCCGCTCGGCTGCGCAGCAGTCGCAAATCCTGCCAACTCGGTGCTTCAGGAATACTGAGTTTGCAGGGTTTGGGGCCGCTTCGCAGCCCAACGGGGATAAATCCCCTCGCCACAAGGGTCTGCAGTTAAGACCCAAGCCACCCACAGAGTTCCTCAGGCAATTCCCAAAACCTTGAACACAAATGCATATTCGAGCGCTACGTCACGTAATCCCTGATAGCGCCCGCTCATGCCGCCATGCCCAGCACCCAATTCAGTCTTGAGCAGCAGCACATTGTCGTCGGTCTTGGTCGCGCGCAATTTCGCCACCCACTTGGCCGCCTCCCAATACTGCACACGGCTGTCGTTGTAACCGGCGATCACCAGCAGTGGCGGATAAGCCTGCGCGGTGACGTTTTCGTACGGCGCGTAAGCCTTGATCCGATCATAGACGTCCGGTTCTTCCGGGTTGCCCCATTCGTCGTATTCGGTGACGGTCAGCGGCAGCTCGGGGTCGAGCATGGTGTTGAGCACGTCAACGAACGGCACTTCGGCAATCGCCACGCCGAACAGATCCGGGCGCTGGTTGAGCACCGCGCCGATCAGCAGGCCACCGGCGCTGCCGCCGCTGATCGCCAGTTTCTCCGCCGTGGTGATGCCGTTGAGGATCAGAAACTCGGCGCAGGCGATGAAGTCGCTGAAGGTGTTGTGTTTGTGCTCCTGCTTGCCGGCGCGATACCAGGCTTCGCCCAGCTCACCGCCGCCGCGCACGTGGGCGATGGCGAAGGCCATGCCACGATCAAGCAGGCTCAGGCGTGCGTGGGAAAACCACGGGTCGAGGCTGGAACCGTAAGCGCCGTAACCATACAGATACAGCGGCACAGGTTTACCGACCATCTCGCGTTTCATCACCAGACTGATCGGCACTTGCGTGCCGTCCGGGGCGGTGGCCCATAGACGTTGGCTGACATAGGCGTCGGCATCAAATTGGCCGAGTACCGGGGTTTCCTTGAGCACCGTTTGTTCGCCGCTGGCAAGAATCAACTGGCGCACCTGGGCCGGGCGATTCAACGCTTCGTAGCGCAAGCGAATGCGATCGCTCTCGAATTCCAGGCTGTTTTGCACATGCAGACTGTAGGCCGCATCGGGCAACTGCACGCGATACGACGCCTGGCCCTGCGGGTGAACCTCGATGATCGGCAGACCACCTTCGCGCAGGCTCAAGGTCATCGCCTCTGCGTTGAGGCTGACACCGTCGAGCATCACTTCTTCGTTGTGCGGGATAAGGTTCTGCCAGTCGGCCTCGCTTGGCGGCACGCCAGTGTCCGGGGCCTGATACAGAGCGAAGTTGATGCCGTCGCGGTTGGTGCGGATAAACCAGGTCCAGACGCCATCGAGCAGGCCGTGGTCGACGTCGTATTCGTGATCTTCGACCCGTGGCGCCAGGCAGCTGAATGGCAGATGTGGCTGATTGGCGTCCAGCGCCCAGACTTCACTGGTGGTCTTGCTGCCCAGCGACAGCAGCAACTGCTGTTCGGAGCTGGCGCGGTAGCAATGCAGGAAGAACCGCCCATCCGGCTCGTGAAAAACCTCTTCAGCGGCAGTGCCATCGAGGCGATAGCGGAACAGTTTATGCGGGCGATGGGTGTCGTCGAGCACGCCGAAAAACAGGGTCAGGCTGTCGTTGGCCCAGGTCATGCTGCCGTCGCAATCCCCGAATTCCAGTTCGCTGACCCTGTCGTTGGACAGCTCTTTGACGAACAGCGTGTAGACCTCGTCGCCCGAAGTATCGACGCTGTAGGCCAGGCGCTGGTGATCGGGGCTGATGCTGAACGCACCGAGCGAGAAGAAGCCGCCATCGGCCAGCGCATTCGGGTCGAGCAGCAATTGTTCGCGGCTTTCATCGAGGGTCAGGCTGTCGTCGGCAGGACGCGGGCAGCGGTAGTGCCGGGCGTATTCGTCACCGGCGGTGGTGCGCGTGTAATACAGATACGGGCCCCAAGGCGAGGGCAGGGACAGATCGGTCTCGAGAATCCGCCCCTTGATCTCATTGAACAGGCTTTCACGCAGTTCGGCCTGATCGGCGGTTTGCGCTTCCTGATAAGCGTTTTCAGCCTTGAGGTAGTCGAGCACCGCGTCGGTGTCGCGCTCCTGCAGCCAGGCATACGGGTCGGCGCCGGGCGCCCGCTGGGCAATCGGGGCAGTCATGACATTGGCGGATTCGGGCATGGGAGGCTCTCGGACAATATTCGGATAAAGGTTTCGCGTATTTTGAAACCGCCGCAGAGCCCTGTGGGAGCGAGCTTGCTCGCGAAGGCGTCCTGGCAGATGACTTTTGCTGCAATGACACACCGCTTTCGCGAGCAGGCTCGCTCCCACAGGGGCGGCTGCTGGCCGTCTGGTATTGGGACAAGCCGCATGGGCGAAAAGTCGTTACTATAAGCGCCTATTTGCCTGCCTTGCCATGGACACCATGACCGAGAACGACTATCTGATCGCCTGGGGCCTTTACGCCTTTGCCGCCGTGGGCTGCCTGCTGGTATGGATGCGCCTGACCACCTGGATGTGGCGCTGGCTGCGCGAGCCGCTGCGTGTGCTGATGGCGGTGTTGCTGTTCAGCCCGACCATCGTCGATCCGGTGAAGGCCAAAGTAGCACCGGCCATCGCCATCACCGCCCTGGACATGCTGTTCAAGGTCGGCAACAACGCCTGGCGCGCGGTTTCCGATCTGTTCATGTACGGCATGATCGCCTTCGGGGTGTATCTGGTTTTCGTCTTGATCCGCCTGCCAATCGAGCGCGCCTCGACAGCGCGGCGTGAACGCGCCGAGGCCGCCAAGGCCGCGGCCCGTGCCGAAGAGCGCGACGATGATCAACCGTTCGGCGGCGCCGGTGATGACCGCTACGGCCGCCCGCCAGTGCCGAACAATCCGCAGCGCATGCGGGTCGAGCCGCGTCTGTAACCCGAGAGTCCGCACATGTGTGAATTACTGGGCATGAGTGCCAACGTGCCGACTGACATCGTGTTCAGCTTCACCGGCCTGATGCAGCGCGGCGGACGCACCGGCCCGCACCGCGACGGCTGGGGCATTGCCTTCTACGAAGGGCGTGGTTTGCGTCTGTTTCAGGACCCGGCAGCGAGCAGCGAGTCGGAAGTGGCCAACCTGGTGCAGCGTTATCCGATCAAGAGCGAAGTGGTCATCGGCCACATCCGCCAGGCCAACGTCGGCAAGGTCTGCCTGTCCAACACCCACCCGTTCGTCCGCGAACTGTGGGGGCGCAACTGGTGTTTCGCGCACAACGGCCAGCTCGCCGACTTCACTGCGATCAAGAGTTTCTACCGCCCGGTCGGCGATACCGACAGCGAAGCGGCATTCTGCGACCTGCTCAACCGGGTACGCGCAGCCTTCCCCGAGCCGGTCGATATCGAAGTGCTGCTGCCGGATCTGGTCGCAGCGTGCGCCGAATATCGCAGCAAAGGCGTGTTCAATTGCCTGCTCAGCGACGGTGACTGGCTGTTCTGTTACTGCTCGACCAAACTGGCTCAGATCACCCGCCGCGCACCGTTCGGCCCGGCGCGGCTCAAGGATGTCGATGTGATTGTCGACTTTCAGGCCGAAACCACGCCCAACGACGTGGTCACGGTGATTGCCACCGAGCCTTTGACCGAAAACGAAACCTGGACCCGCTACGAACCGGGCCAATGGAGCCTGTGGCGACGCGGCGAATGCGTCAGCCAGGGCAAGACCGAATAAGGATTTGCACCCATGTTGCTCAGTTATCTACGGCTGGTGTTGTTTGCGGCGGGCCTGTTGATCGGTGTCCAGGTCCCGGGGTTTATCAACGATTACGCCCAGCGTGTCGAAGCGCATCTGATCGAAGCGCAGACCGGCCTGCGTGGTTTCCAAGGCACCGCCGATCAGTTTTTCAAAGGCGATATGCAGGCGCTGGTCGCGCATTACCGGGCCAGCGAAGACCCGATTTTCCGCAGCGATGCCGACAGCCTGAACACCTTGCTCACCCGCCAGGTCGCGCTGGACAAGCAATTCCAGGCGATGCAAGGCCCGTGGTATGTGCGCTTCCTGCAAGTGGTCCTGGCCGCTGATCCGGACATTCGCAAGGAAACATGGAACGGCTACAGCTACCAGATCCTGCTGACGCCAGAGGCGATGATCTGGGGCATGAGCGGCGCGTTGCTGCTGTCGTTCGGTGTCGAATGCCTGTTCCGCCTGATCGACTGGGTCGTCCTCGGCGGCCGCCGCCTGCGCCAGAGTCGACCGATCGAAGATCGCGACGTCCGCGGTTTGTAAAACCTGCTCAATCCCCTCTGGCAACAGAGGCCTTATGGCATGGGGGATTCTGTGGCGAGTGGGCTCTGTGGTGAATGAGTTCTGTGGTGAGTGGGTTCTGTGGCGAGGGGATTTATCCCCGTTGGGCTGCGCAGCAGCCCCAAAACCTGCAAATGCGGTACCTCTGAAAGACCGCGTTGGCCGCAATCACGACTGCTGCGCAGCCGAGCGGGGATAAATCCCCTCGCCACTAATCATCCAGTGAGGGTGATGCAGTCCTTGCCGACCTTGTGCGCATACCCCGCTAGCACCTGCTGACACAACGTCACAATCTCCTCGACCCACTCAACCCCGACCCGCCACGACACCACCACCGGCAGATTCGCCGGCCGCTGCTCGATGTCGAGCAAGATCAATTCGCCACGCGCCAGCTCCTCGGCCACCAGCACCGGCGGCAGGGCGCCGACACCAAAGCCGTCACGCAATAACCGGGTGATCGCTGACACCGAATTCACGCAATTCAAACGTGGCGCCATGACGCCGTTGGCCTGCATCAGGGCGACGATATCCTGATGCGGTCGTGAGTTTTTCGAATAGGTGATGATCCGCTCCTGCGCCAGTTCGGCGAGGTCGGCGTAGTCGCGGTTGTAGATCGAATTGCTCGCGACAATCCAGCCCAGCGGATGGCTGGCCAGCTCCAGGCTGCGCACGCTTTCGTGGCGGATCAGATCGGTTTGCAACACCAGATCGAGAAAGCCTTTTTGCAGCTGATCGCAGAGGTTCAGCGCCGTATCCGCGACCAATTCGATTTCCACCCGTGGGTACAGATCGGTCATCTGCGCCACCAGCGGGCTAAGCCATGTATGAATCACCGTGTCCATCACGCCGATCCGCACCCGCCCGACCTTGCTCGAACGGGTCTCGATCGACTGCTTCAGCGCCGCCATGGTGTCGAGCATCTGTTCAGCGTAATCGAGCACTTTCAGGCCTTCCGGGGTCAGGCTGACGCCGCGTGAATCGCGCAGAAACAGCTTCACGCCCAGCTCGCCTTCGAGCACCGCAATGCGGCTGGAAATCGACGCCTGGGTGGTGAACAGCTTGTCGGCGGTCAGGCGAAAACTCTTCAGGCGCGCGACCCAGACAAAGGTCTCGAGAAACTTCAGATTCATGGACAAGGCTCGGCTGACAAATTTTTCTTATGCCTAAGGCGGGTTTTTATTCGTTGGACGGCGCAGGGCAGGGCGACGAAAAATCGGCGCATCCGGTTCCCACGATAGGCGTCGTCGGAGCTTCGAACAAGACCAATAAAAGCCCTGCGGAGATTTGCCATGAGTGCTCCCGACACCCTCCCGTTATCCAAGCCTGTGACGCGGCCCGGGCCGTTCGACTGGTACCGCAACATCAACCAGCAGGAGCGCCGCACGTTCTGGAGCTGCAAGATCGGCTACGGTCTGGACGGCATGGACACGCAGATGCTCAGCTTCGTCGTGCCGACGCTGATCGCGATGTGGGGCATCACCACGGGCGAAGCGGGGCTGATTCACACCAGTACCCTGATCGCTTCGGCGATCGGCGGTTGGGTCGCCGGGATCCTCTCCGACCGCATCGGCCGCGTGCGCACCCTGCAACTGACGGTGCTGTGGTTCGCCTTCTTCACCTTCCTCTGCGGCTTCGCGCAAAACTACGAACAATTGCTGATCGCCCGCACCTTGATGGGCTTCGGTTTCGGCGGTGAATGGACCGCCGGCGCGGTGTTGATCGGTGAAGTGATCCGCGCCAAGGATCGCGGCAAAGCGGTGGGCATGGTGCAATCCGGTTGGGCGTTGGGCTGGGGCCTGACGGCGATTCTGTACGCGTTGCTGTTCTCGGTATTGCCAGCGGAAGATGCCTGGCGCGCGCTGTTCATCCTCGGCATCGTGCCGGCGATATTCGTGATTTTCGTCCGTCGCCTGGTGAAAGATCCTGAGATTTATCGCGAAGCCAAAGCCGCACAAAAACCAGAGAACCCGGCGAAGTTCTACGAGATCTTCGCACCGGGAATGCTCTTCACCACGTTTCGCGCTTCCTTGCTGACCACCGGTGCGCTGGGCGGCTACTACGCGATTACCTCCTGGCTGCCGACTTTCCTCAAGAACGAGCGCGGTTTGAGCGTGCTCGGCACCGGCGGTTATCTGGCGATGGTAATCGTCGGTTCCTACGTCGGCTATGTGATCAGCGCGTATCTGACCGACCTGCTGGGGCGGAAAAAGAACTTCATTTTGTTCGCGGTCGGCTCGTTCACCATCGTTCTGCTCTACACGCAGATGCCGGTCAGCAATGGCGTGATGCTGTGGCTGGGCTTTCCGCTGGGCTTCTTCGCTTCGGGGATTTTCAGCGGCATGGGCGCGTTTCTGACTGAATTGTTCCCCACGCGGATTCGCGGCTCGGGTCAGGGTTTCTGCTACAACATCGGCCGCGCACTGGCGGCGTTGTTTCCGCTGCTGATCGGCCTGCTCAGCCAGAAAGTGCCGCTGAGCATGGGCATCGGCGCCTTCGCGGCGGTTTCTTACGGCGTGGTGATTCTGGCGGCGCTGAGCCTGCCGGAAACCCGTGGCAAGCAACTCGACGCGCAGTAACTGATACCCTGCGCAGAAGTCTCCTACAGATAAAAAGACCAGCAGCTACAGGAGTGTTCACCGTGAGCCGCCTGCTATTGAATTGCGACATTGGCGAGAGCTTCGGCAGCTGGACCATGGGTCTGGACGCCGAGGTCATGCCCTTCATCGATTGCGCCAATGTTGCCTGTGGTTTCCATGCCGGCGACCCGAGCACCATGCGCAAAACCGTGGCGCTGGCGCTCGAACACGGCGTGCAGATTGGCGCGCACCCGGCCTATCAGGATCTGGTCGGATTCGGCCGACGCTCCATGGCGTATTCCGCGCAAGAGCTGCAGGACATCCTGCATTACCAGATCGGCGCCCTCGACGGCATTTGCAAGGCGCAGGGCGGGCGTGTGAGTTACGTCAAACCCCACGGCGCGATGTACAACGACATGATGGCCAACCCGGCGCAGTTGCGCGCGGTGGTGCAGGCTGTGGCCGCGTATGACCGCAGCCTGCCGCTGATGTTGATGGCGACCCGAGACAACGCTGCCGCGCAGCAGATCGGCGATGAATACGGCGTAACTCTTTGGTTTGAAGCGTTCGCCGACCGTGCCTACGACAGCGCCGGCCGGCTGGTCTCCCGGCAATTGCCCGGTGCCGTGCATCACGATGCCGAAAAAATCATCGAGCAAGCGTTGACCATCGCCCGTGGCGGCGAACTCAGCGCCAGCGATGGCAGCGCCTTGATCCTGCGCGCCAACACCTTGTGCGTCCACGGCGACAACGCCAGTTCCGTGGCCGCCGTGCAGCGCATTCGCCAGGCCTTGCAGCAGTCGAGTGCGTCATGAATCCACGGGTTGAAGTGGTGGCGCTGGATTGCCTGATGCTGCGTCTGTTCGATGAAATCGCCGAAGCCAACATGCCGTGGATGCTCGCCGCCAGCGAGCGCTTGCGCACGGCGTTTGGTGCACAACTGATCGATCTGGTGCCGTCCTATACGACGTTGATGGTGCATTACGATCTGACGCTGTTGAGTCCGGCGCAGGCGCGCGAATTGATCGCCGAAGCGCTGGTCGATCTGACGCGGAATGCGCGAAGCGGTGGGCAGCGCCACGTCTTGCCGGTCTGGTACGACTTGAGTGTCGGCCCGGAACTGAGCCTGTTGGCCGAACGCAGCGGGCTGGCGGTGAAGGAGGTGATTCGTCGCCACAGCGCACGGGAATATCAGGTGTTCGCCCTTGGCTTTGCGCCGGGTTTTGCCTTCATGGGCCTGGTCGAAGAAATGCTCGCCGCGCCGCGCTTGAACACACCGCGCAAGAAAGTCGCCGCCGGCAGCGTCGGTATCGCCGAGCGGCAGACCGCAGCGTATCCGGTGGTCTCACCCGGTGGCTGGAACCTGATCGGGCGCACCCCGGCAAAACTCTTCGATCGCCATCGCGACGGCTACAGCCTGATGCAACCCGGCGACACGGTGCGCTTCGAAGCGGTCGACCACGCCGAATTCATACGCTTGGACGGCGACGACACCCCACTGGAGGCGCTGGCATGAGTCGATTGACGATCGAAGCCAGCACGCCGCTGTGCCTGTTGCAGGACGCCGGGCGGTTTGGCGTGCGACATCTGGGCGTGACCCAGGGCGGCGCGGCGGATTGGTGCTCGATGAGCTGGGCCAATTGGCTGTTGGGTAATGAACTGGATGCGGCGGTGGTTGAAATCACCCTCGGCGGGTTTGCCGTGGTGGCTGAGGAGGATTGCCTGCTGGCGCTGGCAGGAGCGGATCTCGGCGCGCAGATCGACGGCCAACCGCTGGCGCCGTGGCGCAGTTTCCGGTTGGCGAAAGGGCAGACATTGCGCTTCACCCAGCCTTTGCTTGGCGCACGGGCATATCTGGCCGCGCCCGGTGGGTTTACTGCGCCTAAGGTGCTGGGCAGCAGTGCCACGGTGCTGCGAGAAGAGTTGGGCGGGCTTGATGGCATGGGCCTTCCGCTCGCCAAAGGGGCGGCGCTCGGTTACAGCGGCGAAGCGTCAGCGGTGCGCGAAATGCCTTCGGCGCTGCGGCCGGATTTCAAAACGCATGCGCCTTTGGACTTGGTGCTCGGAGCTCAGATCGGCCAGTTCAGCGGGCAGAGCCTGTTCGATGTGTTCAACAGCGCCTGGACCATCGACAGTCGCGCCGACCGCATGGGCATCCGCCTGTTGGGCGCGGCGTTGCAATATCAGGGCGCGCCGATGATTTCCGAAGGGATTCCGTTGGGGGCAGTGCAGGTACCGCCGGACGGACAGCCGATTGTGTTGCTCAACGATCGCCAGACCATTGGTGGCTATCCGCGCCTGGGTGCGTTGACACCGCTGGCGCTGGCGCGATTGGCGCAGTGCCTGCCGGGAGCGAAGGTGAGGTTAAGGCCGGTGGTGCAGGACGTCGCGCACCGCGAGCATGTCGAATATTTGCAGCGCTTCAAAGATCGCTAAAAGCCTGCTGGCGAAGATGTTGATCGTTCCCACGCTCCGCGTGGGAATGCAGCCCGGGACGCTCCGCGTCCCTGTGACGCAGAGCGTGACTTGATGCATTCCCACGCGGAGCATGGGAACGATCAGGTCGTCATTTGGAAAGAAACCGCATCCCTTCTTCAAGCCCGCGCAGCGTCAGCGGATACATCTGATCCTCGATCAGATCGCGGACGATGTTGGTCGACGAGGTATAGCCCCACGTGTCCTTCGGATACGGATTGATCCAGATGAGCTTCTTGTATTTCTCCATGAAGCGCTGCATCCACACGTAACCCGGCTCTTCGTTCCAGTGCTCGACGCTGCCGCCAGCCTGGGTGATTTCGTAGGGCGCCATCGCGGCGTCACCGATAAAGATCACTTTGTAGTCGGCGCCGTACTTGTGCAGCAGATCCTGGGTCGAAGTGCGCTCGGAAGTGCGGCGCATGTTGTTTTTCCACACCGATTCATAGATGAAGTTGTGGAAGTAGAAGTACTCCAGGTGCTTGAACTCGGTCTTGCAGGCCGAGAACAATTCCTCACAGATTTTCACGTGCGCGTCCATCGAGCCGCCGATGTCGAACAACAGCAGCAGCTTCACCGTGTTGCGCCGTTCCGGGCGCATCTGGATGTTCAGCAGGCCGGCGTCCTTGGCGGTGTGGTCGATGGTGCCGTCGATGTCGAGTTCTTCCGCCGCACCCTGACGGGCGAACTTGCGCAGACGACGCAGGGCGACCTTAATATTGCGTGTGCCCAGTTCCACCGAATCGTCGAGGTTCTTGTACTCGCGCTGATCCCAGACCTTGACCGCTTTGCCCTGACGCTTGCCGGCGTCGCCAACCCGGATGCCTTCAGGGTTGAAACCGCCGGAGCCGAACGGGCTGGTGCCGCCGGTGCCAATCCACTTGTTGCCGCCGGCGTGGCGTTCCTTCTGTTCTTCCAGACGCTTCTTGAACTCTTCGATGAGCTTGTCCAGCCCGCCAAGGGATTGGATCTGCGCGCGTTCTTCGTCGCTCAGCGAGCGCTCGAATTCCTTGCGCAGCCAGTCCTCGGGAATCAGCGCCTGCAAGTGATCGTCGAGTTTCTCCAGGCCATTGAAGTAGGCACCGAACGCGCGGTCGAACTTGTCGAAATGGCGCTCGTCCTTCACCAGAATCGCCCGCGACAAATAATAGAACTCGTCCATGTCGGCGAAGGTCACGCGCTGTTTCAGCGCGTTGATCAGGTCGAGCAGCTCGCGCACCGATACCGGTACCTTGGCTGCACGCATTTCGTTGAACAGGTTGAGCAACATGGCAGCGGCCTCTTAGCGGGTGCCGCGCCGGCTCATGAACGCCAGGCGCTCAAGCAGTTGCACGTCCTGTTCGTTCTTCACCAGTGCACCTGCCAGTGGCGGAATGGCTTTGGTCGGATCGCGCTCGCGCAGCACCGCTTCGCCGATGTTGTCGGCCATCAACAGCTTCAGCCAGTCGACCAGCTCGGACGTCGAAGGCTTTTTCTTCAGGCCCGGTACCTTGCGCACGTCGAAGAACACATCGAGCGCTTCGCTGACCAGGTCCTTCTTGATGTCCGGGTAATGCACATCGACGATTTTCTGCAGGGTAGTGCGGTCGGGGAAAGCGATGTAGTGGAAGAAGCAGCGGCGCAGGAAGGCGTCCGGCAGCTCTTTCTCGTTGTTGGAGGTAATGATGATGATCGGGCGTTTCTTGGCCTTGATGGTCTCGTCGATTTCGTAAACGTAGAACTCCATCTTGTCGAGTTCTTGCAACAGGTCATTAGGGAACTCGATGTCGGCCTTGTCGATTTCGTCGATCAGCAGAATCACCCGCTCCTCGGACTCGAAGGCTTCCCAAAGCTTGCCTTTCTTCAGGTAATTGCGCACATCGTGGACTTTTTCATTGCCCAGCTGCGAGTCGCGCAAACGGCTGACCGCGTCGTACTCGTACAGACCCTGATGGGCCTTGGTGGTGGATTTGATATGCCAGGTGATCAGCTTGGCACCGAACGACTCGGCCAGTTGCTCGGCGAGCATGGTCTTGCCGGTGCCCGGTTCACCCTTGACCAGCAGCGGCCGTTCCAGGGTGATGGCGGCGTTGACCGCCAGCTTCAGGTCATCGGTGGCGACGTAGGCCTGGGTGCCTTCGAACTTCATCTGCAAATCCTCGAACGGTAACGCTGACCTTACGGGCAGGGCGGGGCGAAATAATCGGATGCCCGACTATAACGCGCACGCCGGTCGACTGTGAACGCAGACGGCTTATTCAGTCTCTGAATGGAGCGTCACATGTTGACTCAGTCTCGGCGGGTGGCCGAATATTTTGTCAACCGCAAAACTTAATCCTCATCTGGCTTCGGCCGTTCGTACCGCGCATTGAATGCCTGGATGAAGCCATTGCGCAAAATCTGCAAAAACGCTTCAAAGGCGTTGACGTTCTGCTGGTGAACATTGCCGCTGAGTTCAACGCGGGTGGCGAACTGGTTTTTGTTCTGGTTTTTCAGCACGGTCTCGGTGCCGCCGACCAGCGCTTCCCAGATTGAGCGGAACAGGCCTTTGTTCTTGTTTTCGACGTCTTGCTGCCAGTTGAATACGTCGACGTCGCGCAGCAGGGGTTTGATGTAGCCGGTGAGTCGGGCTTTCTCTGCCTTGGCTTCGATAACCACATCGCCGTGGCCGGCGTTGAAATCGAATTTGCCGTAGGCGGCGGCGAAGTCGTTCATGCGTTTGAGCTCGATGTCACGGGCGCGCAGGCGGAATTCGAAGTCTTCGAAGTTGCTCAGTGGATCGAAGGTGGCGGTGGTTTCCAATGGCGCGTGCCCTAGCAGCAACGCCTTGCCTTCAAAGCGCGCGTCGCGTTTGCCTTCCTTGTCGACCACATTGGTCAGGTTGTAGATGCTGGCGTTGACGTTGCTGGCGTTCATGTTCACCGGCGGCTTGGAATTGAAGTTGCGGAAGGTGATACGACCGTCGTTGATCTGCACTTCATCGAGGGTGATCGGCAGCAGCTTGCCCAACTGCTCACGCCAGTCGGTGCCCTGACCGGTCTGCGAGTTCTGTTTGTTGGGGCCGCCGTCGACAAAGTTGATTTCGGGGTTGAGAAATTGCACCTGCGCGACCACGGCATGGTCGTACCACAGTGAATGCCAGCTTACCGACAGGTCGATCAAAGGCGCATCGACGAACGGCACCGGTACTTTGCCGTCGACCTTGACGATCTTCAGGCCGTTGATTTTGTAGGCGCCGCGCCACAGCGCGAGGTCGACATCGGTGATCTGGCCGCGGTAATCGCCCATGTCCGCAAGTTTTTCATTGAGGTAGTCGCGTACCAGATAGGGCAGGGCGAAATGCAGGGCGACCAGCAGCACCACGACACCCGTCAGGGTCCAGAGCGGCCAGCTGTAACGACGTTTCATGCCATTGTTCCTTCAAGAGTGTGGCTTGACGATTCAAAGCGATTGACTCCGCGCGTTTGCAGACGTTCGACCCGACTGGACTGTGATCGGCAACGGGCTTACCTTGGAAGGCTGAATTCAACGCTGCATAAGGACCCAGCCATGAGCCGTATTTACGCTGACAACGCCCATTCCATCGGTAATACGCCGCTGGTCCAGATCAACCGCATCGCGCCGCGCGGGGTCACGATCCTGGCCAAGATCGAGGGGCGCAACCCCGGTTACTCGGTCAAATGCCGAATCGGCGCCAACATGATCTGGGACGCCGAAAGCAGCGGCAGACTCAAGCCGGGCATGACCATTGTCGAGCCGACTTCCGGTAACACCGGTATCGGTCTGGCCTTCGTTGCCGCTGCGCGTGGCTATAAATTGATGCTGACCATGCCGGCATCGATGAGCATCGAACGCCGCAAGGTTCTGAAAGCCTTGGGCGCGGAACTGGTATTGACCGAGCCGGCCAAGGGCATGAAGGGCGCCATCGAGAAAGCTACGGAAATCGTCGCCAGCGATGCCGACAAATACTTCATGCCGGCGCAGTTCGATAACCCGGCCAACCCGGCGATTCATGAGAAGACCACCGGCCCGGAAATCTGGAACGACACCGACGGTGCCGTGGATGTGCTGGTGGCTGGCGTCGGCACCGGCGGAACCATTACCGGTGTCTCGCGGTATATCAAGAACACCGCCGGTAAACCGATTCTGTCGGTGGCCGTCGAGCCCGCTTCTTCGCCGGTGATTACGCAGGCGTTGGCCGGTGCCGAAATCAAGCCGAGCCCGCACAAGATTCAGGGCATTGGCGCCGGTTTTGTGCCGAAGAACCTTGATCTGTCGATGGTCGATCGCGTCGAGCAGGTGACCGATGAAGAATCCAAGGCCATGGCTTTGCGCCTGATGCAGGAAGAGGGGATTTTGTGCGGCATCTCCTGCGGTGCTGCCATGGCGGTGGCGGTGCGTCTGGCGGAGAAACCAGAGATGCAGGGTAAAACCATCGTCGTGGTGCTGCCGGATTCGGGTGAGCGTTACCTGTCGAGCATGCTGTTCAGTGACCTGTTTACCGAGCAGGATAACCAGCAGTAAGCCTGTTGATTCAAGTCAGCCAGGGTTCAGGCGCTGCATGTTAATAAAGGCTTTGTTGCGTAATGCTTAACACTGAATCTTGTGTCAGGCGGGTTTTTCCCGGAGCCGGTAGTGTTTATCATGGCCGGCTGCCATGCCGGGAAAAGGGCATTGCGCAGCGTTGTCTTTATTCAAGGAGTCGTTGATGACCGTTTCGTTTGCCGCCAAGGCGTTTGTGCTGTTGCTGTTTCTGGGCAGCACGCTCTATGTGCATTTGCGCGGCAAGGCGCGTTTGCCGGTATTGCGCCAGTTCGTCAACCACTCCGCACTGTTTGCTCCGTACAACGCGTTGATGTACCTGTTTTCCGCAGTGCCATCCAGACCGTATCTGGATCGCAGCAAGTTTCCGGAGCTGGATGTACTGCGCGACAACTGGGAAACCATTCGCGACGAAGCTATGCACCTGTTCGACGAAGGCTACATTCGCGCCGCCGAGAAAAACAACGATGCCGGTTTCGGTTCGTTCTTCAAGAAGGGCTGGAAGCGTTTCTATCTGAAGTGGTACGACAAACCGCTGCCATCGGCCCAAGCTCTTTGCCCGAAAACCGTGGCACTGGTCAGTGCCATACCCAACGTCAAGGGCGCGATGTTCGCGCTGCTGCCGGGCGGCAGTCACCTCAATCCGCACCGTGACCCGTTCGCCGGCTCCCTGCGTTATCACCTCGGCCTGTCGACACCCAACTCCGACGACTGCCGGATCTTCGTCGACGGTCAGGTTTACGCCTGGCGCGACGGCGATGACGTGATGTTCGACGAGACCTACGTGCACTGGGTCAAGAATGAAACCGCTCAGACTCGAGTGATTCTGTTCTGTGACATCGAACGCCCGCTGAGCAACGGCCTGATGACCCGCATCAATCGCTTCATCAGTGGCTGGCTCGGCCGCGCCACCGCGCCGCAGAATCTGGATGACGAACGCGTAGGAGGCATCAACCAGGCTTATGCCTGGAGCAAGAACTTCAGCGACCGTTTCAGCGGCGTGGTCAAGCAGTGGAAGCGCCGGCACCCCAAGGCCTACAGGGTAATGCGCCCGGTGCTGGCGGTGTTGGTGCTGACGTTGCTGGGGTATTGGTTGTTTGGTTGACGCTGGCTCAGAAATAAAAAACCGCTCCTCAGGAGCGGTTTTTTATTGATGGGTTCAAGGACGGCCGGCGAGCAGGTTGGGCTCGGTCACGTCGGTTCCGTTTTCAAGGACCTGCAGAAAACGGCGCTGATTCGCGGATAACTCCAGTCGATCAAGCTTTTCCACCGGCTCGCGCAATTCCTTCTTGCTTGGGGATTTTCTTACGACTTTGCGCATACTCCCTCCCTCGATGGTCAATAAATGAACAGATGTCACGATACTTTACTCTCCACTGGTAGAACAAGGCGACCTTGCACATCAAATGTGAAGCCGAGTTGTTGATAAACCGGAATGGCTCCCGGCATAGGTTCCTGAACTTCGATGACTTGGCTGCCAATAATTCGGGCGAATTCGTCGATGGCGAGCAATGCCAAAGCGGCTATTCGGTTTTTCAGCGGGTGAGCCTTTCCGGGTTTGCCCTCCAGTCGCACGATGCGAATCCGCTGGCGGCTATTGTTGGGATTTGCGAAGCATAGCCCGCAGAGCTCTTGTTCAAACCAGATTGCGATATCCAGAGACAGAGGTTCTCGAGCTTTCCAGACGACGACGTCTTCCCACGAGAAAATCGGGTCGTCCCAAGACTGATAAACTGCGAGTGCTTCAGCATCAATAGGCTCAAAGCGGACTTCAGACATGTCGGCTCCCGAAATGCATCGCATCTGCGCAGTCGCAACACCCGCCCGCTTCCTCGCCTCCGACCGATAAACCTGATACCGCAAATACGTCCGTTCCCTTGGCATGTGATCTCTTGCATTCCATGTCTCCTGACAATCCGTTGCCACCGCCATTTACCCTAATCACCCGACGCCGCACTGTCGCTACCGGCCCATTGCCCAAGTCATTGCAATCTATGTCCCGGGCTGGTTATAGTCAGCCCGCGAGCCGCCTGGCTCGCGCGTTCATTTCCTCAATAAAGATCAGCATTCATGCCTGCATCCCTCATCAACGCGGTAGTCGATTCAGCGGTCAACGCTGGCGTCGTGCCGTGCGGGAATCGGCAGCCTGTGCAGATCAGTCATTACCCTCCACCTGTCAGTAGCACGCCGGTGTGCGCAGTCGTATCGCCGCCGGGCGTTGGCGTTCGGGGCTGATCGGCAGTTTCTGCTGACCCCTGCGCCCGCCAGAACAACCTACTGAATTTCAGCTTCGGCTGAGTTGGCTTCTTGCCTGACTACAGGTGATATTCATGTTTGTCCTTTCGAAACAATCCGCGCTCGCGGCGACGTCCACGAGCCTGTTCGTTCTGCTGTGGAGCAGCGGGGCGATTTTCTTCAAGTGGGGCCTCGCCCATGCTTCGCCCTTTGCCTTTCTGCTGATTCGCTTCGCCATCGCCCTGTGCGGGCTGGTCTTGCTGGCGCCGCTGCTGAGATTGAAGCTGCCCAAGGGTGGCAAGCCGATGCTGTTCGCGATCGCCACGGGACTGGTGTTGCTCGGGGCCTATCAGATCTTTTATCTGCTGGCGCTGAATTGCAAAGTCACGCCGGGGGTAATGGCGACGATCATGGGCGTTCAGCCGATCCTTACCGTGGTCTTGATGGAACGGCAGCGTTCGGCGAGCCGCCTGTTCGGCCTGGCGCTGGGCCTGGCCGGGCTGATCATGGTGGTTTATCAAGGGATCGGTCTGGCTGGAATGTCCTGGGCCGGCATGCTGTTCGGTTTGCTGGCGCTGGCGAGCATGACGCTCGGCTCGATCATGCAAAAACGCATCACCGAAAATCCATTGGGTACGCTACCAGTGCAGTACCTGGCCGGGCTGTTGCTGTGCGGGGTGTTCGTACCGTTCCAGCCGTTTCACTTCGAGCACAGCGCGGGCTTCATCGTCCCGGTGTTATGGATGGGCCTGGTGGTTTCAGTGCTGGCGACGCTGTTGCTGTATCGACTGATCGCGCGGGGCAATCTGGTGAATGTCACCAGCCTGTTCTATCTGGTGCCGGCGGTGACGGCGGTGATGGATTACCTTATTTTCGGTAATCGCTTGGCGGCGTTGAGTGTGCTGGGGATGCTGCTGATTATTGTCGGATTGGTGTTTGTGTTCCGAAAAAGCAGTTAGCAGAAAACAGGCGGTGGTTGATCCATCGCCTTCGCGAGCAGGCTCGCTCCCACATTGAAATGGGTACTCTTGTGGGAGCGAGCCTGCTCGCGAATATCTGCGGCAGTAAATCTAACGGACTGACATCTTTGCAGGCTTCACCACCGCCGGCTTCAACACCAGCCACAACGCCGCCGCAATCAGCACCCCGCCGTAAATGTGCGCCATCGACAACGGCTCATCCAGCAACAACGCCCCCCACAACACGCCGAACGGCGGGATCATGAAGGTCACGGTCATCGACTTCACCGGGCCGATCGAGCTGAGCAGGCGGAAATAGATGATGTAGGCAAACGCCGTGCAGCCCAGGCCCAAGCCGAGCAGCGACAGCCAGACATGCCAGCCGCCCCAGCTGACCGGCGGCGCGGTAATGGTGCTGTAGGCGAACAGCGGCAGCAAAAACAACGTCGCCCCGAGCATGCTGCCCAATGCCGACAAACGGCTGTCCAGCCCACCGGCGTGATCCAGCCAGCGCCGTGCGAGGAATCCGGCAAAGCCGTAGCAAGTGGTCGCCAGCAGGCAGGCGACCGCGCCCATCAGCAGTTGCAGATCGAAGGCCACGGGACCGGCGCGCGTCAGCACACCGACGCCGAACAGACCGAGGAACACGCCGCTGAGCTTGGCCGCCGTGAGCTTTTCGCTGAAGAACAAACCGCCAATCAACACGCCCATCAGCGGCGTCGTGGCGTTGAAGATCGCCGAATAGCCCGCCGGCAATACCTGGGCGGCAACCGAATACAGCGTCGCTGGAATCCCCGAGTTGATTACGCCCAGCAGCATCACGGTCTTCAGCTTGCCCTTGAAATCCCAGCTGATGCGCATCAGCCCAAGGATCACCAGCAGCCCGGCAGCCGCGATCGACACCCGAAAGAACCCGGTCGGGATCGTGCCGATCACCGGGGCAATGATGCGCATGAACAGAAAACTCGCGCCCCAGATAGCGGCCAGCGACAACATACGGAAAATATCGACAGGGCTCACGGCGGGCTCCTTCCTTGATCGGGACGAGAGTGTTGCCGAGCGTCCGGATCATGGCAACCGCTATTCGGGCTTTTAATTCTGCTTGCCGATGCATCGGCACGAGAAACCCCGTCAACGGTCAACCCCGTATCGGTTTTGGCAGAAATTGCGCTTTTCCTGCGAGCGCTTCCGTGACTAAGCTCAGACCAACCGAATTCCCGCCGAGGTTTCATTTATGTCGCAGCAATGGCCAGCCACCGAGATCGCCCGGATGATCCTCGCCGGCTTCGACGATTACCGCGAGCATTTCCGCCGCATCACCGACGGCGCGCGCGAGCGCTTCGAACAGGCGCGCTGGCAGGAGGCGCAGGTCGCCTCGGCGGCGCGGATCAGTCTGTACGAAGAAAAGGTTGGCGAAACCGTCGCTCGCCTGCGCGAGTATTTCGACGAAGAAACCCTGATGAACGTCAGCTGCTGGCCGCTGGTGAAAAGCGCCTACATCAGTGTGATCGACCTGCGCTTCGACGATGAGCTGTCCGAAACCTGGTACAACTCGATTTTCTGCGGGCTGTTCAGCCACGACCTGATCAGCGACGGCTGCATGTTCATCCACACCACGCGCCCGAGCCTGCGCCGTGCCCGCGCCGCGCAAACCCGCATCTATAAGCCGCAGGGCCAGTTGTCCGCCATGCTCGCCAGTATCTTCGCCGACTACCGCTTCAGCGAAGATTACGCCGATTTGCCTGGCGACCTGCTGCGGCTCGAAGCACAACTGCGCGAGAACCTGCCGGACTGGGTGTGCAAGGACCCGGAGCTGAGCGTCGAGCTATTTTCCTCGGTGCTCTACCGCAATAAAGGCGCGTATCTGGTCGGACGCATTTACACCCGCGATGAGCAATGGCCGCTGGTGATTCCGCTGTTGCACCGCGAAGGTCGGGGCATTCAGATCGATGCGTTGATCACCGACGAAGCCGATGTGTCGATCATCTTCTCTTTCACCCGTTCGTATTTCATGGTCGATGTACCGGTGCCGGCGGAGTTCATCGGTTTTCTGCGACGCATTCTGCCGGGCAAGCACATCGCCGAGTTGTACACCTCGATCGGCTTCTACAAGCACGGCAAGTCGGAGTTTTACCGCGCGCTGATCAATCACCTGGCCAACACCGACGATCAGTTCATCATGGCCCCGGGCGTGCGCGGCATGGTCATGAGCGTGTTCACCCTGCCGGGTTTCAACACCGTATTCAAAATCATCAAGGACCGTTTCTCACCGTCGAAGAACGTCGATCGCGCCACGGTGATCGAAAAGTATCGTCTGGTGAAAAGCGTCGATCGGGTCGGTCGCATGGCCGATACCCAGGAATTTGCCGACTTTCGTTTTCCGCTGAGCAAGTTCGATCCGGCGTGCCTCGAAGAACTGCTTGAGGTGGCGCCGTCGACGGTTTCGGTCGAAGGCGAAACCGTGCTGATCCGCCACTGCTGGACCGAACGCCGGATGACCCCACTCAACCTGTATCTGGAAAACGCCAACGACGCGCAAGTGCGCGAAGCGCTGGAAGATTACGGACTGGCGATCAAGCAATTGGCGGCGGCGAATATCTTTCCCGGCGACATGCTGCTGAAAAACTTCGGCGTCACCCGTCACGGGCGCGTGGTGTTTTACGACTATGACGAAATTTGCTTCCTGACCGAAGCCAACTTCCGCCACATCCCGCAACCGCGCACGCCGGAGGATGAAATGGCCTCCGAGCCGTGGTACTCGATCGGACCGCTGGACGTGTTTCCCGAGGAGTTTCCGCCGTTCCTGTTTGCCGATGCCGGGCAGCGGAAATTGTTCGATCAATTGCATGGCGAGTTGTACAACGCCGATTACTGGAAGGGCTTGCAGGAGGCGATTCGGGCGGGGAAGGTCATCGATGTCTTCCCATACCGGCGCAAGGGCCGCGATAACGAATAAATCCCCCTGAATACATTGTGGCGAGGGGATTTATCCCCGATGGGGTGCGAAGCACCCCCAAAACCATTCAACTCAGACGCTTCAGATCGACGTTGATATCCAGTCGGCGACTGCTGCGCAGCCGATCGGGGATAAATCCCCTCGCCACAAGAGCACCTCACAGTCGTGTTCGGTGCCGCAAATCTGCGACAATCCGCCCCCTGCATAAATAGACGACCGAATTGCCTACCCGATGACCGACGAATCGCCCTCCATCGACAAACTGCTGAAAAACCTTGATCACGCCATGCTCGCCGACCGTCACCGGCTGCGGCGGCAGTTGCTTGAGCTGCGCAAGAAACCCGACGAAGCCAAACTGGCCCAGTGGGTGGTGCGGATGCAGGCGTCCTGTGATCAGGTACTGGCGCGTCGCGCGAGCCTGCCGGTGATTCGTTACGACGACAGTTTGCCGATCGCGGCCAAGCGCGACGAGATCAAAAAGGCCCTGGAGCAACATCAGGTGCTGATCATCGCCGGCGAAACCGGTTCGGGCAAAACCACCCAGTTGCCGAAGATCTGCCTGGAAATCGGTCGCGGCCAGCACGGTCTGATCGGCCATACCCAGCCGCGTCGGATCGCCGCGCGCAGTGTCGCCAGCCGTGTCGCCGAAGAGCTCGGCACGCCGCTCGGTGCGCTGGTCGGCTATCAGGTGCGCTTCGAGGATCAGAGCGATGCCAACACCCTGATCAAGCTGATGACCGACGGCATTCTGCTGGCGGAAACCCAGAACGATCGTTATCTGGAACGCTATGACACGATCATCGTCGACGAAGCCCACGAACGCAGCCTCAACATCGATTTCCTCCTCGGCTACCTGAAAACCCTGCTGCCACGCCGTCCCGACCTCAAGGTCATCATTACTTCGGCGACCATCGATCTGGAGCGCTTCTCCAAGCACTTCGATGACGCGCCGATCGTCGAAGTGTCGGGCCGTACTTTTCCTGTGGAAACCTGGTACCGGCCGCTGACCCTGGAGCAGGACGAAGAGGGCAACCGGGTCGAGGACGACCTGACCGTCGATCAGGCGATTCTCGCCACTCTCGACGAAATCGCCGCCTACGAGCGCAGCGAACGACGCAGCCCCGGCGATGTGCTGGTGTTCCTGCCCGGCGAGCGCGAGATTCGCGACGCCGCCGACATGTTGCGCAAGGCCCAGCTCAAACACACCGAAATCCTGCCGCTGTACGCGCGCCTGTCGCCGGCTGAACAGCAGCGGATTTTCCAGTCGCATCCGGGCCGCCGCGTGGTGCTGGCGACCAACGTCGCCGAGACCTCGCTGACCGTGCCGGGCATTCGCTATGTGATTGACAGCGGCACCGCGCGCATCAGTCGTTACAGCTACCGCGCCAAGGTGCAGCGCTTGCCGATCGAAGCGATTTCCCAGGCCAGCGCCAATCAGCGTAAAGGTCGTTGCGGCCGGGTCGAGCCGGGTATCTGCGTGCGTTTGTACAGCGAAGAGGACTTCCTTGGGCGCCCGGAATTTACCGATCCGGAAATTCTGCGCACCAACCTCGCCGCCGTTATTTTGCAGATGCTCCATCTGCGCCTCGGTGAAATCACCGCGTTCCCGTTTATCGAGCCGCCGGACGGCAAGGCGATCAGCGACGGTTTCAACCTGCTGCAAGAGCTATCGGCGGTGGATCGCAACAGTCAGCTGACGCCGCTCGGTCGCCAGTTGGCGCGCTTGCCGGTCGACCCACGCATGGGCCGCATGCTGCTGGAAGCGGCCAAGCTCGGCAGTCTGCAGGAAGTGCTGATTGTCGCCAGCGCCATGTCGATTCAGGACCCGCGCGAGCGTCCGCCGGAGCGTCAGCAAGCGGCGGATCAGGCCCATGCGCAATGGAAGGATCCGGATTCCGACTTCGCCGGGCTGGTCAATTTGTGGCGTGGTTTTGAAGAACAACGCCAAGCGCTGACCGCCAACCCGCTGCGCAACTGGTGCCGGAAGAATTTCCTCAATTACCTGCGCCTGCGCGAGTGGCGTGATTCTCATCGTCAGTTAAGTCTGATCTGCCGCGACATGCAGCTGAGCCTGAACAAAGAGCCGGCGGATTATCCGAAGCTGCACAAAGCGGTACTGGTCGGATTGCTCAGCCAGATCGGCCAGAAAACCGAAGACGGCGATTACCTCGGCGCCCGCCAACGGCGCTTCTGGATTCATCCGTCGTCGGGCATCGGCAAGAAGCGCCCGCAGTGGCTGATGACCGCTGAGCTGGTGGAAACCACAAAGCTTTACGCGCGCATGGTCGCCAAGATCGACGCCGACTGGATCGAACCGCTGGCCGGGCACCTGATCAAGAAGAACCACTTCGAGCCGCATTGGGAAAAGAAGCGCGGCCAGGTCGTCGCCTACGAGCAGATCACCCTGTTCGGCCTGATCGTCGTCGGTCGTCGTCCGGTGCATTACGGCCCGGTCGATCCGGTGGTATCCCGTGAGCTGTTTATCCGCGAAGGTCTGGTGCGCGGCGAGATTCAGTCGCGGGCCAAATGCCTGAGCGCCAATCAGAAACTGCTTGAGCAGCTCGACGAACTGGAGGCCAAGGCGCGCCGTCGCGATATTCTCGCCGACGAAGAAACCCTCTACGCCTTCTACGATGCGCGTCTGCCGGCGGAGATCCACCAGACCGCGACCTTCGACAGTTGGTACAAAGTCAACAGCCAGAAAGATCCGCAACTGCTGATCATGCGCGAAGAAGACGTGTTGGCCCGCGAGGCCAGCGAAGTCACCGCCCGTGATTACCCGGATACGTTGCACATTGGCGATCTGGAACTGGCGCTGACTTATCATTTCGAGCCCAATCACCCGCGCGACGGCGTGACCTTGCGCGTGCCGGCGCCGCTGCTGCCGATGTTGCCGCCGGAGCGTCTGGAATGGCTGGTGCCGGGGCTGATCGAGGCCAAGTGCATTGCCCTCGTGCGCAACCTGCCGAAAGCCCTGCGCAAGAACTTCGTGCCAGTGCCGGACTTCATCAAGGCCGCGTTGCAGCGCATGACTTTCGCCGAAGGTTCGCTGCCGCAAGCGCTCGGTCGCGAGCTGCTGCGCATGACCGGCGCGCGGGTCAGCGATGAAGCGTGGGCGGAAGCGGCGCAGCAGGTTGAGAGCCATCTGCGCATGAACCTGGAAATCGTCGATGGCCAGGGCAAGTTCCTTGGCGAAGGCCGCGATTTGGCTGAGTTGACCGCGCGCTTCGCCGAAGCCAGCCAGGCCGCGCTGGCGGTGCCGCAGAGTGCGAAAAGTCAGCAACCGGTTGAGGCGAAAGTCTTCGCGCCGGTAGCAGAAAAGACCCAGCAAAAGATCGCCGGGTTGTCGATGACGGTGTACCCGGCGCTGGTGGAAGAGGGCGGCACGGTCAAGGAGGGACGCTTCTCTACCCCCGCCGAGGCCGAGTTCCAGCATCGTCGCGCCTTGCAGCGTTTGCTCATGCAGCAACTGGCCGAGCCGGCGAAATTCCTCCGGGGCAAGTTGCCCGGGCAGACTGAACTGGGCTTGCTGTATCGCGAACTGGGCCGGGTCGATGCGCTGGTCGAAGACATTCTGCTGGCCAGCCTCGACAGTTGCATTCTCGAAGGTGAAGACCCGTTGCCCCGGGATGGCGCCGGGTTGGCGGCATTGGCCGAACGCAAACGCGGCAACTGGACCGAGCACGCCGAGCGGGTTGCGCGGCTGACTCTGGAAATTCTCAAGATCTGGCACGGTCTGCAAAAACGCTTCAAGGGCAAGATCGATCTGGCGCAAGCGGTGGCACTCAACGACATCAAGCAACAGATCGGCAATCTGGTCTATCCGGGTTTCGTTCGCGAAACGCCGATGCAGTGGCTCAAAGAGTTGCCGCGTTACCTGAAAGCGGTCGAGCAGCGTTTCGAGAAACTCGGTGCGCAGGTGCAGAAAGATCGGGTCTGGAGCGGCGAACTCGCTGGCCTGTGGGCGCAATACCAGACCCGCGCGGCCAAGCATGCGCAGGAAGGCAAGCGCGATCCGCAGTTGGAGTTGTACCGCTGGTGGCTGGAGGAATACCGCGTGTCGCTGTTCGCTCAACAGTTGGGGACGAAAGTGCCGATCTCCGACAAGCGCCTGAGCAAACAGTGGAGCCAGGTCGAGCCCTGACCTGCAGCCATACACAATCCCCCTGAGGAAGCGGTCTTTGTGGCGAGGGGATTTATCCCCGCTGGGTGGCGAAGCCGCCCCAAAACCTGCGACCTCGGTTCATCGATCGTTCCCACGCTCTGCGTGGGAATGCCTCTGGGGACGCTCCGCGTCCAGTGACG
The DNA here is from genome assembly GCF_025910115.1 of Pseudomonas sp. RG1. NCBI lineage: Bacteria > Pseudomonadati > Pseudomonadota > Gammaproteobacteria > Pseudomonadales > Pseudomonadaceae > Pseudomonas > Pseudomonas sp. RG1. The sequence continues at coordinate 146,548 of NZ_JAPCIK010000012.1, forward strand.
CGGAGCGTCACGGGCTGCATTCCCACGCGGAGCGTGGGAACGATCATCAAAAGATCGCAGCCTTCGGCAGCTCCTGCTGGGATCGAGTTGAGCAGGAGAAAGGCGCCAAAACCTCGGGTTTATGGCAAACTTCGCCACCATAATCCGCCGTTTCGCGACCCAGAGCCTTCGGCCGTGTCGCGCTGCGGAATAAAACGATGCCAGGTTTGCGTCCCCCGGATGGGAATAGACCCTTTGCGTGTTGGTACGACGGTTCCAGCACTTTCTGCCTGAACAGATTAGAGAAACGACCATGCATAACGTCGTCATCAGCGGCACCGGCCTGTACACACCGGCCAACAGCATCTCCAACGAAGAGCTGGTGCAGTCTTTCAATACCTACGTCGCCCAGTTCAACGCCGATAACGCCGAGGCGATTGCCAGCGGTGAAGTCCAGGCCCTGACTGAATCCAGCGCTGCGTTCATCGAAAAAGCCTCTGGCATCAAGAGCCGCTTTGTCATGGACAAGGACGGCATCCTCGATCCGCAACGCATGGCCCCGCGCCTGCCCGAGCGTTCCAACGATGAATGGTCGGTGCTCTGCCAGATGGCGGTTGGCGCGGCTGAACAAGCCCTGCAACGAGCCGGCAAAACCGCCGCCGACATCGACGGCGTGATCGTCGCCTGCTCCAACCTGCAACGCGCCTACCCGGCCATCGCCATCGAAGTCCAGGAAGCGCTGGGCATTGAAGGTTTCGGTTTCGACATGAACGTGGCGTGTTCTTCGGCCACCTTCGGCATCCAGGCCGCCGCCAACAGCGTGCAACTGGGCCAGGCGCGGGCGATCCTGATGGTCAACCCGGAGGTCTGCACCGGGCACCTGAACTTCCGTGATCGCGACAGCCATTTCATCTTCGGTGATGCCGCGACTGCGGTGATCATCGAGCGCGCGGATCTGGCGACCTCCCCGTACCAGTTCGACGTGGTCAGCACCAAACTGCTGACCAAGTTCTCCAACAACATCCGCAATAACTTCGGCTTCCTCAACCGTGCGGCGGAAGAGGGCATCGGTGCCCGCGACAAGCTGTTCGTGCAGGAAGGCCGCAAGGTGTTCAAGGATGTCTGCCCGATGGTCGCCGAGCTGATTGGCGAGCACCTGGAAGAGAACCAGCTCAACGTCGGCGACGTGAAGCGTTTCTGGCTGCACCAGGCCAACCTGAGCATGAATCACCTGATCGTGCGCAAGCTGCTCGGCCGCGAAGCCACCGAAGAAGAAGCCCCGGTGATTCTCGACAGCTACGCCAACACCAGCTCGGCCGGTTCGGTCATTGCCTTCCACAAATACCAGGATGATCTGGCCTCGGGTTCGCTGGCGGTGCTCAGTTCGTTTGGTGCCGGTTATTCGATCGGTAGCGTGTTGCTGCGCAAGCGCTGATATAGGTTAATTTCCCCTTAATCGCGTCGATCTTTCCTACATTCGAAGCGGCTGAAACGCTGTAATTTTTCGGACGTCGCGGCAGGTGCACACCTGCCGCGTTCATTTTCGAAGTCCGGACAAGGGGATTGATGGATGGCGGCTGACGACACCCAACTGCTCACGCGCCTGCTGGCGGGTGAGCAAAAGGCTTTCAAGGAACTGGTCACCACCTATCAGAGCGCCATGCGCGCGGTGGCTTACGCGATTGTTGGCCAGCGTCATGTCGAGGAAGTGGTGCAGGATGCCTGGCTGTCGGTGGTGCGCCATCTGGCCAGTTTCGAAGGCCGCTCCAGCCTCAAAACCTGGTTGCTGACCATTACCGCCAATTCGGCCAAGAGTCGCTACAAGCTCAATCGCCGGGAAGTCCTGCTCGACGACCTGCCATCACCTCACGGCACCATCGGTGACGATCGATTTTCCTCGAGCGACGGTCATTGGCTGGTCGCGCCATTTGCCTGGCATCAGGACACCCCAGAGGCGCTGCTCACCGAGAACGAACTGCGCGAATGCCTCGAACACACGTTGCTGAGTCTGTCCGAGTTGCAGAGCAGTGTCCTGCTGTTGCGCGAACGCCAGGGCCTGGAGCTGGAAGAAATCTGTAATCTTCTGGAGATCTCGCTCTCCAATGTCCGCGTGCTGCTGCACCGGGCACGCTTGAAGGTCTTCGCGACCGTGGAACATTTTGAGGAGACAGGAGAATGTTGACCTGCAAGGAGCAAGTGGCACGATCCAGCGATTATCTCGATGGCCAACTGAGCTTTCGCGAGACGCTGATGGTGCGTCATCACCTGTTGTTCTGCCCCAACTGCCGGCGCTTCATGCGGCAGATGCGCGTGATGCAGGCAACCCTGAAGGCGCTGCCGGAACAACCGGAAGAGGGAGTGGATGCTTTGGCTGAGCGTCTGGCGACGCAGAGGCGCGACGACAGTCCTTGAAAGAGTCAGCCCGGGGCAGCGTCAGCGAACAGATGATGGGGATCGCTGGCATTGCACCGGGCTGCAGGACATCAGCTTCGAACGACAAGTCGCAAGGGGAGCGGTGACTTGCAGCTTGTCGCTCGAAGCTTGTAGCTGTTTTCTTAGAACTTCGCTTCAGCATCCAGCTGCAGGGTGTTGGCATCTGCATCGCGCTGGCTGCGGCTGGCGAAGTCGGCCTTGGTCAGGAAGTACGTGGCGCCGACGGCGAAGTTCTTGTCGATGTCGTAACCGACCTTGAACTTGTGCCCGCGCGAACCGGTGGTGCCGTTGGCGAAGTCGGAGTCGGTGAAGGCGCCGACCACGGCGTTGCGCTGCACGTCGCGATAGTTGTAGTCGAGGTTGAAACCGAAGACTTTCGACTTGGCGCCGAGCAACCATGCGGTGTCCTGATCGGTCACGGCATCGTTGTTCTTCACGTACTGGCCGTAGAACGACAGCGGCATTGGCAAGCCGCCGATGTCGATCTGGCTGAACCCTTCATACAGACGGAATTCGTTGTCGGCCGAGTTGCCGTTGACTGCCAGCGCGCACGGCGTCGAGGTGCCGGTGCAGCGGCTGTCATCGTCATTCTGGTAAGCGTAAACGCTGCCGCCGACGGTCATCTTCAGGTTGTCAGTGATGTTGAAACGGCTGCCCAATTGGCCAGCGGTCAGGCGCAGGTCGTGGCGGAATTGCACGCCGTCGCCGTCAACGTTGTCCTTGAGGTTGTAGTTACCCAGGCTGCCGAACAGTTCGGCGCTGCCGCCCAGTGGGTATTTGTAAGTAACGGCCAGACCTTCCGGGTTGATATCGCTGTCCCAGATCACGTCGCCCATGCTCACCCAAGGTTGCAGCATCTTGCCGCCGATCACGTGCAGGTTCTTGATCTGATCCGGGTGATAGTCGATGTAGCCGAGGTCGAGCCAGATCTGCTTCTTGTCGAAGTAGTTGTCCTGATCCTGGTTGGTCGAGCGCGCGTCGTCACCGCCGCCGGTGGCGATACGGATACCGGTGTCGACTTGCGGGTTGATCTCGGTATAGGCGCCCAGACGCGCACGGATGCGCTGGCGGTCCTTGTCGCGGCCGCCGTTGTTCGGCTCGCCGTCGATCTTGATGGTTTCCTGACGGATACGTACGTCGCCCTTGAACTGGGTCTTGGCCGCCCAGGCCAGTTTCTGATCGAACAGGCTCTGTTCGTTGGTCTTCTTCGCGACCGCCGCCACTTGTTCGTTGGTTTCCTGCTGCGCCTGTTGGGCGATTTGCTGAGCCTTCTGATCCTTGGCCAGTTCTGTTTGCAGCTCGATGTACTGCGCCTGGGAAATCGACCCGTTGGCCTTGAGCATGTCGAGCAGTTTGGCGTCGACTGCAGCACTGGCCGGAACGCTCATGGCCAGCAACAAGCCGCCGCACAGGGCCGCTGCAGTTTTCGTGGAAGCAAGACGCATAGCAATCTCCGAAGATGAAGGGGATGGCTGAACCATCCTGGGCACAACCGGCCTGAAGGCCGGAAAACTGTGTCCGGGTTAGAACCCGGCGCTCTAAAAACAGGCGCCAGTATCGCGATGGTTTATGACAGGGCGGTGGCACAGTGATGGCAGGTTGATGACGATGCGGATCAGGCGTGAACTATCGAGTTAGAGCGCTGTCGGCCGATTGAGCGTGTGCAACGGGGTCGCGATCAGCGATACTCGCCGGGCTTTGTCGCCAAGCTGTGGAGTGCCAGTGAATGCCGTTGCAACGCCTGCAAGACCTGTCAGAAATCGCCCCGGCAAGCTGGGATGCGCTGGTGCCGGACAACCAGCCGTTCCTGCGCCACGCCTTCCTCAGCGCGCTGGAAGACAGCGGCAGTGTCGGCCCGCATACAGGCTGGCAGCCCGAGCATTTGCTGCACATCGAAGATGATCGACTGATCGCCGCACTGCCCAGTTATCGCAAGTGGCATTCCTACGGCGAGTACGTCTTCGATCACGGCTGGGCCGATGCCTGCGCCCGCGCCGGCATTGATTACTACCCCAAACTCCTGACTGCCGTGCCGTTCAGCCCGGTCAGCGGCCCGCGCTTGCTGGCGGCAACAGTGGAGGACGGTTTCGAACTGCTGAAAAGTCTGCCCGGCTATTTGCAGATCGAAGAGCTCTCCAGCGCGCACATCAATTTCACCGATCCGTTTACTGATGCGGCGATGGCCGAGCAACCGGGCTGGCTGCAGCGCATCGGCTGTCAATATCACTGGCAGAACCGTGAATACCGCGACTTTCAGGACTTCCTCGACGCCCTCAGCTCACGCAAGCGCAAGCAGATGCGCAAGGAACGCGAGCAGGTGGCGGGGCAGGGCTTTGAGTTCGAGTGGCTGGAGGGGCGTGAGCTGGACGAGGCACAGTGGGATTTCGTGTACGCCTGCTATGCCAACACCTACGCGGTGCGGCGTCAGGCGCCATATCTGACGCGGGAGTTCTTCAGCCTGCTGGCCGAACGCATGCCCGAAGCGATTCGCGTGGTCTTGGCCAAACAGGGCTCCCGGCCGGTGGCGATGGCGTTCAGTCTGGTCGGTGGCGACAGTTTCTACGGGCGTTATTGGGGCTGCCTGGCCGAGTTTGATCGGCTGCATTTCGAGACGTGTTTTTATCAGGGCATGGATTACGCGATTGCTCAAGGCATCCAGCGTTTCGATGCCGGGGCGCAGGGCGAGCACAAGTTGATTCGCGGCTTTGAACCGGTGATCACCCATTCCTGGCATTACCTGCGCCATCCGGGGCTGAAAGCGGCGGTGAAGGATTTCCTCCAGCAAGAGCGTGCCGGGGTTCTGGCCTATGCCGAAGAGGCCCGCACCGCTTTGCCCTATCGCCAAACCTGACCATGATCGTTCCCACGCTCTGCGTGGGAATGCAGGCCGTGACGCTCCGCGTCACTGGACGCGGAGCGTCCCTTGAGGCATTCCCACGCGGAGCGTGGGAACGATCATATCGCGCGATCAGTCGATGCCGACAAACCCTCCGGTCTGGTGCGCCCACAACCGTGCATACAAACCACGATGCGCAAGCAGTTCGGCGTGGGTGCCGCTCTCGGCGATCTTGCCGTTTTCCAGCACCACCAGACGGTCCATGCGCGCGATGGTCGAGAGACGGTGGGCGATGGCGATCACGGTTTTGCCCTGCATCAAGGTCTCGAGGCTTTCCTGAATCGCTGCTTCGACTTCCGAATCCAGTGCCGAGGTCGCTTCGTCCATGATCAGGATCGGCGCGTCCTTGAGCAGCACCCGCGCAATCGCGATGCGCTGGCGCTGACCGCCCGACAATTTCACCCCGCGCTCGCCGACATGCGCATCGAAACCGCTGCGGCCTTCAGCGTCGGACAGCAGTGGAATGAACTCGTCAGCGCGAGCCTTGTGCACCGCCTCCCACAGCTCGGCATCGGTCGCATCCGGTTTGCCGTAAAGCAAGTTGTCGCGGATCGAGCGGTGCAGCAGCGAGGTGTCCTGAGTGATCATGCCGATCCGCGCGCGCAGGCTTTCCTGGCCGACTTCGGCGATGTTCTGCCCATCGATCAGGATGCGCCCGCCCTCGACGTCATACAGGCGCAGCAACAGGTTGACCAGGGTCGATTTGCCGGCGCCGGACGGGCCGATCAAGCCGATTTTCTCCCCCGGTTTTATCGTCAGATTGAGGTCGCCGATGATCCCGCGCTTCTTGCCGTAGTGAAAATCCACGTGCTCGAAACGCACTTCGCCCGAGGCCACGGCCAGCGGTTTGGCCTGCTCGCGGTCGGTGACGCTGACCGGTTGCGAGATGGTGCGCAGACCGTCCTGGACCATGCCGATGTTTTCGAAAATGCCGGTGACCACCCACATGATCCAGCCGGACATGTTGACGATACGAATCACCAGGCCGGTGGCCAGGGCAATCGCGCCGACGGTGATCAGCGACTGCGTCCACAGCCACAATGCCAGCGCGGTGGTGCCGACAATCAGCAGGCCGTTCATGGTAGTAATCGCCACGTCCATGCTGGTCACCACGCGACCGGCCATTTGCGCTTTGACGGTCTGTTCTTCGATGGCTTCCTTGGCGTAGTGCTGTTCGAAGTTGGTGTGGGCAAACAATTTCAGCGTGGCGATGTTGGTGTAGCCATCGACGATGCGCCCCATCAGTTTCGAGCGCGCGTCAGAGGCTTCCACCGAACGCTCTTTCACGCGCGGCACGAAGTAATACAGCGCGCCGATGTAAGCGACGATCCAGGTCAGCAACGGGATCATCAGGCGCCAGTCGGCCTCGGCGAACAGCACCAGCGAACTGATCGCATAGATCACCACGTGCCACAGCGCGTCGACCGCTTGCACGGCAGAATCGCGCAGCGAGTTGCCGGTCTGCATGATGCGCTGGGCGATGCGCCCGGCGAAGTCGTTCTGGAAGAAATTCAGGCTCTGCTTGAGCACGTAGCTGTGGTTCTGCCAGCGGATCATGCTGGTCATGCCCGGGCTCAGGGTCTGATGCACCAGCAGGTCGTGCAGGGCAAAGAAGATCGGTCGCAGCACCAGAGCGACCACCAGCATCCAGGTCAATTCGAGGGCGTGGTCGCTGAAGAAATTCGGGTTGGGCGTGCCTTGGGCCAGATCGATGATGCGGCTCAGGTAACTGAACAGCGCTACTTCGATCAACGCGGCGAACAGGCCAACCACGAGCAGGGCAGCGAAACTCGGCCAGACCTGCTTCAGGTAATAGACGTAGAAGGGCCAGACGCGGTCCGGCGGGGACGCCGTCGGGGCGTCGCGGAAGATATCGATCAGTTGTTCGAAACGGCGATAGAGCATCAGATAACCGCCCGGAATTCGGGCTCTCCTTTTATCAGTGCGAGCGGCGCAGGCTCAGCCCGGCGCCGCTCGATATGCCCGGCGAAACTCAGTCGATGCGCTTGGCCGACTTGATGATCACAGGGTCGACAGGCACGTTCTGCATGCCTTGTTTGGTGGTGGTCTGCGAGTTGACGATGATGTCCACGACGTCCATGCCCTTGACCACTTTGGCAAACACCGCGTAACCGGCGTCGCGACCCGGGTCGAGGAACGCGTTGTCGGCGACGTTGATGAAGAACTGGCTGGTCGCCGAATCAGGGTTGGAAGTACGCGCCATCGACAGGGTGCCACGAACGTTGTGCAGGCCATTGCTGGCCTCGTTCTTGATCGGCGCCTTGGTTTCTTTCTGTTGCATCTGCTGGGTGAAGCCGCCGCCCTGAGCCATGAAGCCCGGGATCACGCGGTGGAAAATGGTGTTGTTGTAGAAGCCGCTGTCGACGTATTCAAGGAAGTTCTTCGTGCTGATCGGTGCCTTGACCGGGTCCAGTTCGATTTCGATCTGGCCGTTGGTGGTGTCCAGCAGCACGTGGGGCGCCTTGGCCGGGGTAGCAGCCATCAGGTTGGCGGCAAACAGTACGGAGCCGGCGGCGAGGGCGAGTTTTTTCAGCATGGGTCAGTGATCCTGAGAGTGAAGGTCGGCTGTGGCGAGAAAATCCAGCAGCGTGTGATTGAAGCGTTCGGGTTGATCGAGCGGGGTGGCATGGCGCGAGTCGTCAATGACCACCAGCCGCGCATCCGGCAGCAGTTTTACATAGGTTTCCTTTAACGCCACCGGTGTGTAGTCACGGTCGGCGCTGATGACGAGCGTTGGACAGGACACCCGGGAAAGTCGTTCCTGAACGCCCCAGCCCACGATCGCATCGAAGCTGGCGAGATAAGCACGTTTGTCGTTTTTTGCCCAGCGTTCGGCCATTTTCCGTCGCAGATCGGCCTGTTCCGGCTTGGGGAAAAGTTTGCTGCCGAGGGCTTTGCCGATGGTTTCCAGGCTGAGCAAGCGCATCAGGCTCCAGCGTTTGAACCACTGCCAATAATCATCGCGGCTGCGCAATTTGACCTGTGGTGCGCTGTTGACGATGGTCAGGCTCTTGAGCGCTTGCGGCTGATCGACGGCCAGCTGAAAGCCGATCATCCCGCCCATCGACAGCCCGACGTAGTGCACCGGGCCGAGGCGCAGGTGTTCGATCAAGGCCAGCAGATCCGCGCTGAATGCGGCGATGCTGTAGCGCTCGCGGGGTTTGTCCGAGCGCCCGTGGCCGCGAATGTCCGGGACGATCACCCGGTAGTGCGCGGCCAGCGCGGGGATCTGCATTTCCCAGTCCAGGGTGCTCGAGCCGAGCCCGTGAACCAGCAGCAACGGCGCACCGTGGCCATATTCCTCGTAGTGCAGGTTGCAACCTTCGTGCTCGAAATACGCCATCGGTGAACTCCGTGTCAGGCTTGTTCAGGTGCGGCAAACGGTGCGTCCAGCGGCAAGGTGTCGAAGGTGCGCAACAATTCGATAAGGATTTGCGTGGCCGGGCCCAGGGGTTTGTCCTTGTTCGAATACAGATAGAAACTCGAATTACGGCTGCCGCCTCGGTCCAACGGTAGCAGCTTGAGCGAACCATCCTTGAGTTCGCGGTCGATCATGTGCCGCGGTAGCCAGGCAAAGCCCAGGCCGCTGCTGACAAAGGTCGCGGCGGTGGCGAGGCTGCCGACGGTCCAGCGCTGTTCGGCGCCGAGCCAGCCGACATCGCGCGGCTGCTGGCGGCCGGAGTCGCGGATCACCACTTGCATCTGGGTTTCCAGATCCTGAAAGCTCAGCTCGCGGTTGAGCCGATGCAGCGGATGATCAGGGTGGGCGACGGCGACGAACTCGACATCACTCAATTCCGCACCCAGGTAGCCGGGAATGCTCAGGCCGGTGATCGCCAGATCCGCCACGCCTTCGAGCAGCACTTCCTCGACGCCCGACAACACTTCCTCGCGCAGTCGCACGCGGCAGCCGCGACTCTGCGGCATGAACGCGGTCAGGGCGCGGACGATCCGCGCGCTCGGGTAGGCCGCATCGACCACCAGCCGCACTTCCGCTTCCCAGCCTTGCTCCATGTGATGGGCGAGGTCTTCCAGTTGGCTGGCCTGTTTGACCAATTGCCGCGAACGGCGCAGCAATACGCCGCCGGCCTCGGTGAGCACGGCTTTGCGCCCGTCGATGCGTAGCAATGGGACACCGAGCTGATCCTGCATGCGGGCGACGGTGTAGCTCACCGACGATTGCGAACGGTGCAGGGCCTCGGCGGCCTGGGCGAATCCGCCGTGGTCGACCACGGCCTGCAACGTTCGCCATTGATCAAGGGTCACGCGGGGCGCTTTCATCAATAGCTCCTCTTGTCCTAAGCTGGCCGTCCCTCATGGAGACTGCCGAATGAAAAAATTCTGTTGTGTGGTGCTGGCGCTGCTGCCGTTGACCGCGTTTGCCTATCCGATCGATGTGCAAAAGGATCTCAACGGCATGAAGATCGACTACGAGACTTATGACACGGACAACGACATCGGCTCGATCCGCGTGGCCAACTACGGTGATGTCGACGCGACCTGCCGTGCGGTGTTCAGCAACGGCCCGGAAGCACCACGCACGCGCAGCATCGATGTGCCGGCCGGCAAGCATAAAAACGCCACGGCCAAGTTCACCCGCGAGATCATCAAGCTGCGCATCAAACTGACCTGCACCCCGAAATAGCGCTATTTCCCTGTGGGAGCGAGCCTGCTCGCGAAGACGGAGTGTCATCCAAAGATGATGTGACTGACATTCCGCTTTCGCGAGCAGGCTCGCTCCCACAGGGGATATGGGTCTAGCTTATAAACGAATTTATCGATTGATTACAGCGGATATTTGCGCTTTTTCATCGATTCGACTCTGTTTAACCTTCACTCCATCGACTTACAACATATTCGGATGGAGGCTACACACCATGTCCCGCGTTCTGATCATCGAAAGCAGTGCCCGCCAGCAAGACTCGGTTTCCCGTCAATTGACCCAGACCTTCATCGCTCAGTGGAAAGCCGCGCACCCTGCCGATCAGATCACCGTGCGTGACCTCGCCGCGAACCCGGTGTCGCATCTGGACGCCAACTTGCTGGGCGGCTGGATGAAGCCCGCCGAGCAGCGCAACGACAGCGAACAGGCGTCGCTGGATCGTTCCAACCAATTGACTGATGAACTGCTTGCCGCCGACGTGCTGGTGATGGCCGCACCGATGTACAACTTTGCGATCCCGAGCACGCTTAAGGCCTGGCTCGATCATGTGCTGCGCGCCGGGGTGACCTTCAAGTACACCGAAACCGGTCCGCAAGGTCTGCTCAACGGCAAGCGCGCCTTTGTCCTGACTGCTCGCGGTGGTGTGTATGCCGGTGGCCCGGCGGATCATCAGGAACCGTACCTGCGTCAGGTGATGGGTTTCATCGGGATCAACGACGTGACCTTTATCCATGCTGAGGGCATGAACCTGGGCGGTGACTTCCAGGAGAAGGGCCTGAATCAGGCCAACGCCAAATTGTCTCAGGTCGCATGATCGGTTAATCGCCAGATAATCGCTGGATGGTCTAGTGACCTGGCGCAACCCCTTCAAGGTTCCACGCGCATCGAACCTCCCTTTGCACTTTTGCTCCTGAGTGCTGTAGCCCGATTGAACGCTTTAGCGAGATCGGGCTTTTTTTTGTCTGCGATTTTTCTGAACACTGCACATCCGAATTTCACATAAGTCCCTGTGGGAGCGGGATTGCCCGCGATGGCGGAGTGTCAGTCGACAAATACTTGCCTGACCCTCTCTCATCGCGGGCAAGCCCGCTCCCACAGGGATTTGTGTTGTTCGAGGGTTCGCGGTCTGGCGCAAAACCCGCTATCGTCGCCGCCATTCGATTTTCGAGGCGAACATGGGCTATCTACTTTTCGTGACGCTGATCCAGGCGTTTTCCTTCAGTCTGATCGGCGAATACCTGGCCGGGCATGTCGACAGTTACTTTGCGGTGCTGGTGCGTGTGGTGCTGGCCGGATTGGTGTTTATTCCGTTGACGCGCTGGCGTTCGGTGGAGCCGGCGTTCATGCGTGGCATGTTGCTGATCGGCGCGTTGCAGTTCGGTGTGACTTACGTCTGCCTTTACCTGAGCTTCCGTGTGCTGACGGTGCCGGAGGTGTTGCTGTTCACCATTCTCACGCCGCTGCACGTGACGTTGATCGAAGACGCGCTGAACCGCCGCTTTAATCCGTGGGCATTGGTTGCTGCGCTGGTGGCCGTGGGCGGTGCGGCGGTGATTCGCTTCGACAGCATCAGTCCCGACTTTTTCATGGGCTTCCTGCTGCTGCAACTGGCCAACTTCACTTATGCCGCCGGGCAAGTGTTGTACAAGCATCTGGTGGCGAAGCATCCGAGTGACCTGCCGCATTACCGTCGCTTCGGTTATTTCTACCTCGGTGCATTGGCGGTTGTGCTGCCAGCGTTCCTGTTGTTCGGCAAGTCGAACTTTCTACCGGAAGCGCCGCTGCAATGGGGCGTGTTGCTGTTTCTCGGTCTGGTCTCGACCGCATTGGGTCTGTACTGGTGGAACAAGGGCGCGTGCATGGTCAACGGCGGCACCCTGGCGGTGATGAACAACCTGCATGTGCCGGTGGGATTGTTGTTGAATCTGCTGATCTGGAATCAGCATGAGGAACTGGGGCGGTTGTTCCTTGGTGGGGGTGTGATTCTGGCAGCGGTGTGGATCAGCCGGTTGGGCATCCGTAAATCCCCGGCCGCCGCATAACCCTTGTGGGAGCGAGCAGGCTCGCTCCCACATTGGATCTTTGGGTTACATCAGGTGTTTTTCCGGCTCCGGAATACTCGCCGAGCCCAGCACCGCCGGCAGCAACCCCGCACGCAAATCCCCGCCACTCGGCTGCTGATAAAGGCTCAGACCAAACTCCGGCAACACCGCCAGCAGGTAATCGAAAATATCCCCCTGAATCCGCTCGTAATCGGCCCACACCGTGGTGCGGGTGAAGCAGTAGATTTCCAGCGGAATGCCCTGCGCGGTGGTCTGCATCTGCCGGACCATGCAGGTCATGTTCGGCTGAATCTCCGGGTGGCTCTTCAGATACGCCAGCGCATAGGCGCGGAAGGTGCCGATGTTGGTCATGCGGCGGCGGTTGGCCGACATCGCCGCGACATTGCCCTGGGCCTCATTCCAGGCCTTGAGCTCGGCTTTCTTGCGGCCCATGTAGTCGGTCAGCAGGTGCACCTGCGAGAGCTTTTCTTCCTCGTCGTCGCGGATGAAGCGCACGCCGCTGGCATCGATGAACAGGCTCCGCTTGATCCGCCGACCGCCGGACTGCTGCATGCCGCGCCAGTTCTTGAACGACTCGGACATCAGCCGCCAGGTCGGGATCGAGACGATGGTTTTATCAAAGTTCTGCACTTTGACCGTGTGCAACGTGATGTCGACCACGTCGCCATCGGCGCCGACTTGTGGCATTTCGATCCAGTCGCCGACCCGCAGCATGTCGTTGCTGGTCAGCTGCACGCTGGCGACGAACGACAGCAGTGTGTCCTTGTAAACCAACAGAATCACCGCCGACATCGCACCCAGACCCGACAGCAGCAACAGCGGCGAGCGGTCGATCAGGGTGGCGACGATGATGATCGCGCCGAACACGTACAAAACCATTTTCGCCAGTTGCACGTAGCCTTTGATCGAGCGTGTACGCGCATGCTCGGTGCGCGCGTAGATGTCGAGTAGGGCGTTGAGCAGGGCGCTGACCGCCAGCAGCAGGAACAGGATGGTGAACGCCAGCGCGACGTTGCCGAGAAAATTCATCGCGGTTTTGCTCAGCTCCGGCACCAGGTGCAGGCCGAACTGGATCACCAGCGACGGCGTCATCTGCGCCAGACGCTGAAACACCTTGTTGTGGCGGAAATCATTGATCCAGTGCAGCGCCGGTTGGCGGCCGAGCATGCGGCTGGCGTGCAGGATCAGGTAACGCGCCACCCGTCCGAGCACCAGCGCAATGACCAGCAGCACCAGCAGCGCCAGTCCCGATTGCAGAAGTGGGTGCTCTTCGAGCGTGCCCCAGAGGCCTTGGGCTTTGAGCCAGAGCTGTTTGATATCCATAAGCGAAACGTTTCTTCTGTAAGACGCGAGGGCCGATTAGAGCATTTAAGACGCTGTGTATTGCAGCGAGTGACAAATCGGGCAACAAAAAACCACTGATTGTCGGCGTTTGCACAAAGAAACTCGGCCTGAGCGCTCGAAACCGGTAACCTATGCAGCTGTTTTTTTGCATATCTTCGAGGTAGCACCCGTGTTTTCCCAATTCGCCCTGCACGAACGCCTGCTCAAAGCCGTGGCCGAGCTGAAATTTGTCGAGCCAACGCCAGTGCAAGCCGCGGCCATCCCGCTGGCGCTCCAGGGGCGTGATCTGCGGGTGACGGCGCAAACCGGTAGCGGCAAAACCGCCGCTTTCGTCCTGCCGATCCTCAATCGCCTGATCGGCCCGGCGAAGATCCGCGTCAGCATCAAGACGCTGATCCTGCTGCCGACCCGTGAACTGGCCCAGCAGACCTTGAAGGAAGTCGAACGCTTCTCGCAGTTCACCTTCATCAAGTCTGGCCTGATCACTGGCGGCGAAGACTTCAAAGTCCAGGCCGCCATGTTGCGCAAAGTGCCGGACATCCTCATTGGCACCCCGGGGCGGATGATCGAGCAACTCAATGCCGGCAACCTCGACCTGAAAGAAGTCGAAGTGCTGGTGCTCGACGAAGCCGACCGCATGCTCGACATGGGTTTCGCCGAGGACGTGCAGCGTCTGGTCGACGAGTGCCCGAACCGTCAGCAGACCATGCTGTTCTCCGCCACCACCGGCGGTTCCGGCCTGCGCGAAATGATCGGCAAGGTCCTGAACAACCCTGAGCACTTGCAGCTCAACGCCGTCAGCCAGCTCAACTCGACGACTCGTCAGCAAATCATCACCGCCGACCACAATCAGCACAAAGAGCAGATTGTGAACTGGCTGCTGGCCAACGAGACCTACCAGAAGGCCATCGTCTTCACCAACACCCGCGCCATGGCCGACCGCATCTACGGCCGCCTCGTGGCTCAGGAATACAAAGCGTTCGTGCTGCACGGCGAGAAAGACCAGAAGGATCGCAAACTGGCGATCGATCGTCTGAAGCAGGGCGGTGTGAAGATCCTCGTCGCGACCGACGTTGCGGCCCGTGGTCTGGACGTCGACGGTCTGGATCTGGTGATCAACTTCGACATGCCACGCAGCGGCGACGAATACGTACACCGCATCGGTCGTACCGGCCGCGCCGGCAACGATGGTCTGGCGATCTCGCTGATCTGCCACGGCGACTGGAACCTGATGTCGAGCATCGAGCGCTACCTGAAGCAGAGCTTCGAGCGCCGCACCATCAAGGAAGTCAAAGGCACCTACGGCGGCCCTAAAAAGGTCAAGGCTTCGGGTAAAGCGGTTGGTGTGAAGAAGAAAAAGACCGACGCCAAGGGCGACAAGAAAAAAACCGCCGCCAAGACACCAACCAAGCGCAAGAGCGTCAACCGTCCGAAGCCGGATTCTCTGGTGAGCAGCGACGGCATGGCCCCGCTCAAGCGTCGCAAGCCAGCTGAACCTGCGGCTGAGTAAGCTTTAGACCGCGCATAAAAAAACCGGACATTGTCCGGTTTTTTTTCGCCTCAACTGTCGGCCTTTTTCTCAGCCGAACCCAGTTCCTTCAAACGCTGATCGATCAACTGGCACTTGTCCGGCAGATCCGCGCTGGCCGTGCCCAGATCCATTTTCTGCAACTCGGCGTTGATCTCCTTGGCCTTTTCCGGATTCTGCTCGGTGAGCTTGGAGACTTCCTTGGCCAGTTGTTCGCGTTTGATCGTCGCCTCTTCCGGCGTGCAGGCCCAGACGGGCAGGGCGCAGGCAAGGGTGGCGGCGAGGGACAGCTTGATCAGGGTTTTCATGGGCAGGCCTCAGTTCCGGTTAAGGCGGGTTGAACGGTTGAGGTCTGAAGCACCGGAAAAGTTCCTTGTTGAAACGTTTGACGATTAAATCGTGTCACCAAATAGTGGTGATCTTCAGAAAAATACCGCGATCAAGCGAAAAGCCGCGTCCTAGAGCGTTATTGAAAAAAGCGTGTTGGTGACTTGTTGACGTCAGAATGATGGCACTCTACTATCAGGGTGTCACATTGATGTCAGTGTGTGTTTTCGAGGGACTGAAAGCATTTGTCGCAGACTAATTCTGCGTTCGTTTTCGCTAGCCTTGGACGTTCTGACCAAGGCGAACCCTCCCCAATTTGTCATGCGTTGTTACCGGCCGGTTCATTTATGGCCGGGTATGGATCGTTTTGTCTGTCGATTTTGCCGATCAATCCGCTGCATGAGACCCACAACATGGATGTCCGCCACCACTCCTCTATCGTGCAACCACGCCGCGACGCCCTCCAAGACGGCGCGCATTTCTGCGGGATTCCCAAGCGCGGGCTTGCGTTCCTGCTGGCCAACGTCATGTTCTGGCAACCGATGTGGGCACAGGCCGACGGCATTGTAGTGGCCAACCCGAATACGTCTTTGGATCGCGCCGGTAACGGCGTGCCGATCATCAACATTGCCACGCCCAATGCCAGCGGTCTGTCGCACAACCAGTTTCATGATTACAACGTTGGGGCCCAGGGCGTCATCCTCAACAACGGCTCGACACAGACTTCCGCCACCCAACTGGGCGGGCACATCATCGGCAACCCTAACCTGAAGAGCAGCGGTTCGGCGCAGGCGATTCTCAACGAGGTCATCAGTGGCAACCCGAGCCAATTGCGCGGCTACACCGAAGTGGCGGGGCAGGCAGCGCGGGTCATCGTCGCCAACCCGTACGGCATCACCTGCAACGGCTGCGGGTTTATCAACGCACCACGGGTGACGTTGACCACTGGTAAGCCGGTACTCGAGAACGGTCGGCTGGATCGCTTTCAGGTTGATCAAGGTTCTGTGGTCATCGAAGGTACCGGGCTTAATGCGAGCAACGTTGATCATTTCGAAATCATCACCCGCAGCGCAAAGATCAACGCGCAACTTCAGGCACAGAATTTGACGATTGTTGCCGGGCGCAACGACGTCAACGCACAAACCCTCGACGCCACCGCCCGCGCCGACGATGGCAGCGCCCAGCCGCAACTGGCCATCGACTCTGCGGCACTCGGTGGCATGTACGCCGGGGCGATCAAACTGGTCGGCACCGAGGCCGGGGTCGGGGTGAAACTCGATGGCAAACTCATCGCCAGTGGCGGTGATATTCAGCTCGATGCCAACGGTCAGTTGAGTCTGGCCGATACGTCCGCGACGGGCGCGGTCAACGTCAAAGCCGCCAGTCTCGATGCCCGCGGCCCGGTTTACGCCGGCACCAGCGCCAACATGCAAACCCAAGACAATCTGACCAACCGCCAGACCCTCGCGGCCCGCGACAACGTCTCCCTCAGCGCCGGCGGCCAACTGACCAACACCGGTGCCATCGAAGCCGGTGTCAACGCCGATGGCAGCCGTAACACAACTGGTGATCTGAGCCTCATCGCAAAGACCCTCGACAACACCGGTAAAAGTCTGACCGCCAGCCGTAACCTGACGGTGAGCGCCGCGCAGAGCCTGAACAACCAGGGTGGCCGCCTCAGTGGGCAAACCACCGTCATCACGGCGGCAGCACTGAACAACAGTAACGGCGAGATTGCCAGCAGCGGTACCACTCGGCTCAACGCCGGTTCGGCGAACAACCGCAGCGGTCAAGTTCTTGGCGATCTGGGTCTGGATATCGACCTCAGCGGTGCCATGGACAACCGAGACGGCGTGCTCGGTTCCGCAAAGTGGGTGAGTTTCAGCGCAGCCAGTCTGGATAACCGAGATGCCGGTGCGCTGGTCAGCGATGGTGGGTTGAGCGTGCGTGTCAGCGGATTGCTCGACAACCGTAACAAGGGCGAGATTACTGCCAAAGGCGCCATCGATGCGCAGACCGGTAGTCTCGACAACCGCGATGGCAAAGTCATTGGCAAAACCACCTTGGCACTGCGCAGTGATTCGGCGGATAACCGCGTCGGAACGATTCAGGCTGATCAGCAAGTGACGCTGAGTGTCGGTCAGTTCGACAACCGCGACAAAGGCAAGGTCAGCGGCAAGGCCGCGATCGCTTACTCCGGCATACGTCTGGATAACAGCGGCGGCCTGATCAGTGCTGTCGGCCCGGTCACGCTCACGATTGCCGAGGTGCAAAACGCGCTGGGGCGTATTTCCAGTCAGGGTGATCTGCTCGCCACGATTGGTCTTTTGCAACAGCAGGGCGGTGCACTGGTGGCGCAGGGCAACCTGAGCCTCACCGGCAAGACCCTCGATAACCGCAACAACGGGTTGGTGGGAACCACGAAAGCATTGACGGTGAATGTCGAAGAGATCGACAACCGCGCCGGGGAGTTCTCTGCCAGCGAGTCATTGACCATCACCGGACAGCATCTGAACAACGCCGACGCCGGCAAGGTGCTCGCTGGCAAGAACCTGACGCTGGCAGTCGCTTCCGTCAACAACCAGAACCAAGGCTTGATCAGTGTCAAAGGGGCGGCGACGCTGAAGGGCCGCGTGCTGGATAACAGCAACGGCAATTTTGACAGTCTCAACGGCTTGGACATTGCACTTGACGAAGCCTTGCTCAACGTCCAGGGCCTCGTCAGCAGCGAGGGTGCACTGACCATTCGTGCCGGTCGTATCGACAACAGTGCCGGGAGTCTGGGCAGTGCCGGTGAGCTGCTGTTGCACAGTCGTGGCGATCTGCTCAATCAAGCGGGTTCGATCAGCACTGACAGTACTTTGACCCTCAAAAGCGACCGTCTCGATAACAGCCAGAAAGGTTTGATCTCCAGCAAGGCAGGCGCCCGACTTGACAGCGGCGACTTCGATAACAGCCATAGCGGTCAGATGATCAGTGGTGCTGCGCTGGATATCAAGGCCAAACAGGTCAACAACGGCTCAGGACGAATCGCCAGCCAGCAGGCCTTGACGATGTCTGTCAGCGGGCTGGATCAGCAGGGCGGTGAACTGTTCAGCAAGGCCGATCTGACCCTTGATCTGAACCACGGCCAGTTGAACAACCAGAAAGGTCTGATCAACGCACCCGGTGCGTTGTTGCTGAAAAACCTCAACGGCGTGAACAACCAGGGCGGTGAAATTTCCAGTCAGCAAGCCTTCACGCTGGCAGCGCATGACCTCGATAACAGCAGTGGCAAACTGCTCAGCCAGCGGGATCTGACCCTGCGGATCGAGCAAGCGCTGAACAACATCAAAGGCATTATGGCCGGTGCATCACTGGACAGTCATAGCGACAGTCTCGACAACCACGAAGGCTTGATCAGCAGTCGCGGCGAGTTGTTGCTGGTCACCGACAAAACCCTTGCCAACCAGCTCGGTACAGTCATTGCCGACGGACAACTCACGCTTACTGCGCAGACTCTGGATAACGCCAGTGGCAACATCGCCGGCAAGTCCGATGCCACCGTCAACGCAAAGAGCCTGAATAACCAGAAAGGCCAGCTGATTGCCACCGGCGTCCTCGGTCTGACCGCCGAAACACTCGATAATCGCCTGGGTGGTCTTTTGGGGGCCACGCAGGCCCTGACTATCAATAGCGGCGATATAGATAATCGTGGAGGCGAAATCACCAGCCACTCGACCGTGGCGATTGCCGCCGACAAAGTCGACAACAGCGATGCCGGACAGATTTTCTCGGGTCAGGCGCTCACGCTGACAATCGATCAGCTGCGCAATCGCAACAGCGGTCTGATCAATTCCCGATCCCTGCTCGATTTGCACGGACGCGTGCTGGATAACAGCGGTGGCAATCTGTTCAGCCTGCAGCAGGCGCACCTGGATCTGAGCGGTGCATTCGACAACAGCCACGGCAAGGTCAGCAGCGAACGCCAGTTGACGGTCAAAACGGCGCAACTGAGCAACACCCAGGGCAGTTTGTCGAGCGCTGAAGATCTGACGCTCGACAGTCAGGCCGCGGTCGATAATCAGGGCGGTTCACTGGTGACCGATGGCGCGCTCAAGCTCGCCAGTACCCGTCTGGATAACAGTCACAACGGCACGATCAGCGCCAAGGGCGCGGTGACGGTCAACACCGGAATGTTTGACAATAGTCAGTCCGGGCAACTCAACAGCGCCAGCACGCTGGATCTGCAGGCCACTCTGGTCAATAACGGTGACCGAGGACGTATCGGCAGCGAAGATGCGCTGACCGCATCGGTGACCGGCCTTGACCAGCAGGGCGGCCAATTGTTCAGCAAAACCAGTCTGAGCCTGGACATGAACAATGGCCAGTTGAACAACCAGAATGGCTTTATCAACGCGCCCGGTGCCTTGCTGCTCAAACAACTGAACGGCGTCATTAATCAGGGGGGCGAGATTTCCAGCAAACAAGCCTTCACCTTGACTGCGCAAAGTCTGGATAACAGCAACGGCAAGCTGTTAAGCAGCCAGGGTCTGACGTTACGCATTGCCAATGCGCTGAATAACGTCAAAGGCGTCATCGGTGCGACGTCGATTGACGTGCGCAGCGGCAGTTTGAACAACAGCGGTGGCAGCCTGGATAGCCGAGGCAATTTTGATCTGGCCGTCGACGGCATGTTGCGCAACGATGCCAGTGGCGTGATCAACGCCGATACGGCGCTGCACATCAGCAGCGGCGATTTGAATAATGATGGCGGGATGATATTGGCGGTGGACGCCATCAAGTTAAATGCCATGGCGATGAACAACCGTAACAACGGTTTGATCAACAGCCGGGGGACTTTGTCACTGACCGGAACCACTCTGGATTCCAGCAACGGCGGCGAGGTGTCGGCCAAGGACGATATCCATCTCGCGCTGAACGCGTTGACCCAGAATAGCGGCCGGCTGCTGGGGGAAAAGGCCGTCACGGTGAACCTGGCCGGTGGTGACCTCGACAACCGCAACGGTTTGCTCACAGCCAACGGCTTGCTGACCCTTGAACGTCTGCGTGATCTCAATAACGACAGTGGCGAAATCTCCAGCAGCCTCGGATTCGACGTGGTTGCACGGACCGTGATCAACAACGCTGGCAAATTGATCAGCAGCCAGAAACTGACCGTCGACGGTACGGCTCTGGTCAACCGCAACGGCCTGATTTCAGGTTGGGAAGGTCTGATCGTCAAAGGTGCCAGCCTCGATAACCGCGCCGGTGGCACGCTCTCCAGTCGCAACGGCAATGTGCGCGTGGCACTGCAGGGCGAACTGCTCAACAGCGGTTCTGGCGCGCTGGTCAGTCATGGCACGCTGAACGTTTCGGCCGGCAGTCTGGACAATAGCGACAAAGGCATTATCAGCAGTGGCGAGGGCCAGACACTGGCAGTGGATGGAACGCTGAGTAACGCTCAGGGCGGTCTGATCGACAGCGGCGCGACACTGAATATCAACAGTGGTGCACTGAGTAACGTCGGCGGTACGGTCAATGCGCAACAGGCGATCGAGGTCAGCGCGACAGGGCTGGACAACCGTAGCGGGCAGATCGTCAGTGATGCGGCGATCAACCTCAAGCTTTCCGGACAACTGAACAACAGCGCCGGCAAACTGGCCGGCGCGGGGCCTTTGAGCATCAAAGGCGTTACCGATCTGGGCAACCGCAACGGTCAACTGATCAGCCAGAGCACGCTGGACCTGCAGACGCAGTCGCTGGACAACAGCGACAAGGGCACCCTTGCCGCCAGCGGCGATCTGACCATCAGTGCCAGTGGGGCGGTGCTCAATCATGCCGATGGCTTGATCTACAGCCAGACCGCCGGCCTGGTACTCAAGGCCAACAGTCTGAGCAACGCCAAAGGCGCGATCCAGAGCCAGAACGGTTTGACGCTTGATGTCATCGCCGACCTCGATAACCAGAGCGGCAGAATCATTGCTGAAACCGGCGCTGTCAGTGTCAACGCGGCCAGCATTGACAACCGTGGCGGCGTGCTGGCGAGCATAAAAGGCCTGTTGGAAGCACGCACTGTTGGCGTCCTGCGCAACGGCGTCGACCTGAATAACAACCGGCAGGGCGGCATCATTCAGGCGCAGGGCCTCAAACTCACCGCACTGGCCGGGTTGAGCAACAGCGGCGGGCGGATTTCGGCGCAGGCCGCGGATTTGAGCATTACCACGGCGGCGATGGATAACAGCAACGGCGGTATTTACGCAAAAAACCTGCTCAGCGTGAGTGGTAGCCGACTGGACAACAGTGTCGGTCAAATCGCTGCTAATCGTATCGATCTGGCTCTGCTCAACGATTTGAACAACCGCGGCGGTGTCATCGAAAGTGACACCATCCTGACAGTCCAGGCGGCCAGTCTGGATAACCAGACCGGCAAGCTGCGCTCGCTGAGCAACAGCGGCAAAACCGTGTTCCAGATTGGCGGACTGCTAGACAATCGCAACGGCGTAGTGGAAACCGGCAACACCGATTTGACGCTGGCCGTCGGCAGCTTTCAGAACAGCGGCGGGCAACTGCTGCATCTGGGCGAGGGCACGTTTGACATTTCCACAGCCAATGTCACCGGCGCAGGCGGCAGCATCGTCACCCGCGGCGGGCTCACACTCAATGCTGATAGCTGGAGCAACTCCAGCGTGATTCAGGCAGGCCGGCTGAACGTGAACGTCAACAATTTCAGCCAGACTGCCAGTGGTCAGATATTGGCATCCACGCACCTGCAAGGGCGCGGTGGCAACTGGAACAACGACGGCTTGATCGCCAGTGACGGCACGCTGGATGTGCAACTGACCGGCAGTTACGGCGGCAATGGCCGGGTTTCAAGCGTAGGTGACCTGACGCTTGGCGCGGCGCAACTGACTGTCAACGAGGCTGCCAGTGTGGCTGGAGGCGGTTTGACCAAGCTCAATGTGGGCGGCCCGTTGACCAATATGGGCCGGCTCACCTCCGCCGATGCAATGGAAATCAGAGCCGGTACGGTCATTAATCTCGGCACCCTGGCCAGTGCCAAAAACATGTTGATCAACGCGCAGAACCTGAGCAACAACCGCATCCGCGTCAATCAGGGTTCACTGCTGTTCAGCGGTGGTCATATGAATCTGCAGGTCGGCACCCTGACCAACACCTACAGCGACCTCTACAGCCTGGGTGACATCAATGTACTGGGTTACAACGGCGCCGACCGTGCAGGCCGGGTTGACAACCTGTCCGGGCGCATCGAGTCCACCGGCGACATGTCGCTGAAGTCGGCAGTCGTCAACAACAAGATGGAAAACTTCAGCGTCACCACCACCGAGGGCGATTCTTCGTCCATCGGTGTGCGCTGCTTCAACTGTGATTCAGCCCGGCCCAAGCACATGGAGGACGTTGATTCACACCTGGTCTGGCAGCAAACGTTCAACGTCACAGTCTCGGGGGATGCCGATGCATCCAGCATCACCGCCGGACGTAACCTGAGCGTCACCGGGTCAGAATTCATCAACTCCAACTCCACGGTGTCCGCGTCGTCCGACATCACCATCAATGTCGATACGTTCAACAACTCCGGAAGTTCGCTGGGCAGCTATTCGTCGCTCAAGTACATCACCAACAGCGCGCCCAAGCCCGAGTTGTGGGATCAGATCGTCAATTACAACAGCCACAATGACGCGGGCTACAACAAGGACATCCGTTTCTGGACGGCCGGTGGCGTAGAGTCCCAAGTGACACCCTGGATCAGAAACAACCCGCATGTTGGGGAAATCCGGACACAGTACATCGGCACGTATTCGAATGATGTGTGGGGTGGCGGCGATATCGTCTTCGGAGCCTCCCAATATGCTTCGGGTGTTCGCGTGCAGGCGCCGGCGGAAATCATCAACGCCACGCCGTTCCAGACGGTCATTACCGAGTCGGCGGGCAAGACCTACGTCCCGGCGATTGTGCAGGCCGGTGGCAACGTAGCGATCAACGCGACCAACAACATCAGTAATGGCGAGCTGAAGTCGTTCAGTGCAACCGCGGCAGGCCCGGGAAAGACAGCCGACACGCGCGCGGGGGGTGGGGCCAAACCTACCGTTATCAGCCTCAACCGCCAGTTGCCGCCAGACCTGGCGCAGCAACAAGTCAACCCGTTGGCCTCCCCCGGGTTCGCATTGCCGAGCGGGCAGAACGGCCTGTTCCGCTTGAGCGGTCAAGGTGCCAGTTCAGAAAGCGCGGCGCCGCTGCCCGGTGGTTCGCAGAACTGGACGATTGGCGGCGCCTCGGTCACGCAGACTCTGCGTCAGGTTGATGTGCCGGGCGGCGGACGGACACTGACGTTCGACGCGATCAACCCGGTCGGCGTGACTGATCGGCAACTGAGCACAGTCGATCGTAAAAGCGCAGATCCGAGCAGCGGCCAGAGCGCCATTGATACCAGCGTTCAGTTCGGCGGCGGCCCGTCGGGCGGCACACCGAGCACTTCGCTCAAGGACAACGCCAGCCAGACACTGGCCCGGGTTCAGGGGTTGCCCGATACCCGGGCCCCTTCGAACGCGCATAAGTATCTGATTGAAACCAACCCGGTCCTGACCGAGCTTAAGCAGTTCATGAGTTCCGATTATCTGCTGGCCAACCTCGGTTACGATCCCGACCAGAGTGCCAAGCGCCTGGGCGATGGTTTGTACGAACAGCGCTTGATCCAGCAGGCGGTGGTCGAGCGCACCGGGCAGCGATTCATCGATGGTCAGACTTCCGATGAAGGCTTGTTCAAGTACCTGATGAACAATGCCATTGCCAGTAAGGATCAGCTCAATCTGTCGGTCGGGGTGACACTCACCGCCGAGCAGGTGGCGGCGCTGACCCACGACATCGTCTGGCTCGAAGAACACGAAGTGAATGGCGAGAAAGTGCTGGTGCCGGTGCTCTATCTGGCGCAGGCCAATAATCGCCTGGCGCCCAATGGCGCGTTGATCCAGGGCACCAACGTGAAACTGATTGCCGGCGAGGATCTGCATAACACCGGCACCCTGCGTGCCAGTAATAACCTGACCGCAGCCGCTGGCAATGACTTGGTCAACAGCGGCCTGATCGAGGCGGGCAACCGTCTCGATTTACTGGCTGGTAACAGCATCGTCAACCAATCGGGCGGCATCATCACCGGGCGCGATGTCAATCTGGTCGCGGTCAAGGGCGACATAATCAACGAGCGCACGGTGACCAGCAGCGGTTTTGCCTCACAGGGCTACTCGCAGCATAGTGAGTACCTCGACAATGCATCGCGCATCGAGGCCAGCAATGATCTGAAAGCCAGTGCCGGCCGCGACTTCATCAGTACCGGCAGCGCCCTGACCAGTGGGCGCGATACCGTGATCGAGGCGGGACGCGACGCGAGCATCGTATCGGCGCAAAGCAACAACTCCGCGTTTACCGGCGCCACTACCAGCAGCGTTCACCAGGTCGGTTCGACTGCAACGGCCGGTCGGGATTTGACGGTCAATGCCGGTCGGGATCTGTCGGTGATTGGCAGTCAGATCAGCGCCCAGCGTGATATCGGCATGAGCGCCGACCGTGATCTGTTGATCGCCTCGGCCGAAGAGGAATCCCACTCCTATTACAAATCGAAAAAGGTCACCGCGCAGGAAGACCACATCGATCAGATTGCCAGTTCAATCAGTGCCGGTGGCAAGGCCGGGTTCACCTCAGGTAAAGACCTGACCGTGGTGTCGAGCCGGATCACCGCAGGCGACGAAGCCTATCTGTTCGCCGGCAACGACATCAACGTGCTGGCTGCCGAGGATTATGACTATTCGCTGTACGACAAAAAGAAAAAAGGCAGTTTGGGACGCAAGGAAACCCGGCGTGACGAGGTGACCACGGTTACCCACATCGGCAGTGAAATCAGCAGTGGCGGCGATCTGACGATCGCCAGTGGCGGTGATCAGCTCTATCAGGCAGCCAGCCTGAAGGCTGGCAAGGACCTGACCATCAGCAGCGGCGGTGACCTGAGCTTCGAGAGTGTCACCGACCTGAAAAAGGAGAGCCACGAGAAAAGCAAGAGCAGTCTGGCCTGGACCTCGGCCAAAGGCGCCGGGCAGACCGATGAAAGTATTCGCCAGAGTCATTTGCTGGCGGCCGGTGACATCGTTATCAAGGCGGCCGGCGACATTCGTATCGACGTCAAGGAAGTCACCCAGAAAACCGTGGCCGATAGCATCGATGCGATGGTCAAGGCTGACCCGCAACTGGCATGGCTCAAGGACATGCAGAACCGCGGCGACATCGACTGGCGCATGATCAAGGAAGTGCATGACCAGTGGGATTACGAAAGTTCCGGCATGGGCATGGGCGCCGCGATTGCCGTGGCGATCATTGTTACGGTGTTGACGGCGGGCGCAGCGAGCGCGGCAGTCGGCGGCACTCTGGCGTCCGGTACCGGATCGACCTTCGCGGCAGCGACAGCGACCACCGCTGCCGGCGTTGGCAACGTTGCCTTGACTGCGGTGATTACCTCAATGGCCAGTACGGCGGCGGTCAGCGCCATCAACAACAAGGGCAATCTCGCTGACACACTCAAAGACGTGCTTTCGGAAGAAAACATCAAGAGTTATGTCACGGCGGCGATCATTGCCGGCGCCGGTTCCTATACCAACACTTGGGGGAAAGTGGTCGGGCCGCAGGGCAACCTGATCACTCAAAGTGTCACCGAGCGACTCAAGGCTTATGCGGTCAATACCGCACTCAAGGGGCTGCTGACTGGCGACGGCAGCGACAAGTCTTGGCTGACCATTGCCGGCACGGGGGCGCTGGCAGAAATCTATGCGTACTGGACCGGTCGTGGACCGGACATCCGCCCAGGCGAAGATCGCCCAGGTGGCCCGGAATTCACGCAGCTTGAAGATGGTCTGGTGCCTCGCGAATGGATCAATGGCGAATGGGTCGAGGGCAAGAATATTGGTCTGAATAAAGAGTGTGCATCGTTGCTGGCTGTCTGCCACGGCACTTTGATCAGTAATATTGCCAACTCGGTACCGGGGATGAATGCCTTTGCCACCTTGCATGATACTTGGATGGATAAGCTGATCATTGCCAAAGGTGGCATGGATATGACGCTGATTGAAAACCTCGGCACCATGCCCCCGGCATTGGTTGTCAACTATGGTGCGCTATATGACCAGTATCGGCCATTGATTGAACAGACCAAGCGGGAAGCCAGGCAATGACACCGTCGCCTGTAGTAGTACTCGGGCTCAGCCCGGGTACTTCCGGTTGCGGCTGCCCTGTCGATTACTGACGATGGCAGCAGTCTGATTGGTTGCCGCCTTCATACCGATCATGATGCCGAACCCATTCCATGATCTCGTCTTCATTCCTGCCCTTGGGCGTCAGATCCAGATAGTGGTAAGCGCCAACCAGCATGTCCAGACCGCGCGCGTATGTGGAATAGGTGTGAAAAATCTCGCCTTCGTCATTACGATAGAACACGCTCAGCCCCGGCATTTCTTCCTCGGCGCTGTCGGTTTTTTCGTAGTTGTAGGTAGCCTTGCCCTCGGCCACGTCTTCAGCCCGGGCGCAGACGCCGAAGTCGTAATTGAAATCGCAACCTTCTGACGAAACCCAGCCGAACTTCCAGCCCATCCGCTTTTTGAAGTCCTGAAACTCGTTGAATGGCGCATGGGAAACTGCAACCACCGCGACGTCGTGATGGGTCAGGTGCTGGTTCGCGCCGTCGATGTGGTCGCTGAGGAACGAGCAGCCCTGGCAGCCTTGCTCCCAGCCTTTGGCGAACATGAAATGGTAGATGATCAACTGGCTGTTGTTGCCAAACAGGTCGTTGAGCTTGAGCTCGCCGTTCGGCCCTTGAAAATGATAGTCCTTGTCGACTTTCACCCACGGCAGGGCGCGGCGCTCGGCGCTGAGGCGATCGCGGTCTCGGGTGAAGGCTTTTTCGTGGGCCAGATGCTGCTGACGGGCGGCGAGCCATTCTTCGCGTGATACCACCGGATGGTTTGTAACGTTCATGACGATGTCTCCTGCGGGTTGAACCGGCTGTTTCAGCCTAGTCGTTCATCGTGAGAGGGAATCGACAGCCGCCGGTCGGTCGGGTCCGGAAATACTGCTGAACGGCTGCGCAGCGCTTCGGTCACAACCTTGAAAGCGGCACAAAATCACCCGCACCGGAGGTTGGATCAGGATGACGACTTATAACTGGGATTTGATTGAACGTTTGCTGCATGAAGTGCAGAACAGCGCTGGCCACAGCTTCGCTCCCCGCGCGTATGCCGAAGACCACGCGGCCGAGAAAGCCAGCGCCGGCGAGCCGATCGACAATCTCGATCACTTGAAAACCCTGGCCTGTGATTATGAAAAGATGTTGCTGGAGCGCGGATTCATCGAGCCGCGGCCGGATCACGAGGGCAGTACTGGCAACAACTTCATTCTGACCCCGCGCGGCTCCAGCCTGCTGAGCCTGATCGACAGCAGCATCCCCGGCAACGACCATCCGCGTCAGGTGCTGGATGAGCAGGAGGATGCGCTGAACGAGGTGACGTTTGATGAGGTCGCCTCAAAAGCCCAAATCGCCTGAGCCAGTGAAATCCCCTGTGGGAGCAAGCCTGCTCGCGAATACGGTCTGTCAGTGACATCTGATCTGTCTGATATTCCGCTTTCGCGAGCAGGCTCGCTCCCACATTGGATTCCAGTGATTTCAAGGTTTCTGCGCGGCCTTCAGGCACTTGAGGTCATTGAAGTCCTTGCGCACTCCCTCGATTTTCTTCAACAAACGCTGACGCTGTTGCGGCGTGCTCTCGGCCATCAAGTCGACAAACAGCGAGCGCGCCTGGGCTTCGGTGTTGGCGTAGGCCTTGCGGTAGTCCGCTGTCCACAAGCGCTCGCGATTGACCAGAAGTGTCTCGATGCGTTGTGGGAATTCGGGGCTTTGGCGTTGCGCAACGGCGGCGCTGAACTGTTGCTGCCAGTGCGCGCGGTTGGCGATCCATTGGGTGTTCTGGTCGCCCAAGGCATTGGTCCAAGCCACAACGCGTTGTTTCTGCGTGTCACTGAGCGGACCCAGCCAGTCGTTCAAGCGTTTTTCCATGCGCTTGCCGCGTTCCTTGATCTGCTGGGCTAGCGGCGGTTTCACGTATTCCTGCTGACGTTTGCGCAAATCCTTGGCAAACGCGTCGTTCATTTCTGCCACCTGTTTATCGTCCAGGCCTTGCAGCAGCTCGATGGCCGAAGGGGTGATTTCCCGGGCGGTATCGGCGATGGCCTGCTTGGCTTCGGCAGTGCGCTCCTGCAGCGCGGCGTCGCTGACCTGATTGCTCTCGACCATGGCCTGCAGACGGTCCAGCCAGTCGAGGTAACCCGGTAACTGCGTGGTGCAGTGCCAGCTCAGATGTTCCTTGAGGCGTTCATTGAACCAGTCTTTCTGTTCGCCGTTCATGTCCACGTAGTCGCTCAGCGACCACGGGATGATTACGTCGAGGTTGCGGTAGGCCAGGCCCACGCGGCTGCAAGCGCCGAGGGCGAGGGTGAAGATCAGCAGGGCGGCAATCTGTTTGAACCAGCGAGACATGGGCAAATCCTTGCGAGAGCCTGGCGTCGGAAATCTGATTCTTATGTGATGCAGGATGCGCGCGGCAGTTCAGCCGATCAATAGAACGTGCGTACAGCCTTGAGGGTGACGAGGCCGTCGCACTCGCTGTTGTGCCCGGAATAGGCCGAGCAATCACTGCCGCTGAGGCTGGAGTCGCTGTAGATCAGATCAAGATCGACGCCCATGAACGGCCGCGACAGTTTCACCGACCAATCAGTGAAACTGCTGATATAGCCACCGTCCACCGCCGCCGGTGTATTCAACTGGTGCGTGGTGTATTTCATGCTCACGCCAATGCCGAACGGCTGATTGCCAGTGAGGTCGGCAAACAAGGTGTTGTTCTGTTTATCCGGGTCGTTGCTCAGGGCAATGCCGAAGCGACTGCCGAGCAGAGTCAGGCCACCAAACAGCTCCTGGCTGTCGAGGGTGTCCACGCGTGGGTAGCTGTAATGGATCATCCCGACTTCATAGCCGAGCACCTGATCGAACGGCTGCTTGAAGCCGACATAGGAATCGATCTCGAGGTTCTTGCCCGGGCTGATGCCCATGCTCGGCGCGTACTGGCCGAAATACACGCCGCTGTCGTGGCTCAGATCAAGGCCACCGTGGAACGAGCCGACCGCCGCCGGTTTCACCAGGCCCTGGGCCATGCTGCGGCTGGGCGTAGTGCCGAGCTTGAGATCGAAGTCACCCAGTTCACCCTGAAAAACCTGCGCGTGCGCGGTCGCGCCTGACAGCAGGCTGACGAACAATAAACAGGGAAATGGGCGCATGCGTCACTCCATGAACCGCGAGCGCAGGGCAAAGGCCTGCTGAAACGCTTGATCTAGACGCGTGCAAGGATACCGACGAATGCCCGGCATTGATGGCCGTTCGTCGATTTTCGGGAATTTTTGTTTAAAGCGAAGGGGTGTTGCACGGTGCCAGTCCAGGCGCTTCGAAGCTCAAAGCGCCTCTGGACGGGGTGAAACCGGTATTACTTCTTGCCCAGGCTGATCTGCTTGGACGGGCCGAATGTCTGGCCGCTGACGCCTTTGGCAATTTGCTGGATCTCGCCGCCGGACTTGAGGAATGCTGCGATCTGATCGTTGATCGATTCGCTGGTTTCAACGGCTGGAGCTGGCTTTGCTTTGCTGGTGGATGCTTTTACACGCATGGCGGCCATTAACCTTTAGAAAAGTAACTCGGCCAGGCATCGTACAGGAATAACTTGACAATAGCTTGGTAAATATCCCCCGGATTATCCAACCGTAACGCTGCATTATTACCGGCCGCTCACTCGTAATAAGCAGCTAACCTGCTGTTTTAAATGAGAACATTTAATTGAAGTGAGGCAAATCAGCGCGGCTTTGAAGCGTCGGACCGGACTGACGAGCGGCACCCCGTAGGGCAGTGATCAAGCAAAATCGACAGGTTGACGCAGATTTTCCGCTGCGAGGATCTGGCGCCCGACGTTGGCGGCAAAAACGGGTAGAATGCCGCCCACGTATTGAGGGTTTCGGAAATGGCTTTAGTCGGGCGTTACAACAGTTTGCAAGTGGTTAAACACACTAACTTCGGTTTATATCTGGACGGCGGTGCCGATGGCGAAATTCTTTTGCCCAACCGTTATATCCCCAAAGATATTCCCAGCGAAGATGAAGACTGGCTCAACGTATTCATCTATCTGGACAGCGAAGACAAACTTCTCGCCACCACGGAAAAACCGAAAGTTCAGGTCGGCGAATTTGCCAGTCTGAAAGTGGTTGAAGTCAACAGCATCGGCGTGTTCCTCGACTGGGGCCTGCCGAAAGATCTGCTGCTGCCGTACTCGGAAGAAAAGCGCCAGATGACTGCCGGCGAATACTGCGTGGTGCACGTCTACCTCGACAAACACACGCGCCGCATCACCGCCACCGCGCGCCTCGATCGTTACCTGGACAAGACCCCGGCCACCTACAGCCCGGGCCAGGAAGTTGATCTGCTGGTAGCCGAAGCCACCGACATGGGCTTCAAGGCGATCATCAACAACAAGCACTGGGGCCTGATTCACAAGAACGAGATCTTCAAGTTCATGCGTTCGGGCATGCGCGAGAAAGGCTTCATCAAGGAAGTGCGCGCCGACGGCAAGATCAGCCTGAGCCTGCAACCGGTTGGTCAGGAAGCGGCGAGCAGTCTGAGTTCGAAGATCCTCGGCAAGTTGCGCGAAAACGACGGCACCCTGGCGGTCAGTGACAAGAGTGATCCGGCACTGATCAGCAGCCTGTTCGGCGTCAGCAAGGGCAACTTCAAGAAAGCCATCGGTTCGCTGTACAAGGAAGGCAAGATCGTCATTCACGCCGATCGCATTGAACTAACCTGAGCCTTGAGTGGCCCATGTTGCAGGCCACACAAGAGGTTGGATCGATGAAAAAGGCGCTGATCGCTTACGTCGCAACGCTGCTGACGTTTCTGCTGCTCGACGGCATCTGGCTCGGGCTGCTGATGGCG
This sequence comes from Pseudomonas sp. RG1, assembly GCF_025910115.1. NCBI lineage: Bacteria > Pseudomonadati > Pseudomonadota > Gammaproteobacteria > Pseudomonadales > Pseudomonadaceae > Pseudomonas > Pseudomonas sp. RG1. The sequence continues at coordinate 177,859 of NZ_JAPCIK010000012.1, forward strand.
CCGACCTATCGCGAACTGCTCGGTTCGCTGATGCTGGAAAAACCGCTGCTGTTGCCCGCAGCGGTTTTTTATTGCCTGTACGTTATTGGCTGCGTGGTGTTTGTCGTGTTGCCGGCGCTGAGCTGGCAGAGGGCGGCGAAGCTGGGTGCGCTGTTGGGGCTGGTGGCCTACGGCACTTATGACCTGACCAATTGGGCGACCTTGCGCGACTGGTCGGTGCAGGTGAGTTTGATGGACTGGGCGTGGGGGACAGTGGCGACGGCGGTTGCTTGCACGGTGGGCTATTTGGTGGCGAAGCGGTTTGCCTGAGCTGATCCGGCAGTTGTGTTGGCAATGCTGGTCTCTTCGCGAGCAGGCTCGCTCCCACGTGTTCACCGAACCCTCTGTGGGAGCGAGCCTGCTCGCGAATGACGGCGCAGCCGTCAACCATTCAGCGCTGACGCCACTGACCAACTTAATGTCTTTTCCAGACGGCTTTTTCCGCGCGACTGATTGATAATCCCCGACACTGTTTTCTGACCATTGGATGGCCTGCCATGTTGTGTGTGTTCGAGGTGTTGCGGTGAGTGCCGAGCGGCGCAATGCCGACGGTTTTGCCCTGCAAGTGATGATCGGCCTGTGCCTGATCTGGGGTGTGCAGCAAGTCCTGATCAAATGGGCGGCAACGGACATCGCGCCAGTGATGCAAGCGGCGGGGCGCTCGGGGATTTCTGCCTTGCTGGTCGGTTTGCTGATCTGCTGGAAGGGCGGTTGGGATCAGGTCGGCAGCACCTGGCGCGGCGGCTTGCTGGCCGGTGCGCTGTTTGGTCTGGAATTTCTGTTCATCGCCGAAGGCCTGCAACTGACTACCGCCGCGCATATGTCGGTGTTCTTGTATACCGCGCCGATCTTCACCGCACTCGGCGTGCATTTCCTGCTGGCCAGCGAGCGGTTGCGCCCGTTGCAATGGCTGGGGATTCTGCTGGCGTTCATCGGCATCGCGATTGCCTTCGCCGGTGGTGTGTCGTGGGACAACCTTGATCGGCGCATGCTGCTGGGCGATGCCTTCGGCGTATTGGCCGGCGCCTGTTGGGGCGCGACCACCGTGGTGGTGCGCGCCTCGCGACTGTCGGAAGCGCCGGTGACATTGACCCTGTTCTATCAGTTGCTGGTCGGTTTCATCGGTCTGCTGTTGATCGCGTTGTTCAGCGGCCAGATCACCCACGTCAGCCTGACTACCGTGGCGGTGGCCAGTGTGCTGTTCCAAGGGCTGGTGGTGTCGTTCTTCAGCTACCTGGTGTGGTTCTGGCTGCTGCGCCGTTATCTGGCGGCCAACCTTGCGGTGTTCTCGTTCATGACGCCGTTGTTCGGCGTGACCTTCGGCGTGCTGCTGCTCGGCGAACAGTTGAGCCTGAACTTCGTCATCGGCGCCGTGCTGGTGCTGCTCGGCATCACTTTCGTCAGCGCCGAACAGTGGCTGCGTCGGCGTTTGCGCAAGGCGCTGGGCCAGTAGCCCTGGCCTGCATCGCCAGCGCGCCGGCCAGCAACAGGCCGGCACCGGCGATCAGCAGCGCCGGCTGCAAGCCGCCGCTGAAATGGCTGCTCAGCGCCGCCAGCAGCGGGCCGCTCAGCTGGCCGACAGCGAAGCACGCCGTGAGCATCCCGGCGTTGCGCTGAGTGGCGTGGGGCGCCAGCTCTCGCGAACGCTGCATGACCAGTTGCATGCACGCCAGAAACGGTGTGCCGCAGAGGATCACCCCCAGCGCCAGGCCGACGCCGCTGCCCAGCAGACAGGCGAACACTCCGGCCGCTTGCAGCCACAACGTCGCCATCAGCCAGTGCCGCGTGGTCTCGGGATCATGCCGGCGCAGACTCACCAACCACACACCGATCGCCGCGCCGAGGCCAAAACACGGCCAGAACAGATCCGCCTGCCACTGGCCATGAAACTGCGCATTGGCCATCTGCGACAGGAACGTTGCCGGAATGATGTAGCCGATGCCGTACAGCGCATATACCAGCGCCAGCCGGGCAATGCCGCGATTCGCTGGGTTCACATGGGTTGTTGCTGGCCTCGCTACCACCGTGGGCTGCGGTAACAACCGCCAGACGCCGAGCATCATCAGCAACGCGGCGGCTGCGTAAATCAGCCACAGGGTTGCCGATGTCTGCTGCAAGCGGTGTGAGACCAGCGCCAGCAAGCCTGTGAGAAAAATCCCCAGACCCGGCCCGGCAAAAACCAGAGCACCCCAGCGCGGGCGACCCGCTGCCGCCGCCAGCGGCTGACCGAGTGAAGTGATCATCACCAGCACCCAGGCACTCGCTACCCCGGTGCCAAAGCGCAGCAGCAGGTGCGACCAGAAACCGTTGGCCCAGAACGACGCCAGTGTCAGCAGCACGCACAGCCACAGCCCGCCATGCAGGCGACGCTGCACCTGCTGTGGCCGCTGGGCGAACATCGCGTCCACAGCACCGAGCAGATAGCCGAAGTAGTTGGCCGCCGCGATCAGCCCGGCGGCGGTGAGGTCGATCTGCCCTTCGCTGAGCAGGTGGGGCATCTGAGGTGTCAGGGCGAAACGGCCAATGCCCATGGCCATCATCAGGGCAACGAAACAGGCGGATAAACGTATCAGCGGCGACATGGTCGGGCTTCCTTCAAAGCAGCAATGACCGTCAGGCTAGGATCGATTGACTTTCTTTAAAATTGAATAATAGTGAGTAACTTGTTCTGTTCAGGAGAAGATAGTGGAATTCAGCCAACTGCGGATATTCCAGGCGGTCGCCGAGGAAGGCTCGATCACCCGCGCCGCCGAGCGCTTGCATCGGGTGCCATCAAATCTGTCGACGCGGCTTAAACAGCTCGAAGAGCAGTTGGGTGTCGAACTGTTCGTCCGCGAACGGCAGCGCTTGCAGCTGTCGCCGGCGGGCAAGGTGCTGCTCGACTACACCGGCAAACTTTTCGCTCTGCGCGATCAGGCCAGTGCGGCGGTGATGGGCGGGCAACCGGTCGGCGACTTCGTGCTGGGCACCATGTACAGCACGGCGGCGATCCATCTGCCGGCGCTGCTGGCGCGGTATCACAAGCAATACCCGACAGTGAATTTGCAGGTGCAATCGGCACCGACCGGGGAATTGCTCGAAGGGTTGCTCACCGGCCGCCTCGACGCGGCGTTGGTCGACGGACCGTTGGAGCTGGCCGGGCTCGATGGCGTGCCGCTGTGCGAGGAGCGGCTGGTGCTGATCACTGAAATCGACCATCCGCCAGTACGCACCGCGCGGGACGTGGAAGGGCGCTCGGTGTTCACTTTTCGCCAGGGCTGTTCATATCGCATGCGTCTGGAAGCGTGGTTCTCTCACTACCACGCGGCGATGGGCCGGCCGATGGAGATTGAGTCGTATCAGGGCATGCTCGCCTGTGTGATTGCCGGCAGTGGTGTGGCGTTGATGGCCGAGTCGATGCTGGCCAGCCTGCCGGGTCGCGAAAGCGTCGCCGTGCATCCGTTGGCCGAGCCGTTCGCGGGTGCGACAACATGGCTCATGTGGCGCAAGGGTATGGCCGGGGCCAACCTGAATGCCTGGATCGACGTGCAGCAAGCGGTCTATCCCGTGGCTTTGCATGAAGTGCGGGAAACCGCGTGAACCAATCGCAACAGATTCTGTTCAATTCAGTAACAGATCATTGCGGATTTGGCCGAGCATTGCGTAGGACTTCGGACTATTATCAGTGCGAAGCGGCCTCAGAATTCCGGCCGCTCAGCACCACCCTGAAGGGGGCATGACGATGAAAGAGAAAATCCAGAACTGGCTGCACGATTTGGGAGTTGCCCTCGGTTTGATCGAACCGCCTCTGCAACCGGTACCGATTCGCACGGACGACGAACAGCGCCGACGCCAGCCACGTCGCCGTTAATATCTGCGATCAGAGATTTCAAGATCGCAGCCGTCGGCAGTTTCTACAAAGTGTAGGAGCTGCCGAAGGCTGCGATCTTTTGCTTATCGCCAAGCGAAAAAAACGGGTGTGGCCACCGACGCCACACCCGCTGAAGAAAACATCACCTCGTTACAGTCGATTCACACCGCCGTTGCCACGGTCGCCGGGCGCGGCGAGAACAGGCTGACCAGTACAAAGCTCACCAGGCTGACACCCAGGCTGTAATAGATCGGCGAGTTCGCGTCCATGCCGTCCTTGACCATGAACACCAGCGCCGTGATAAAGCCCAGCGTCATCGCGCTGATCGCCCCGGCGGTAGTCGCACGCTTCCAGAAAATCGCGCCCATCAGCGGAATCAGCATGCCGCCGACCAAGAGGTTGTAAGCCAGGGTCAGCGCGCTGATAACGTCATTGACGACCAGAGCAATGCCCAACACCGCGATCCCCGTCAGCAGCGTAAACAGACGGCTGACCGCGACGTTGGATTGTTTGCCGCCGCGCAGTTTCGGCAGCAGGTCTTCGGTCAGGGTGGTGGACGCGGCGAGCAGGCCGGCGCTGGCGGTGGACATCATCGCCGCCAGTGCGGCAGCGATCACCAGGCCACGGATGCCGTCAGGCAGCGAGACTTTGACGATGGCGGCAAAAGCGTTGTTGACGTTGTCCAGATCCGGAATCAGTACATGCGCAGCCATGCCGATCAAGGCGCAGACCAGACCGTAAATGATGCAGTAGATCCCGGCCGAGGTGCCGGCGTACTTGGCGACTTTTTCGCTTTTGGCGGTGAACACCCGCTGCCAGATGTCCTGGCCGATCAGGATGCCGAAAAAGTAGATCATGAAGTAGGTAATGATCGTGTCCCAGCCGATGCTGGTGAAGTTGAAGCTGGCCGCCGGCAGTTGCGCGACCAATTGATCCCAGCCGCCTACGCGGTACAGGCAGATCGGCAACAACACGAACATCAGGCCCACTGTCTGGATGCCGAACTGGACGATGTCCGTCAGGGTCAGCGACCACATGCCGCCGATCGTTGAATAAGTCACCACGATACCGCCGCCCAGCAGTACGGAAATCCAGAAGGGCAGACCGAACAACACTTGCAGCACGGTGCCGATCGCCAGAATCGAGGTCACGCCGATCATCAGCGCGTAAGCGAGCATGATCGTCGCACTGGCGGTGCGCGCCATCGGGTTGTAGCGCTTCTCCAGGACCTGGGTGACGGTGAATACCTTGAGTTTCAGCAAGGGCTTGGCGAGGAACAGGTTCAGCGCGACGATGCCGCAGCCCAGTGCCGCGCACAGCCAGAATCCGGAGATGCCATGCACGTAACCCAGACGCACGGTGCCGACGGTGGACGCGCCGCCGAGAACGGTCGCCGCCATGGTGCCCATGTACAGCGACGGCCCCAGATTACGCCCGGCAACCAGATAGTCTTCGTGGGTCTTGGCCTTGCGCATGCCGTAGTAGCCGAGAATCAGCATCGCAGCGGCATAAATGAGTACGACGAATAAATCCAAAGCCATGATGGCGTGTCTCCGATTGTCTTTTTTATGGTCAAGCTAATGGGGTCTGCAAGGCTTCCTG
>NZ_JAPCIK010000013.1:0-54069 GCF_025910115.1 Pseudomonas sp. RG1
CGGACGTTAATCGTCGGCAGCGTCAGATGTGTATAAGAGACAGCATCAACGTTGGATGTGCTGAAGTCTTCGCGAGCAGGCTCGCTCCCACAGGGGGTTCGTGTCAGGCGGCCTGACGCAGTTGAGGTTTTATTGCGGCTTCACTGCGCACATCCGTTGGCCCAAACACCTCCCGAGGCTCAGGAAACAGGCGCAGCAGCGTCAGGTACACCACCGACGCCAGGCCCAATGTCACCGGCAAACTGATGTCGATGCCACCGGCCAATTCGCCCAGCGGGCCGACGAACTGCCCCGGCAGATTGACGAAGCACAGGCCGACCAGCGCACTCGGAATCCACGCCCCCAGACCGCGCCAGTTCCAGCCGTGGTTGAACCAGTAGCGTCCGCCCTGTTCGCCGCGAGTGAACACTTGCAGGTCATCCGGGCAGTAGAAGCCGCGCCGCACCAGCAGGCCGATAATCATGATCACCATCCACGGGGTGGTGCAGGTGATGATCAGCACGGCGAAGGTCGACACGCTTTGCACCAGGTTCGCCGCAAACCGGCCGATGAAGATGAAGGCGATCGACAGCACGCCGATCAGCAAGGTCGCCTTGACCCGGGAAAGCACGCGCGGGAACACGCTGGACATGTCCAGCCCGGTGCCATACAGCGACGTGGTGCCGGTGGACATGCCGCCAATCACCGCAATCAGGCACACCGGCAGGAAGAACCAGCTCGGCGACACGGCCAGCAAGCCGCCGACATAGTTGTTCGCGGCGATGTAGTCCGGCGCTTTGATCGCGACGATGGTGGCGGTGGCGAGGCCGAACAGGAATGGGATCAACGTTGCCAGTTGTGCGGCGATCACCGCCAGCATGATCCGGCCCTTCGGCGTCTCACGCGGGATGTAGCGCGACCAGTCGCCCAGGAACGCACCGAAGGAAATCGGGTTGCTCATCGCCACCAGCGCCGCGCCGATGAATGCCGCCCAGAACCCGGCCTGACCCAGCGCCACGCTGCCGGCGTACTGGCTGTCGAAAGCAGGGGCGAAGGCGAATATGCCGAGCAGGAACAACAGGCTCGCGGCCCACACCGCGATGCGGTTGACCCACAGCATGATGCGGAAACCGTAGATGCACACGGTCAGCACCAGCAGCGCGAACAGGCCGTAGGCCAGGCCCAGGGTCAGGTCGGTTTCCGGCAAATCGACGAGGCGTTTGGCGCCGCCGACCAGCGCATCACCCGAGCTCCACACTGACAGCGAGAAGAACGCGATCGCCGTCAGCAACGACAGGAACGACCCGACAATCCGCCCGTGCACGCCGAAGTGCGCACCGGAAGACACGGCGTTGTTGGTGCCGTTGAGCGGGCCGAACAGGCCCATCGGTGCGAGGATCAGCGCACCGACCACCACACCCAGCACAATCGCCCAGACACCGGCCTGAAACGACAGGCCGAACAGCACCGGGAAACTGCCGAGCACAGCGGTGGCAAACGTATTGGCGCCGCCGAAGATCAAGCGAAACAGGTCGCTGGGTCGGGCGTCGCGCTCATGATCCGGGATCTGTTCGACCCCGTTTGTTTCGATGCTGCTAAGGCTTTTTTCGTTGTTGTTGTTATTCATGATCTGCTCCGATCATCAGGCGCGCTCATCGTGCGTGAGCGTCACCATTGGCTAAGGGGGTGGCAGCCCTTCCGGCATTGCGGACAAATGTTCGTGACAGGCCAGCCATAGGCCTTGTTGTTCTAGGCTCGACGCTTGTCTTCTGAAAACAATCGTCTCGCGCTCCTGGCTGAAGTGTTGCTCCCCTTGCATGCGCAGCTCGGTGGCCACGTCATGGATGAAAATCGCCACGTCACCCTGCAGGCTGACGAAGGCGTTGCTCGAGGTGCACGACAGCACCTCGAATCCATCCTCGGCACGCCAGCGGTCCCACAACGCCTGATAGGCATCGCGCGACAGCAATGGCTGGTCGAGGGTGTAGAAAACGAAGCTGGCATCGGTGCTGAATGCGCCGAAGTAGGCTTCGCGATCGTTACGGGCAAACGCGGCGACCAACTCGGCGGCCGCGTGCAAAACCTGATCACGTGCGTGCATGACCCGACCCTCAGCGATGAACCACGCCAGGCAGTACGCAGAGCATTTCGTACAGCAGGTTGGCGGCCAGCAGCGAGGTGTTGCCGGTGGTGTCGTAAGCGGGCGAGACTTCTACCAGATCGCAACCGATCAGGTCGAGGCCCTGGCAGCCACGGACGATTTCGATCGCCTGAATGGTGGTCAGGCCGCCGATTTCCGGGGTGCCGGTGCCGGGCGCCCAGGCCGGGTCAATGCCATCGATATCGAAACTCAGATATACCGGACCGCCACCGACTTTCTCGCGCACTTCCGCCATCAGCGGCGCCAGCGACTTGTGCCAGCACTCTTCGGCCTGCACCACGCGGAAGCCCTGATCGCGGCTCCAGTTGAAGTCGTCGGCGGTGTAACCCTGGGCACGCAAACCGATCTGCACCACGCGGTCGCAATCGAGCAGACCTTCTTCGACGGCACGACGAAACGTGGTGCCGTGAGCGATCTTCTCGCCGAACATGTGATCGTTGACGTCAGCGTGCGCATCGATGTGCACCAGGCCAACCTTGCCGTGCTTTTTATGAATCGCGCGCAGGATCGGCAGGGTGATGGTGTGGTCGCCACCCAGCGTCATCGGGATAACGTTGTGCTCGAGGATGTTGTCGTAGGCTTCTTCGATGATGCGCACGGCGTCGAGCAGATTGAAGGTATTGATCGCCACGTCACCGATGTCGGCCACCGACAGCGAGTCGAACGGCGCGGCACCGGTGGCCATGTTGTACGGGCGGATCATCACCGATTCGGTGCGGATATCGCGCGGCCCGAAGCGCGTGCCGGGGCGCAGCGAAGTGCCGATGTCCAGCGGCACGCCAACGAAGGCAGCGTCGAGGCCGGCAGCGGTCGGTACATGGGGAAGTCGGAGCATGGTGGCGATGCCGCCGAAGCGCGGCATTTCATTGCCGCCCAGTGGTTGGTGAAGAATCTTGTCCACGGGTAGGGCCTCATCGTCTTTGTTTTATTTATGCCGGCGCGCCGTTGAGCACAGGTTCGGACGCCGCTGTGGGGCCGATCATGCGAAATGTAGTGACGAGGAAGAATCGCTACGGGCAAAAACTTAGTTCAGATTTTTCTAAACTAATGCCAGCCAGCGACTTAGACTTCGCACCACTGGAATCTCTGAAGATCTCACTCTGTGGGAGCGAGCCTGCTCGCGAAGAGGGCATGACAGTCAACTTCGATGGCGACTGACCCGACGCCTTCGCGAGCAGGCTCGCTCCCACAATGATCTCCATCGAACTGTGTATTCGCGCGTTACCTCGTGACCGGAGCAGAAATGGCCAACGCTTTACCCGACCTGAAACTCCTGCGCATCTTCGTCAGCGTCGTGCGCCATCAGGGTTTTGCCAATGCACAGCAGGAACTCAACCTGTCGACTTCGGCGATCAGCACCTACATGAGCCAGCTCGAAGCCGCGCTCGGTCTGGTGCTGTGCCATCGTGGGCGCGGTGGCTTCAGCCTGACCAGCAAAGGCGAGCTGTTCCATCAGGAAACCCTGCGCCTGCTCGCCGAGCTTGAAGGCTTCGAACAGTACGCCGCCGCGCTCAAGGGCGAACTGCGCGGCACGCTTAATCTCGGGGTGATCGATTCCACGGTCAGCGACAAGGCCCTGCCGTTTGCTGAAGCCATCGGCGCCTACAGCCAGGAACACCCGGCGGTGCATTTGCACCTGTCGGTGATGAGCCCTTATGAATTGCAGCTCGGCGTGCAGGACAATCGCCTCGATCTGGCCATCGGTGCGTTTTCCACGCGCATGAGCGGTCTGGTCTACATGCCGCTGTACCGCGAGCAGCACTGGCTGTATTGCAGCAGTCGACACCCGTTGTTCAACGAGCGGCGCATTCCCGAGCAGGTCATCACTCAGCAACGGATGGTCGGGCGCGGTTACTGGAGTCAGGCGGAACTGGCTCGGCACGGTTTCAAACACAGTGCCGCGACCGTGGAAAGTATGGAAGCGCAGCTGATTCTGGTGCTCTCCGGCGCCTACATCGGTTACCTGCCGGAGCACTACGCGCAGGCCTGGGCCGACAAGGGTGATCTGCGCGTTCTGCTGCCGGCGACCTTCGGTTATCAGGCGCCGTTTTCGATGATCATGCGCAGGGGCCGCAGCCGCGAGCCGCTGATCCAGACCTTCCGCGATTTGCTCAAAGCGCAATTGAATCAGGCGTAACCCATCATGTCCCGAGCCCAATGCCCGCGCTGCCTGCGCCCCCAGACCCACTGCCTGTGCCCGTTGATTCCGCACCTCGACAGCCGCACCCGAGTCTTGCTGCTGCAGCATCCGAGCGAGGTCAGTCACGCGCTGAATACCGCGCGGCTGGCGGCGCTGGGGCTGAGCAATGCCGAGCTGATTGTCGGCGAGGTATTCGAGGATTTGCCGAAACTGTTGAACCGGCCGGGCTATCAGGCGCGCTTGTTGTTTCCGGCTGAGGATGCGCAGCCGCTGCAGGTTTACGCGCCGAATGATCAGCCAATGTTGCTGGTCGTCCCCGACGGCACCTGGCGCAAGGCGCGCAAGATGCTGCACCTCAATCCGCTGCTGGCGGCGCTGCCACGGGTGACCCTGGCCGAGGGCGGCGTGTCGCGCTATCGCCTGCGCAAGGCGCCGGGGCCGGGGGCGCTGTCGACGATCGAGGCGATTGTGCAGGCGCTGGAAACCCTCGAAGCGCCGACGACGTTTGCGCCGTTGCTCAAGCCGTTTGAAGCGCTGATCGAAGGGCAGATTGCGGCGATGGGGGAGGAGGTTTTCCAGCGTAACCATGACGACAGATGATCGTTCCCACGCTCTGCGTGGGAATGCATCCAGTGACGCTCTGCGTCACTGTCGTGAAGGGACGCGGAGCGTCCCGGGCGGCATTCCCACGCGGAGCATGGGAACGATCATTGGCTAACGTTCGCGCATCGCCTCGGTCCGCGCTTTCAGCACCGGTTTGAGCAGGTAATCCAAGACGCTTTTCTCACCGGTGATAATGTCCACTGTCGCCACCATCCCCGGGATGATCAGCAGCGGTTTCACGTCGCCGCCCAGGTGATTCTTGTCGGTGCGCACCTGAATCAGATAGAAGCTGTTGCCCTTGTCATCGGTGATCGTATCGGCGCCGATCAGCTCGAGCTTGGCGCTCAGCCCGCCGTAAATCGTGTAATCGTAGGCGCTGAACTTGACCATGGCTTTCTGACCCGGATGCAGGAACGCGACGTCTTGCGGGCGGACCTTGGCTTCGATCAGCAGGTTGTCTTCCAGCGGCACGATTTCGACCATGTCGCTGCCCGGCTGGACCACGCCGCCGATGGTGTTGACCTTCATCTGCTTGATCACGCCACGCACCGGCGACGTCACCGTAGTGCGGCTGACGCGATCGTCGATGGCGATGCTCGACGCGGTGATTTTCGACAGGTCGGTGCGTTTCTCATTCAGCTCTTTGGCGGCCTCGGAACGAAAGGTCTGCTCGGATTCGTCGATCTTGCTGCGGATCTCGGCGATGGCCGATTCGGCGCGGGGAATCGCCAGCGTGGTGGCGTTCAGCGAACCACGGATCTCCACGGCACTGCGTCTGAGACGGAGAATTTCCACCGGTGACACAGCGCCGGTTTTGACCAGCGGTTCGGACATGTTCATCTCTTGTTGCAGCAGCGCAAGGCTGGAGCTGAACTGGCCTTGCTTGGAGCGAAACTCCGCCAGTTCCTGGGTCTTCTGCCGCAGCTGTTCGCTGAGGGTGCGCTGTTCGCTGGCCAAGCGGCGTTGGCGTTGCTCGTAAAGTGAGCGTTCGTCCTCGGCGACTTGCGGCGCTTTGGCGATGACTTCAGCGGAGAGTTTGAAGGGGCGTCCCTCGGCCTCTGCTGACAGCCGTTCAACCTGCGCGGTCAGCGCGTAACGGTCGGCCTCGCTCTCGCCCTTGTTCGAGCGAAAGCGCGTGTCATCCAGACGCAGCAGGGTGTCGCCCTTGCCGACCATCTGGCCTTCGCGAACGTAAATCTCGGTGACGATGCCGCCCTCAAGGTTCTGGATCACCTGAACCTTGCTCGACGGGATCGCTTTGCCTTCGCCCATGGTCACTTCTTCGAGCACGGCAAATTTGGCCCAGACCAGGGCGGCGATCAGCAGCGCTGCCGCCAGCCACACGGTGATCCGCGATTTGCGCGGCGAATCCTGCAATGCTGCGCCGGCGGTTTCCGGCATGAACTCGGCTTCGGCGCTTTTGCCGAAACTGTCGAAGTAACCGCGCTTGTTGCTATCGGAGGAAGCAGGCATGGCGTAACTCCTAGACCGCCGCCGAGCCGACACGGCCCTTGCGCAGTGCATCGATGACTGCTTCTTTCGGACCGTCAGCGACGACCCGGCCGTTGTCCAGCACCAGCAACCGGTCCACCAGGCTCAACATCGAGGTGCGGTGGGTGACCAGCAGCAGGGTTTTGCCTTGCACCCAGCCATGCAGTTTCTGCCGCAGCGCGTCTTCGCTGCTGTTGTCCATGGCGCTGGTGGGTTCGTCGAGCAGCATGATCGGTGGATCGAGCAGTAACGCGCGCGCCAGCAACACCGCCTGGCGTTGGCCGCCGGATAGCAGTTGTCCGCGTTCGCCCACCGGTCGGTCGAAGCCTTGCGGGTGTTGTCGGGCCAGTTCGGTGACGCCAGTCAGTTCGGCGACTTCGAGCATGCGTGAATCGCTGATGTAACGCGCGCCCAGGGTCAGGTTGTCGCGCAAGCTGCCGGCCAGCAGCGGCAGGTCGTGGGCGACATAACCGATCTGCTGGCGCAGGTCAGCCACGTCCAGTTGGCGCAGGTCGAGGCCGTCGAGCAGTAACTGGCCTTGTTCCGCTTCGTAGAAACCCATCACCAATCGCGCCAACGTGCTTTTGCCGGAGCCGCTGCGGCCGATGATGCCGACCCGCTCGCCGGCTTTCAGGCTGAAGCTGACCTCGCTCAGCGCCGGCGCATTCTGGCCGTTGTAGTGGAACGTCACGCCGCTGACGTCGAGGGCACCTTGCAGCTGCGTACGTTCCAGTGGCCGTTGTTTGCCGTCGCGCTCCTGCGGCAGCGCCATCAGTGCGTCGGTGCTTTTCATGGTCAGTTGCGCTTGCTGGTAGCGGGTGATCAGCCCGGCGATCTGGCCGAGCGGGGCGAGCACACGACTGCCAAGCATGTAGGTGGCAACCAGCGCGCCGACGCTGAGGTTGCCGGCAATGATGCTGTAGACCCCGGCCACAATCGTCGCCATCCCGGAAAACTGCTGGATGAACAGCGTGCCGTTGGTGGCCAGCGCCGACAGGTTGCGCGCATGGCTGTCGAGGCGGGTGAGGGCGCCGTGGGTGCTTTCCCATTTGTGCTGGCGCTCGCTTTCGGCGCCGCAGGCCTTGAGGGTTTCCAGACCGCCGAGGGTTTCGATCAGCACTGCCTGACGCTCGGCGCCGAGGCTCAGGCTTTTCTGCACGGTGTCACGCAGGCGCACCTGAATCGCCATGGCGAAGATGATGGTGATCGGAAACGCCAGCAGCGGAATCACCACCAGCCAGCCGCCGAGCAGGCCGATCACTACCAGCATCAACACCACGAAGGGCAAGTCGATCAGGCTGGTCAGGGTCACGGCAGTGAGAAATTCACGCAGGCCCTGGAAGTCGTGAATGCTCTGGGCAAAGCCGCCGATGGTCGCCGGCCGCGCTTTCATCGACATGCCGGTGATGCGCTCGAACAAGGTTGCCGAGAGGATCACATCGGTTTTCTTGCCGGCGGTGTCGAGCAGATGCGCACGCACCACGCGCAGCACCAGTTCAAAACCGGTGCCGATCAGCAAACCGATCGATAGCACCCACAGCGTCGAGGTCGCCTGATTGGGCACCACGCGATCGTAGGTCTGCATGACGAACAGCGGCACCATCAGGCCCAGCAGGTTGATCAGGAAACTGGCGAGGATCGCATCGCTGTACAGCCATTTCGACAGTTTCAGGGTGTCGCGAAACCACGCATTTACCCGTGGCACCAGCGGCGCGCGCAGGTCTTCGAGTTCGTGGCGCGGACGGGCGAACAAGGCCTGGCCGCTGTAGTGTTCGCTGAGTTCTTCGCGGCTGACCCATTGCTCGCCGCCGTCGGCTTCGCTGGGCAGCAGCAGGGCTTTGCCGTCCTCGCCAAAGCGCCGCAGCACGGCAGTGCGCCCGTCGTTGAGCAGCAGCAGGATCGGCAGGTTCAGCGGCGATATGTCTTTCAGGTCACGGCGCAATAACCGCGCCTGCAATCCGGCCCGCGCGGCTGCACGGGGCAGCAGATCGAGGCTCAGGCGTTGTTTGTTCAGAGGCAGCCCGGCGCTCAGGCTGGCACGACTGACCGTGGCGCCATGCAGTTTGCAGAGGATCAGCAGGCCGTCGAGTAACGGGTCGTCGAAGCTCAGGCGCGGATCGACCCCGGTGGCGCCGGGTTCCATGCTGGTCATAGTGATTGCCTCTGTTGAACGGGCTCGGTTATCGGATCGTTCCCACGCTCTGCGTGGGAATGCAGCCCGTGACGCTCCGCGTCACTGGACGCGGAGCGTCCCTTGAGGCATTCCTTTGCTGCGCGTGGGAACGATCAGGGCAAAGTCAGTTCCTGCACCGTTTATTTCAGTTCCGGCAGGCGCGCCTGGTTTTTCACTTCGGTCGTGGCAATCGCATCAGCCGGCAGCACCACGCGTTGCTTGCTCAGCAACTGGCCCATGTTCGCCAGCACGCGGTACATCGAGTATTCCTCGGTGTAGCGGATTTCGGTGTAGCGACGGTTGGCGTTGTACAGCTCGTTTTCGCTGTCGAGCAGGTCGAGCAGGGTGCGTTGGCCGAGGCCGAACTGGTCCTGATAAGCGGCGCGCACGCGTTTGGTGGTTTCTGCGTACTCGCGAGCGGTCGGCGTCTGCTTCTTGGCATTTTCCATGGCGTTCCAGGCCAGACGAATGTTCTCGTTGAGCTGACGCAGGGCGTTGTTGCGGATGTCCATCGCCTGGTTGATGTCGTGGGCATTCGCGGCCAGACGTGCCTTGTCGCTGCCGCCACGGAACAGGTTGTAGTTCATCACCACACCGACACGCCATTCGTTGTCGTGGCCTTCGTCGCCCTGCACGTTGTTGTTTGCGCCGACTGCTGCTTCGGCATCGAAGCGCGGGTAGAACGGCGACTTGGCCACTTCGTACTGGCTCTCGGCGGACTGCACGTCAGCCTGGGCCGATTTCAGGTACGGGTTGTTGTCGACCATGCTCTGCTGCGCTTCACGCAGGTCCGGCGGCATCTCACCGCGAGTCGAGGCCGGTGTTTCCAGCTCATCGGGCATGCGTCCGACCACGCTGTAGAAATTCGATTCGGCGTCGGCCAGATCGACTTCGGCGGTGTCGAGGTTGTTCTGCGCCAGTGCACGACGGGCAACCGATTGATCGGAGTCGGCGGTGCTGCCGATGCCGCGCTCGGTGCGCAGGCCGATCTGATCGTTGACGCGCAAGTGCGCCTGCAGGTTGTTTTTCGCCAGCGTCACCAGTTCACGCCGCTTGAGCACTTCGAGGTAGACCTCGATGGTGCGCAGGGCCAGGTCCTGTGCGGTGCCTTGCGCGTAGTAGGCGCGCGAATTGGACACGCCCTTGGTGCGCTCGACCTCGTTGGCGGTGTTGAAGCCGTCGAAGATCATCTGCCGCAAGCGCAGTTCGGACTGGGTGTAATTGAGGATTTCGGTGTTGTGGTTACCGAAAGCGCGGGTATTGGTGTTGTCGCTGTAACCGCGACCGTAGGCAGCGTTCAGATCGACCGACGGATAAAACCCGCCTTTTGCCACTTTGACCTGTTCATCCGCAGACAGACGAGCGTCCACGCGCGAAGCCAGTTCCGGGTGGGTCGCGATGGTGCTCTGAATCGCCTCGGTGAGGTTCATCGCCTGGGCTTGGGAAGTGCAAGCCATGGCCAGCAAAACCGCGCTGCAGAGGGGGGTTAGAACGCGCATGGGTGCATCTCCCTGGATCTCAATGTTGTGTTACTGTCGCCAAATATTTGACGTAAATTTAGGGTGTAAGCGTTTCACTCTTGTAACAACAGAGCTAAGAACATCCTAGAGCGTAGCTAAGAAAAAATTTTCATAAGGTTTATTCCAAAAAAAACTTATGCGGTTTTTCAAAAGCAGCACATTGTTCAGCTCGAAAGCCTTTGTTTTATGCGCTTTAGGGAGCTCGAAAAGGCTTGAGGAAAGTTCCATTCACTTTGCGAGACACTGCGAAGTACTGCTGAAGGGGAGGGACGCGTAACGGCGAATGAGCGACAGATTTTTGTCACTCGGGTGATTCACCACCGTTACGTAGCGCTAGTGGGTCGATGGATTGAACAGGGTTGGCAAGTGCTTGATAGCGCTGACAATTCACTTCAAACCGGGCCTGCGAAACGAACTGTCGAGGGTGCGAGCGTCGCCCCCGGCAACCCGATTGAGCCATGGGCTGCTTCGCGAACCAGTGCCGACGGTGGTCGGCAGCGGAGGATTTCACATGGCAACGCTCATCGGTACGGTCACAAAAGTCATTGGTCAGGTGTTCGCCCAGGCGAGCGACGGCATCAAGCGTCCGTTGTTCGAAGGCGATCGTTTGTACGCTGGCGATCAACTGATCACCGGCGCGGAAGGCGCGGTGGCAGTGAAACTGCAAAACGGCGAGGAATTGACCCTCGGCCGGGGCAGCAGCATCACCATGACCGGGCAATTGCTGGCCGACCAGGCTGTCCCGGTGAACGTCGACGAAGCGCAGACCCCGAGCCAGGCGCAACTGACCGATGTCGAGCAGATCCAGCAAGCCATCGCCGCCGGTGAAGACCCAAGCAAAACTGCCGAAGCCACTGCCGCCGGCCCCAACGCGCCCACCGGCAATACCGGTGAACTGGGCGGCGGGCACAGCTTCGTTCTGCTCACCGAAGTCGGCGGCCGAGTCGATCCGATCATTGGTTTCCCCACCGCTGGCTTCAACGGTATTCCCGAATTTCCCGAGTATCGTCGCGACGCGGACATCGACAATGGCGACGACACGCCAGCGCCGGTCGTGGTGCCACCGCCACCGGTGAACAATCCGGTCATCCTCAAGGGCCTCGACGCGGCGCGCGGTGAACTCAATCTCAATGAAGCCAATCTGCCGACCGGCTCGGCGGCCAATCCAGGCGCGCTGACGCAAAGTGGCAGCTTCACGGTCTCGGCAGCGGATGGTTTGAACAGCCTGAGCATCGGCGGCATCAACGTGATTGTTGGCGGCGTGCCGATCGGCTTTCCCCAGTCGATCACCACGCAACTGGGCAACACCCTGACCATCACCGGTTACAACGCGGCGACCGGCACGGTCAGCTACAGCTACACCCTCAACGGCAACGAAACCCACGCGGCCGGCGACGGCGTGAACAATCTCAGCGAACAGTTCACCGTGATCGCCACCGACAGCAATGGCGACAGCGCCACTGGCACGCTGGACGTGAATATCACCGACGACGTGCCCAAAGCGTTTGATGACGCCAACGGCGTTGCCTCGGAAACCTTGCTGACCCTGACCGGCAACGTCCTCACCAACGACATACAAGGTGCCGACCGCGTACCCACCGGACCGGTCACGCCGGGTACTTTCACCGGTACTTACGGCACCTTGATTCTGAACGCCGACGGCACTTACACCTACACGCTCAATACCAGCGATGCCGATTTCAAAGTCTTGACCGGCGGTGGCAACGGAACCGAAACCTTCGCCTACACGATCACTGATGCCGACGGCGATTCCAGCACTGCCAATCTGGTTCTGCAGATCCACAACAACGACGATCCTGTAATCATCGATGGCCTGAACGTCGCCGGTGGCGAGCTTACGATCTACGAAAAAAACCTCAGCGACGGCAGCGCCCCGGACACTGGCGCGCTGACACAAAACGGCACCTTCACCATCACCGCACTGGACGGCGTGACCACGCTGACTGTTGGTGGAATTGCCGTGGTGACCAATGGCGTTGCCGCAGGCTTCCCGCAATCGATCACCACGCCACTGGGCAGCACGCTGACGATTACTGGTTTCAACGCTGCAACCGGCGTGGTCAGTTACAGCTACACCCTGGCTGATAACGAAGCGCATCCGAACGCCAATGGCGCGAACAATCTGCCTGAGCAGTTCGCGGTCACGGTCGTTGATGACAACGGCACTACCGCCACCGGGACCCTCGACGTCAACATCGTCGACGATGTGCCAAAGGCCAACGATGACAGCAACGGCACTGCCTCGGAAAGCCAACTGACCCTGACCGGCAACGTCCTGACAAACGACGTGCAAGGTGCCGACCGCGTACCCACCGGTCCAGTCACGCCGGGCACTTTCACTGGTACTTTCGGAACGTTGGTTCTGAACGCCGACGGCACTTACACCTACACGCTCAATACCAGCGATGCCGATTTCAAAGCCTTGACCGGCGGTGGAAACGGCACAGAGACCTTCGCCTACACCATCACTGATTCCGACGGCGATTCCAGCACTGCCAATCTGGTTCTGCAGATCCACAACAACGACGATCCAGTAATCATCGACGGCCTGAACGTCGCCGGTGGCGAGCTCACGGTTTACGAAAAAAACCTCAGCGACGGCAGCGCCCCGGACACTGGCGCACTGACGCAAAACGGCACGTTCACCATCACCGCACTGGACGGCGTCACCACGCTGACTGTTGGTGGAATTGCCGTGGTGACCAATGGCGTTGCCGCAGGCTTCCCGCAATCGATCACCACGCCACTGGGCAGCACGTTGACGATTACTGGTTTCAACGCTGCAACCGGCGTGGTCAGTTACAGTTACACCTTGGCTGATAACGAAGCGCATCCGAACGCCAACGGCGCGAACAATCTGCCTGAGCAGTTCGCGGTCACGGTCGTTGATGACAACGGCACCACCGCCACCGGTACCCTCGACGTGAACATCGTCGATGACCTGCCGAAAGCCAACGACGACAGCAACGGTACCGCCTCGGAAAGCCAACTGACCCTGACCGGCAACGTCCTGGCCAACGACGTGCAAGGCGCCGACCGCGTACCGACCGGCCCAGTCACGCCGGGCACTTTCACCGGCACGTTCGGCACTTTGGTTCTGAACGCCGACGGCACTTACACCTACACGCTGAATACCAGCGATGCCGATTTCAAAGCCTTGACCGGCGGCGGTAACGGCACCGAAACGTTCGCCTACACCATCACCGATGCCGACGGCGATACCAGCACTGCCAATCTCGTATTGAACATCCACAACAACGACGATCCGGTGCTGCTCAATGGCCTCGACGTCAACGGCGGCGAACTTACCGTCTACGAAAAAAACCTCAGCGACGGCACCAGCCCCAACACCCCGGCGCTGACCCAGAACGGCACTTTCACCGTCAGCGCTCTCGATGGTCTGCAGACCCTCACAGTCGGCGGCATCGCCGTGATCACCAATGGCGTGGCCGCAGGTTTCCCGCAATCAGTGATCACGCCGCTTGGCAGCACCTTGACCATCAGCGGTTATGACCCGGCGACCGGCGTGGTCAGCTACAGCTACACCCTGGCCGACAACGAAGCTCATCCAACCGCCAACGGCGCCAACAGCCTCACCGAGAACTTCGACGTGGTGGCGACGGACACCGATGGCAGCACCGCCAGCGGCCAGATCAACGTCAACATCGTTGATGATTTGCCGACCGCGCATGCGGACGCGGCTTCGGTGGCGGAGGGTGGCACCGTCAGCGGCAACGTACTCAACAACGATGTCGGCGGCGCGGATGGCCCGGCGATTACCGGCGCAGTGGTCGGCGTGCGTGCCGGTGCCGACACCTCGACTTCGGCCATCGGCGGACTCAATTCGCAGATCAACGGCACCTACGGCTACCTCACGCTTGATGCCAACGGCAACGCCGTTTATCACAGCAATCCGAACACGGTGAACGGCCCGGGCGCGGTGGATGTGTTCACCTACACCGTGCGCGATGCCGACGGTGACGAAAGCACCACGACGATCACCATCGACGTCTACAACAGCTGCCTGAAAGCGGTCAGCGACACTGACGTCACCGTCTACGAAAAAGCCCTCGACCTGAACCAGGATGGCCAGGATCTGGCGGCGGGCAGTGTGGTCGGCAGCGATCCGAACAGCACTGGCGAAACCGCTTCCGGCACACTGGTCGGCTCGGTCACCGGCGCGGTCGGCGCGATCAGTTATGCGCTGGTTGGCAGTGCCACCGGCAACTACGGGCAGATCGTTCTCAATGCCAATGGCACTTACACCTACACGCTCACTTCGCCAGCGACCACTACGCCGCACGCCGACGACGGCGCCAACAGCCTGAGCGAAACCTTCACCTATCAGGCCACCGATTCGCTGGGCAATGTCGTCACCAGCACGATCGTTGTGAGCATCGTCGATGACGTGCCGAAGGCGCTGAATGACAGCAATGCCGACAGCGCAACAGAAGTCCAGGTGACCCTGACCGGCAACGTCCTCGACAACGACGTGCAGGGCGCCGACCGCGTCGCCAGCGGCCCGGTAACCGCCGGTACTTTCACTGGCACTTACGGCACGCTGGTGCTCAACGCCAACGGCACTTACACCTACACGCTGGACGCCAACGACGCCGATTTCAAAAACCTCCAGGGCGGCGGCAACGGCACGGAAACCTTCGCCTACAGCATCACCGACGCGGACGGCGACACCAGCACCGCCAACCTGGTGCTGAACATCCATAACAACGACGATCCGGTGTGCCTCGACGGCCTCGATGTGAAGGGCGGCGAAATCACCGTCTACGAGAAAAACCTCAGCGACGGCAGCAGCCCCAACACTTCGGCGCTGACCCAGAGCGGCAGCTTCACCGTGACTGCGCTTGATGGCCTGCAAACCCTCACGGTCGGCGGCATTGCGGTGATCAGCAATGGCGTCGCCGCCGGTTTGCCGCAATCGGTGGTCTCGCCACTGGGCAGCACCTTCACCATCACCGGTTACGATCCGGCCTCCGGCGTGGTCAGTTACAGCTACACCCTGGTCGACAACGAAGCCCATCCGAACGCCAACGGTGCCAACAGCCTCAGCGAGAGCTTCGACGTGGTCGCCACTGATACCGATGGCAGTACCGCCAGCGGTCAGATCAACGTCAACATCGTCGACGATCTGCCGACTGCCAACGCCGATACCGGCTCGGTAGCGGAGGGCGGCACGGTCAATGTCAGTGTGCTCGGCAATGACCTCAGCGGTGCCGACGGCGCCGCCACGGTGGTCGGCGTGCGCGCCGGCAGCAACACCGCGACGTCAGCCAGCGGCGGGCTCAACGGCAACATCAACGGCAACTACGGCTACCTGACCCTCGACGCGGCGGGCAACGCGGTTTACCACAGCAACCCGAACTCGGTGAGCCCGCCGGGCGCGACCGACACGTTCACCTACACCATCCGTGACAGCGATGGCGACGAAAGCACCACAACGCTGACCATCAATGTCGCCGACAGCAAACTGGTCGCCGCGGTCGATCAGGATGTCACGGTCTACGAAAAAGCCCTCGACCTGAACAAGGATGGCCAGGATCTCGCCGCCGGCACAGTGACCGGCAGCGAACCGGGCAACACCGGCGAAACCGCCAGCGGCACGCTGGTCGGTTCGGTCAGTGGTGGCAGCGGCGCGATCACGTACACCCTGGTCGGCAACGCCACCGGCAGCTACGGGCAACTGGAGCTCAACGCTGACGGCACCTACACCTACACGCTGACCTCGGCGCCGAAAACCGCGCCGAGCGCCAACGACGGGTCGAATACGCTCAGCGAAACGTTCACCTACAAAGCCACCGATGCGCTGGGTAACAGCACCACCAGCACGCTTGTGGTGAACATCGTCGACGATGTGCCGAAAGCCGTTGCCTCGGATCGCTCGGTTACCGCAGTGGAGATCGATTCGAACATCCTCATCGTCCTCGACATCTCCGGCAGCATGGCCGATCCCTCTGGCGTGCCGGGCCTGTCGCGGCTGGCACTGGCCAAGCAGGCCATTGGCGCCTTGCTCGACAAGTACGATGATCTGGGCGATGTGAAAGTGCAGTTGGTGACGTTCAGCAGCAATGCCGCCGACCGCACCACGGTGTGGGTCGATGTCGCTACTGCCAAGACATTGCTCGCCGGCCTCAACGCCGGCGGCGGCACCAACTACGATGCTGCCGTATCGGTAATGCAGACCGCGTTCAACACCTCCGGCAAACTCACCGGGGCACAGAACGTCGGCTACTTCTTCTCCGACGGCAAGCCCAACGAGGGCGACATCGGCACGGCTGACGAAGCCGCGCTGAAAAACTTCCTCGACGCCAACAACATCAAGAACTACGCCATTGGTCTGGGCAGTGGCGTGAGCAACGCCAACCTCGATCCGCTGGCCTACGACGGCATCAACCACACCAATACCAATGCGGTGGTGGTCACCGATCTCAATCAGCTCAACTCGGTATTGTCCGGCACCGTGCAGGGCGCGCCGGTCACCGGTTCGCTGCTGGGCGAGGGCGGTTCGTTCGGCGCCGATGGCGGTTTCATCAAGTCGATCGTGGTCGACGGCACGACCTACACCTACGATCCGAAAGCCCTCAGTGGCCAGGGTTCGTTGACCGCGAGCGGCGGCGTCAACCACGGCACTTTCAATACCGCCAACAACAGCGTCAGTATCGCCACCAACAACAGCGGCACGCTGGTGGTCAACCTCGATACCGGCGAATACAGCTACACCTCGCAGAAAACCACCGCCGTGGTCATCACCGAAAACATCGGTTTCACCGTCAGCGACAACGACGGCGATCTGGCCAGCTCCACCCTGACGGTGAAAGTGATCCCCAACGCGCCGCCAGTGGCGATGGACGATCACGTCATCACCAACGTGCTCTCGGGCAACATCGTGGTGCCGGGTGAACTGCTGCTGGCCAATGACAGCGATCCGAACGGCGACACCCTCAACGCCACGCCAACCAGCTTCAACACCGGTTGGGTTTCCAAAGCGGCGGACTTCACCGGTACCGGCCTGATCGGTTTCACTGGGCAGAACAATAATGCGGCCAACCAGAACCTGGCCAATGTGCGCAGCGCCTTCAGCGCCAATGCCGCGACCATGACCGCCGTGCTGGTAGTCAGCGGTTATCTGGGCATGGTGAGCAACAGCAATGCCAACGATGAAGACCGCATTACCGTCAATCTGCGCCAGGGCGAAACCCTCAATCTGGATCACAATCTGGGTGCCGGTAAGATCAGCATGGAGTATTCGCTCGACGGCGGTGCCTGGATGGCGCTGGCGGACGGGCAAACGCTTACCGCCTCGGCGGATGGCGTCTACCAGATTCACATCACCAACATTGGTAATGGTGGCGGCAACCCGAACGCGGCCGAAAACTACCAGTTGACCATGACCCTCAACTACGCCGCGGCCCATGACATCACACCCGACTACCACGGCACTTACACCGCCAACGACAACCACGGCGGCAGCGACACGGCCAACGTCAGCATCAGCTATCAGGACGGCCACACCTTGACCGGCACTGCTGGCGACGATGTGTTGGTAGCGGGCAGTGGCAACAATGTGATCAACGCCGGCGACGGCAATGACGTGCTCAGCGCAGGCTCCGGCAACAACGAAATGCACGGCGACGGCGGTAACGATTTGCTCTACAGCGGCGCCGGCAACGACCTGCTCGACGGCGGCACTGGCAGCGACACCGCCAGCTACGCCCACGCCACGGCCGCGGTCACCGTCAATCTCGGCCTGCTCGGTGCGCAAAACACCCTCGGCGCCGGTACTGACACCTTGACCGGCATCGAAAACCTGCTCGGCTCGAACTTCAACGACAGCCTCACCGGCGACGGCAACAACAACGTGATCAACGGTGGCCTCGGCAACGACTTCCTCAATGGCGGCGCTGGCGATGACTATCTGATCGGTGGCATGGGCAACAATACGCTGACGGGCGGGGCAGGGGCCGACACCTTCCAGTGGCTCAAGGGCAACAGCGGCCATGACCTGATTACCGATTTCACCCCCGGTACCGACAGGCTCGATCTGTCGCAACTGCTGCAAGGCGAAAACGCCAGCACCGCGTCGCTGGACGACTATCTGCACTTCACCGTCAGCGGCAGCGGCGCCTCGGTGATGACCAGCATCGACGTCAGCGCCATGGCCGGCGCCGCGCCGAGCCAGACCATCGACCTGGCCGGCGTCAACCTCGCCAGCCATTACGGCGTGACACCGGGGGCGGGCGGCATGGTGGCTGGGGGGCATGACACGGCGACGATCATCAGCGGCATGCTTAATGATCATTCGTTGAAGGTGGATACGGTTTGACCTGAGGTCTGAAACGACAAAACCCGCCGCCCCGGTTGTTTCGGGGGCGGCGGGTTTTGTCTGTCTGTAGAGACGTGTTGTCTTTAAGTCAGCCTTCGCGAGCAGGCTCGCTCCCACAGGGGAGTGCGGTGAAACTGTGGGAGCGAGCCTGCTCGCGAAGAGGCCGGCTTGCACAGCGCATAATTCAGCCGACCTGCACCAACTGCAGATTATCTGACACCCAATCCACCGCCCGATACCCTTCCCATGCAAATCGCCTTCCGACAAACGGTAGCAATACCTGTAATTTCTGACAGTAGGCAGGTCCATCCCTCCGGCATCTAATGAAGCCATCCCGACAGCGCTTGAACTGCGCTGTACCGCCGCTTATCGAGGAAGGCTGGAATGGCCAAGCGAAAGAACCCAGTCGGTCAGCCTGATCAGAACACCCCGGTTTCCTGGGGCAGGTCGGTCGAAGTGACGGTACCGGCCGTGCTTGATCCTGCCGATCCCAAAGGTCTTTTGCCGCTCAAAGCGCTGGGCGACGACCTGATCGTGACGTTCATGGATTTTGATCAAGGTCCGGCGCCTGACGAGTCGGATCTGGTCGAACTGGGCTTCATGTCCAAAAACGGAGCGTTCAGAAAGGTTGACGAACGCTGGTATCCGACCAATGTTCCCATTACGTTCCCGCAAGCCCTGAAGGTGCCTCGCGATTTACTGTCAGAAGGTGTCTACGAAGTCGCAATCCAGATCTCGATCTACGGAAGCAACCCGAATGAAGGCCCTCGCAAAACCCTGACCATCGACACCACGAAACCCAACTTCGGAAACAAACCGGCCGCGGCCGAGTTTCCCCCCGAGTTGAATGGCACGATCACTGAAACCTTCCTGACTCATGAGGGGGAGGTCAGTGTGCTGGTGCCTTGGTACGACGATGCCGAGGCGCTGGATCGGGCGCCGTATTACTGGACCAGCGAAGCCATTCCGCCAGACTCTGAAACAGCCATCCGCGAGCAGGAGTTCAGCGTTGAAGATATCCGCGACAAACGCTTACGCATAACTGTGTACGCGGATGAAATTCGATCGTGGGGCTCTGGCACACGTTATTTTTATTACCACCTGAGGGACAGGGCCGGAAACGAAGGCCCGAATTCCTTTCTTTCGGCTATCGAGGTTGATCTGTCGCCTGCACCGGGGGCACTGCTGCCACCCCGAGTGCCGCTGTCACCCAGGGGGCTGGTCGATCGCCAGCAAGCCCGTGACGATGTCGTAGTGGAAGTCGACGAATACGACTTTGCCGATCCCGGCCACTGGCTGGCCGTTTTCTGGGACGACACCCCGCTCACTGAAGTTCCTGTCGACCCCTCTGCCTTTCCGTTGTCGGTTCCCGTGCCATGGCCGATCCTGCAGGCCAAGGGCGATGGACCCTTGCGGGCCAAGGTCTATTACAGGATTCGCCAGGGAACAACCTATGGGCCACCCTCGCCGACCATTTCGGTGGCAGTGAACCTGACGCTGGCAGGTCAGGATCACGCCAAGGCGCCGGCATTGATCAACGAAGGTCTTGCACTGGTTGAGGTGTACGGCGAAGAGAGTCAAACCCTCAATACTTTGCTGACGGACGATTTTGGTTTGCCGGCCAGCGTGTTGCTGCCTCTGTACGACGCACCCGAACAGGGACAGTTACTGGAACTGCACTGGGGAAGCTACCCCGGCGTCGTCGCGTTTTATGAAGTGAAACCAGGCGATGCTGCCGGTAAACCCGTCAGGTTTTCCGTGCCCTGGAATGTTATCGATACCGACAAGGAGAATCCGGCATTGCCGGTTTGGTACACCACCAGCAACGGTGTGAACCAGCAACAGTCGTTACCGACCCGGGTGGCGGTATCGATAGTGGTGATCGAGGGGTTGAAGGAGGTTGTGTTTCCGCATGCGAACAGGGATGGCGTATTGCACTGTTGCAGTCGGCCCAGGCTCTGGGAGGGCGTCACGGTAAGAGTCAAATCTGACCCGCTTATCGAGCAGGGCGACACGCTGACGGTGTGCTGGCAGGGCAGCACCGGACTCAATGGCAGCGAGCCCATCAAAGGTACTTACGGTGAAATTGAAAAAGAGCTCACAACACTGCCGCCGGGCGAAGACATCGATATTGTCGTCGAGGATTACGACCGGTTGGTTGCGCCCATGGTCAACAACGGTTCTGCGCTGGTTTATTACCGGTTGAAAAAAAGCATGGGCGGTCGGGGGATATCCAAAAAGGAGTTTGTGATCATCAATCGCACCATGCCCAGTGGCGCAGTATGTTCACCTACCAATGATTTGTGCGAAGAGAACTGAAGTATTAGCAAATTATGCAGTGTGGTTAATTGCCGGCATTTCTCTGGAAGTTTGTATTGGGGTTGGAGGGTCGGTGCGTTCATAAAACAGGAGAGCTTACAATGAGTAACTTGAAAGTACTGTCCAAGGCAGAGGCTGCCCGTAAAAAAGTTTTTGATTTGCGTCAAGCCCTGAGTACCCGTTCGGGTACTCCTCCTGAAGTTGAAGACTTGCTGCCGGCCCTGCCGGGTGACAATGTCAGGAAACTTCAGGCGGCGCGTCAGGGCACAGACTGCAAGGTGATAATTACCTCCATGGTAGTGCCGCCGGGCTCAGCCCCACGTGAAACATTTGTCGCATTGCAGAAAGATTCAGTAGTTGTTTCGAGGTGGGAAGAGGTTCCCATCCCCCCGCCTACAATTTTCGAAATAATTTTACCTGCAAAGGAAACCGCAACGCCGGGTCCTTTTCGCTTGACTTATATAGTTGATTACGGTGGCAACCAAAATACTTCTGATACCTTTGAGTTCTTCATCGACACTGTCGCGCCTAATCATGGTGCACCTGGAGGTAAAGCGGAACCGCCCGCAGAAATCATTGATGGTGTGTTGACCCGAGAAATTCTTGATGCGCTGGTTGATGTAACGATGACCATCCCGATGACCTAACGATGTCAAGCAGGGGGATATCTATACTGCGCACTATGGGAAAAGTGATCCAGCGCCATCCGTGGACAGTTTTATTGTCGATGAAGATTCGTCTGCGCCAATTGAACTTGTTATCAACAAAACCACTATCGAAGCGTCGGGAGAAGGAGCATTTATCTTTTACTGCAAATTTGCAGATCGCGTCGGTAACGTCGGGCCTTCTTCCGAACCTTTTCAGTTTGATGTTCGGCTGACACCGGCACCCAGTGGGTTGCAACCACCTGAAGTGCCGGAAAACGACGACGGTGTAGTAGATTTAAAAGATGCCTACCCTGATGTCGCCGTGGTCATTCCTGAATTTTCTAATGGTCAGCCGAACGATGTGGCCCGAGTCACCTTCAACGGAAAGGTGCAACCCGACAAGCCTACTGATGGCACCACTCCGGTCATTGTCGACGTACCGTTCAGGGACGTCGCAGACGGCGGTGATGGTCCGAAGGACGTGACGGTGAATTACGCGATCATTCGAAACAGCAACCCGTTTCCGGAAGCGACAGGGGCGACCATCAATGTCGATCTGTCGATCCCTGGTCCAGCCAATCCTGAGCCTGATCCGGACAAAGGTAATCCGAACTTGGTTGCTTTGGTAGTCAAGGGTTCCACAGGCGATAACACTTTGGTGGAGGCAGATGTTGGCAACTTGATCGACATTGAGTTGACTATTCCTGATCCCACGACGTTGGATGCCGGTGATGTTTTCGATTTGGAATACGACGGTAAAATAGTTCCGCCTCCAGAAGGTCGTTATACGGTCGTCGGCGGTGAGGCCGATGATTTCAAGATTCCATTCAAGCTACCGTCTGATGTTTTTGTGGCTGCAAAAAACGGGAAAAAGATAGCGCGCTACATCATCACCAATCCGGCAAATGGCAGCAATGCGAATCCATCAGTGCCGACTACGGTAGATGCTTATGTTATTCCAGTGACATTGCCGGACCCCGTTATTCAGAATCTTTATACAAATCCGGGTAATATTGTGTATCTCAACTGTTCTTCTCTTCGCGATATTCCTGTGGTAGGTAAGGCCGCAGTCGTCCGTGTTGCAGGAGGCGGTTCACTCGTTGCTGACTTGAAATTGGACTTCGTCTGGAAAGGTACACCGCTTTCAGGAGGGGACGATATTCCCGATTACCCGTTCAGCAAAACGTTGCAGGGCAATGAACATACGGCGGGATTCGAAGTTTACCTGCCCTTCAATGCTGCCCTCAGACCTATCAGGGATGGGCGCGGAGTCATTTCATATACAGCGGAGATTGATGGCCGTACTCATACCTCCGAGGATCACGACGTCAGAGTGGTCGTGGTTGATAATGCAGGGACATTCTGTCCCGGCACTCAGGATGCCTAATTAACGGTCAATGCAGGCGGGGACATATCCCCGCCTTCTTTTATTTGACATACACGGTAAAAATATCCATCGAAGAAAGGGATTTTTCCTACAGAGCGAAGTAATTAATGTCTGTACGGTGCGTGCGGACGAAACTTCTTTTGTTGAAATACATCCGCTAAATGTCGAAGGAGTACATATGGGCATCTGTACGGTTCTTTATCCATTGAAGGTATCAAAAACAAAGCTGGCTTGGTTCGCCCTGGCCCCAGTCCTTTCCTCAAGCCCGCTGGCCTTTGCCCTCACATCCATCGAAGCGGGTCAAACACTGACCATTGATAGTACAACCGCACAAGACAACTATCGCGCCCGCGATGGTGGTGTATTGAACGCCAATGATTCGAATACTTATGAAGTGTTGATCACCACCGGTTCGCAATTGAATGTGGTAGGAGGGACTTATGCCGGGCGTTCGGGCAACGCTGGGATTACCCTCGTCAATGCCCGTGCCGATGTGAGCGACGCCATTGTGACCGGTACCCGAATGGGGATGTCGATCGCCCGGGCGACGGGTACGACCACAGGTTCGACTGCCGTGATCAGTGGCAGCCGGATTACCGGGCAGACCTCCGGAATCGAAACCGGTGGCGGCGCTGACATCCAATTGACTGATACGCATCTGACCGGTACCGGCGCGAACAGCTTTGGCTTGAATTCGTTCGGTGCCGAAGTCAGGGCCAAGGGCGGTAGCATCACCGGCGGCATGAACGGTATTCGCTTGCGTCCCGACGGGGAGGGCGTCGGCAGCGGCGCCAATGTGACGCTGGACAATGTAGAGGTGCGAGGGGTAGCGGGTGCAGCCATTCTCGCCAATGGTGGGGGGACCGCACAGATCAATGTGCTGAATTTCACCCGTCTGCTTGCCGGCAACGGCGTACTGCTCGATGTGCAAGCCGCTTCCACCGCAACGATGACGGTGGCTGACAGCACCTTGGAAGGCAACATCAATGTTACCGGTAACAGCCTCGCCAATCTGACTTTCAATCACGGCCACATGGTGGGTGATGTCATTGTCGATGGCACCTCAACGGCGGATGTCACCTTGGAAAGTCATTCGCAGTTCACTGGCCGTCTCGATCAGGTCGACAGCGTGAACGTCAGCACCGATTCGAACTGGACACTGACCGGCAACGATTCGATCGGTGCACTGGGCATGAACGGTGGCACTGTCAGCTTTGGCGCTCCGGACGCCCCCGCTACGTATTACCAGTTGAATGTCGGCACGCTCTCCGGTAACGGGACATTTGCGATGAAGGGCGATTTCGCCAGCGGCGAGCATGATTTTCTCAATGTCGCCGGAGCGTCCTCGGGCGATTTCGCCCTGGCTGTCGCGGCCTCTGGTCTGGACGCGGCCTCGCCACAGCAGTTGACGCTGGTACGTACCGGCACCACCGACGCTGCGAATTTTGCCTTGGCCGGCGAGCAGAGGGTCGACGTCGGTACCTGGTCTTACGGTCTGGCCAGCCGGGAAATCGGGGGCGGCGCGAAGGAGTGGTTTCTCGACCCGACCACCGAGGTCATCAGCCCCGGCGCGCGCTCGGTTCTGGCCTTGTTCAATACTGCACCGACTGTCTGGTATGGCGAATTGGCGTCTCTGCGCGATCGCATGGGGGATCTGCGTTTGAACGGCGGCAAAGGCGGGGCGTGGAGTCGTGCTTACGGCAGCAAATACAACGTCGCCGATGGGTCAGGTGTCGGTTATCAGCAGACGCAACAGGGATTTTCCCTCGGCGCCGATACACGGGTGGGGGAGAGCGACGTGCTGATCGGGATCCTCGCCGGCACGAGCGAGTCCGACCTGAATCTCAATCGCGGCACCTCCGGCACGGTGAAAAGCTACTACGTGGCGCCCTATGTAACCTGGCTCGGTGACGACGGTTACTATGCCCACGGCACCTTCAAATGGAACCGCTTTCGCAACGAGTCCAAAGTCAACTTGAGCGACGGTACTCGCGCCAAAGGCGATTACGACAACTGGGGACTGGGTGGATCCGCCGAGTTCGGCCGGCAAATCAAACTGGCGGATGGCTATTTCATCGAGCCGTTTACGCAATGGTCGGCGGTGCAGATTCAGGGCAAGCGCTACACATTGGACAACGACATGCAAGCTGACGGTGATCGCATGCGCTCGCTGCTCGGCAAGGCCGGCGCAACGGTCGGTCGCAACATCGGCTTCGGCCACGGCGCAATCGCCCAACCTTATCTGCGCGCAGCCATCGTCCACGAATTCGCATCGAACAACGAGGTGAAGGTGAACGACAACGTTTTCAACAACGACTTGTCAGGCTCCCGCGCTGAGTTCGGCGCGGGGGTGGCGGTGGCAATGTCGGAGAAATGGCAGGTGCATGCGGGAGTGGCTTACTCGAAGGGGGAGCATATTGAACAGCCGTATGGGGTGAATATGGGGTTGACGGTTCGCTGGTAACTACTGCGTTGTAGATCAAGGTGTATCGTATTCAACATAACCTTCACGGCCGCTGTTCTGTCGAGGAACAGCGGCCTTGTCATTGCGGTTGATCAGTCTTGCCTGGTGTCGAAGCCACCGGCTATCCCGCAGCTCCGGCGCGGTTGTGCCTGCACCGACCCGCCAATCAACCGCTAACACATCAGGTTACAGGAATATTCCGGCTACGTTGTTAGTATAAAAATTGACTCCTCCGTCCTCACTACCGTGATTGAGATTTTTCCTCCACCAACGGTCGGAAGAGTGAATCTGATTGGACCAGAATGCACTGCTGACATCGGCAGAAGGCGAGGGCGACCAGCCAACGAAATAGCTGACTGAGGGTTGATGGCCTGCATAGGAGTCCCAGAACTGACGCAGTTCGTCCATTGAGGGCAGGCGCAGGCCGTGCGCTTTCAGGACATTGGGAGCGTGATACATATTGTAGTTACCGCCAGGACAAGCCCATACTCTGATACCCGAGACAGTCACCGTATGAGTGGCTGTTCGGCCTTTGCTGTCTCTAGCCGTCATGACTGCCTGCCCGTTCCCGACTGCCCCAACCCTACCGTTCTGATCAATCACGGCAACGTTGGTGTTGCTGGATGAATAGGTATAACCCGGCTCACCTCCCGTCGCTGTGCGTGTATAGGACGCAAAAGCTGGCGGATTCGTTGGCGGCCGCCCCCGGGCAACGTGGTAAGTCGGCAGGGAGAGAGAAACACTCTGCCCAAAGCTTAAAGGCGGAATAGGGGATTTCACTTCGAACGTCCACGCATTCGACACCGGATTACTGCCATAGAGCGCTTTGGCGGTAATGCTATGAGTCCCGACACCAACCGACATGCTGACTTCACCCCATCCACCGCTGCTATTGACCGGTGCGTTCTGTCTGGCAGAACCGTTATCGCGAACTTCGACGCTGGCATTTGATGACGCACTGCCACTGACAAACACGGTGGTTGCCGTGGTCGTGCTGCCGGGATAAATATTGTTACCCTGAGAATCTCTGACCCTCGTAACACTCGGCGTGACCTGCAGTAGCACAGTAAAGTCCCGCGCCGCCGACACTGGATTATTCTCATACAGACCTTTGACCGTGATGCTGTGCTCGTCAATCGCAAGACCACTAGCGGTACCTTTCCATTGCTTTTTGGCGTCGACCGTCACTGGTGAGCCAATGCTTGTCCCCTTGTCGTAAAGCTGGACTTGTTCGCGCGGGGTGCCGGTACCCACCAGATTCACCGTGGTGTCATAGGTGGTTTTGTCTTGAGCCACTTCCCCAAGGGAGTCCTTGACGGAAGTAATGGTCGGCGACACATGTGTCTCCACATTAAACACCCTTGGCGGATCGGACACTGGATTGCTGGCGTATTCCGCACGCGCAGTCAGGCTGTAGGCCTTCAGGCCAAGGCCGCTGAATGTGTACTGCCAATCGCCGCTCGCGGGAACATCTACCGGGTCGATAACGGTAGTGCTATCGAGCAGTGTGATCGTTTCGTTTGGGCTGGCCTTGCCAGTGAGCTCGACGCTGCGGTAATAGGTCGTCCCGCCCAGGGCGATCTCGCCGCGGATGTCACTGACACTGGAAATGGTCGGCGTTACAGCCTGTGCAACCTTGAAGGTTCTGGCGGGGCTCGATGGCGGGTCGACCTCGTATTTGGCAGTGGCGATGAGGCTGTAACTCCCAACCTTGAGGTTGTTGATGCGGTATTCCCAATGGCCATCGTCATCGACATCCAGGGTGATAATCGGTTGATTGCTTTCCCTCAACTCGATTTGCAGGTTTGGGGTGGCACTGCCAGTGACCAGGACGCTGTTGTCATAGGTGATAGCCCCAGGTTCAACCGGTCCGCGAGAGTCGGTTACCGCGAGGATTTCCGGCGTTTGCGTGAACTTGACGGTGAATGTTCTCGGTCCACTGGACACGGGGTCAGCGTCATACAAGGCTTTGGCGATAATGCTGTAGAGCTTTTCGGTGGGTGTGCTGATGGTGGCCCTCCACTTGCTGTCCTCCTTGACCGGAGCGGTTCCCTTCGATATGGAACCTGCGTCGAACAGTTCAATCGTCTCGCCCCTCGTTGCAGTACCCGAGATGATGACTTCATCGGCGCGGGTCTTGCCGCCTTCTTCGATCTCGCCTCGTACATCTTCCACCAGCGTAATGACAGGGGTTACATAGTCGTAGCGGGTTCTGACGGTCAATTGCCGACGAGGGAACTCGATAGCGCTGTCCTCGTTCCTGCTGCCGTCGAACGTGACCTTGCAGCCGACACTGGCGGGGGAGGAGTGCCGCAGCTTCATCAGTTCGCTTCTGAGCAACACTTCATCAAGGCCGGCATTGATCTGGGTCGGGGTTATTTCCACTCCGTCCAGAATGCGAATGCGATGGCTTTGTCCGGCAGTGGTCATACCGTCGACGAAGAACCAGATGCATTGCCCGGCAGCAATGAACGGCCACGTTTCGAGCAGCGCCTTGGCACCACCGGCAAATTCCATCAGGTCCAGGATGTCATCCTTTGCCTGCGGAATCTGTGGTCGTGGCAATTCGTTTTCAGGGTCCTGAAAGCCCGATACGTTCAGGTCAAATATCATTGATGGTGTGTTGATCGCATAGCGGGTGACCACGTAGTCGACGGACACCCTTTTTGCGATGTTGGCACCGACGACTGCGGGAGGCAGATGATATTGGACGGTACCGCTTGCGTGTCCCGGCAACTCCAGGTCATCGGAAGTACCTGCGCCGGGTGTGCCGAGCCACCTCAGACGGATTACGTCCCGATCCGGATGCATGCTCAGATAGCTGGCAGTTACATCGACACCGTTGAGCCCATCCATAGGGTTCAGTACTCCGTCGACTGCCTGAACCACATCGGGAGGTGGCAACTCACCTACCAGCTCTCCGATCAACAAGGCCAGTGTGGCCGAGTATTCATATCGCTGCGAAGCCGCACGCCACAGTACATAGCGCACATCAACATATTGCCCGATGTTCGCCGTGACATATTTCTTGTCGACCCTGAACCGCACAGGTTTGCCTGCGCTGACGGTGGTAATCGGCAGCCAGTCGCTGGTACTGGACAACGGGTCGAGACTGCGCCAGTAATAAGTCAGCACGTCCTTGTCCAGCGTATTCGCCTCGGCGATCACCACATGCACACTGTCGAATACTTTCGACGGATCAAGCACATCCCCCGGCGGTTCGGCCTCCTCGACCTCGGGTCTGGGCAAAGTCGCCCGGACCTTTTCGACTTTGGCCAGCAAGCGCTCGGATTCTCTGACGTCGAGAAGACCCGGTGCGTCGTTCGCCACTACATAGGAAAGATCGAGCGTGCCGTTGTCGAGCACAGCTATGTGCTTTGCTTCGATGTAGAACGTGACCAGACCTTCCTTGGCCTCGTTGTCGGTGACGATATGCGGAGTCTCATGCAGATACTCATCGCCATTGGCGCGGATACCCAGCCATCTGAGGCAGATCAGGTCACCGTTCTTCATGGCATAGCGGACTTCAACCGTGGCGAAGAGCAGATCCGGTTCGAGGGTATCGCCTATCAGCTCAAGAATGTTCGGCTCGGGCAGCATGTTGACGTCGCCCACTACCGTTGCGAACGCGCGCTTGGAGGACAGCGGGTCGCCACCGTCCTTTTTGTAAAGGATGTAGGAGACGTCGGCGCGGCCCAGAACGATAGCTCTGATCAAGTCATAGGGCACCTTGATTTCCATGACGGAGGGGACGTTGTTGACACCACGGGTTTCGCTGAAGATCGTGGGTTCAGCGTTATCCGGCGGCCTGCCGATGAAGGTCATTACCACTTCGTCGCCGAGACTGAAGTACTGGCTGCTGACATGGATCTGCACGGTGACCGGCTTCTTGTTCAAATCCCTGATAGTGATGACGCCATTGATGGCTTCCTTTATGAACGGAGGTTCCAGGTACCAGCCGCCGGCGTCGATATCGACATAAGTGCGTTTGGAATGGCGATCGGCCCAGTTCCACACTTCGTCATTGATGTCGTATCTGATTTCCCGCTGAAAACCGTCTCCGGCACGGAGAATGTCTGCCTGTTCAATCAGGATTTCGATCGGTTGTCTGTTTTCGGCCTGCTCCTGCGTGACGATGTGAGCAGGAAGCTGATGATCGCCAATAACCGGGCGAACCTTGTCGTTACGGGTGCAATACACGTAGTGAGGGATGGTGGCCAACACGCCTTTTTTTGCCCATTCGGCATCGATCACGCCCTGTTCAACCAACTCAGGCGGCAATTGCACGATATTCAGTTCTGAATGGCCGTCGGGCAAATGCGGTTCTTTATCACGGTCTCCTGGCTTGTAAAGCTTGATCAGTATGCGCAAGGAGGCCGACGGCGGGTCGGCTTCGGTTTCACCCACTCGGGTCAGCACGTAATGGCAATCTTCGGCCCACCCGGACTCTGCAGGCGTCGGCAAATAGAAAAACACCCTTTGATTGACTTCGTCGGCCGTCACGAATCGTTCGAGTACTTTCTCGTTGTTCCACCAGATATCCAGCCTGTCACCTTCGCTCATCAGGGGCAGATAAGGATTGACCATGCACAACAAACCCTTGGGGTCTTCGGTTGCGACCTTGATGCCAATGCCGCCATCGCCGTCTTGCACCGGTTCGTGCATCCCCGGGATCAGTAGCGGGCGCAGTGCCAGTGTGGCGCTGTCTTGCTTGATGGGAGGGAAGCGGAAGTTCTTGTGAGTTGGCATCAGGCGAGTCCTCTGGACGAGCGTGGCGTTGTGTCGCGGCGTTCAATGCGGACGCAACTGCGACGACCCAGGGGGCTTGCAGACGCGGCAGATTTGGCAAGCATGGGCGTGCACTCCGGTCGGGTGATGGAGTGATTGAACCTGTGTTGATGGATTTGCACACCTGTCAAACCTGACAGGTGCCGACGGCTTCCAGATGAACGGTAGGCTTCAGGAATCGGGGCTGAATGTGTGTTTGATTGGCAAGCCGGGTTAGAGCACTCGGGCGCTACCTGGAACGGAGGCGTTCCCTGATGAACAGGCCGGCGGGAGGCTGTTTTTCAAGCGCAATCCAAGGACAGCTCAGGGCTTTTGAAGTGTCTTCTGCCGCACTATGTAAATCGTCACCAGCACCGCACTCGTCAGCATGAACCCACGTGCCCAAACCAGCGGCACCAGATAGCACGAGAACAGGATGCTCACCCACATCAGGCCGATCGCGTAGACCTTGCCTTTGAGCGGGATGCCGTTGCCTTCGAGGTAGTCGCGGATCCATGGCCCCAGCCGTGGATGTTCGACCAGCCAACGATAGAAGCGCGGAGAGCTGCGCGCGAAGCAGGCTGCGGCGAGCAGGAGGAAGGGGGTGGTGGGCAGGACCGGCAGGAAAATGCCGATCACCCCCAATGCGACGCTGAGCCAGCCGATGGCCAGCAGGACGTAGCGCAACATCAGGGGGCGGTTGCCTATGGGGTTGTCCATAGGCCGGGTCTTAGTGGTGACGAGGCTTGAGGATCGCCGGTTTTTCGTCGGGGGCCTGGCACAGCAGGTACAGCGCGGTCAGGGCTTCCGGGATCTGAACGATCATGTCGTCCATCAGGTTGGCGTCCTTGGCGATGTCTTCGAATTCAGGCTGCTCGTCGAACAGGCCGGAACCGACCATGATCGGCAGGAGCATTTCGCTGACTTCTTCTTCGGCGGTTTCGAACCAGGCCGCTTCGCGCAGGAACACGCCTTCCATGAAACCGATGCACCAGCCACGCAGTTCGGAGTCGTCCGGCTCTTCGCCCAGATCCAGTTCGCACGGCAATTCGAATTCTTCATCCGAGGCCAGTTGGCGAGCGATGTGCGCCTTGAGGCCGATCAGAGTGGCTTCGATTTCGGCACGCTGGGCTTCGTCGGTGTAATGCGGCTCCTCGGCGAACAGCGCGTCGATCCACTCGCGCTCCGGAACGTCTTCGGAGCAGATCGACAGCGCGGTCAGGTAACCGTGGGCGGCGACGTAATCCAGCGCCTCGTCGTGCAGCTCGTCGGCGTCGAGGAAGACTTGCAGGCGGGTCAGTTGCTCAGCGAAGGACATTACGGGGCTACCTTGGGGAATAAACAATGCGGGAATTCTAGGCCTTCTTGCGCGCTCTAGCCAGCCGCTTGGCAGATTTGCCCGAATTACCGGCCTCACTGGAAAGATGAATAACCCTGTGGGAGCGAGCCTGCTCGCGAAGGCGCTGTATCAGGCACTTTTCTATCGACTGACAGGTCGCTTTCGCGAGCAGGCTCGCTCCCACAGGGTTTTGTGTGTGGCAGGTTTATCAGTGTCTTCTCAGCGGCACCCTGTGCGGCGAAGGCCTCGGGTATACTGCCGCGTTTTGCGATCCCTGCTGGCGCTGCGCTGGTCATGCAATGTGTTCTTACGTTTTGTTTAAGCAGCCGAAGCTGCTCTGAACCAGCCTGAGCAGGGATGTATCGGTAGATTTTTGGAGTTTTTATGCTCGAACAGGCTCAACGCGTCCTCAAGGACATCTTCGGCTACGACAGTTTCCGTGGCCGTCAGGGTGCGATCATTGAGCGCGTGGCCAGCGGCGGTGATGCGCTGGTGCTGATGCCTACCGGTGGCGGCAAGTCGTTGTGCTTCCAGGTGCCGGCGCTATTGCGTGAAGGTCTGGCGGTGGTCGTTTCGCCGTTGATCGCGTTGATGGACGATCAGGTCGCCACCCTCGAAGAACTGGGCGTGGCCGCCGCTGCGCTGAACTCCACGCTGAGTGCCGAGCAGCAGCGCGATCTCGCTCTGCGCATCAAGCGCGGCGAAGTGAAAATGCTCTATCTGGCGCCCGAGCGCTTGGTGCAGCCGCGCATGCTGGCATTCCTGCAAAGCCTGGAAATCGCTTTGTTCGCCATCGACGAAGCGCATTGCGTATCGCAATGGGGCCACGATTTCCGCCGCGAATACCTGCAACTGGGTCAATTGGCAGAGCTGTTCCCCAACGTTCCGCGCATTGCCCTCACCGCGACCGCCGACAAGCGCACCCGCGAAGAAATTGTCGATCGCCTGCACCTGCAGAACGCCGAGCGCTTCCTGTCGAGTTTCGACCGCCCGAACATCTTCTATCGCATCGTGCCCAAGGAACAGCCGCGCAAACAGTTGCTGGCGTTCCTCGCCGAGCGGCGCAGCGATGCCGGCATCGTTTATTGCCTGTCGCGCAAGAAGGTCGAAGAAGTTGCGGCGTTCCTCAGCGAACAGGGTTTTCCGGCGCTGCCGTATCACGCCGGTCTGCCCAACGATCTGCGCGCCTATCACCAGAAGCGCTTCCTCAATGAGGAAGGCCTGATCATGGTTGCGACCGTGGCGTTCGGCATGGGCATCGACAAGCCCAACGTACGCTTTGTCGCGCACCTTGATCTGCCTAAATCCCTCGAAGCGTATTACCAGGAAACCGGGCGCGGCGGCCGTGACGGGCTGCCGGCGGATGCGTGGATGGCTTACGGTCTGCAAGACGTGGTGATGCTCAAGCAGATGCTGCAGAACTCCGAAGGCGACGAGCGGCACAAGCGTCTGGAGCAGCACAAGCTCGACGCCATGCTCTCGCTGTGCGAAGAAACCCGCTGCCGCCGGCAGGCGTTACTGGCCTATTTCGACGAAGACATGCCCGAACCGTGCGGGCATTGCGACAACTGTGTAGACGGCGTGCAGACCTGGGACGCCACCGAGCCTGCACGTCAGGCATTGTCGGCGATTTTCCGCACCGGCCAGCGCTATGGCGTCGGTCATCTGGTCGACGTGTTGCTGGGCAAGGACAACGAAAAGGTTCGCAGCTTTGGCCATCAGCACCTGTCGGTGTTCGGCGTTGGCAAGGCGTTGAGCGAGAGCGAGTGGCGCTCGCTGTTTCGCCAGTTGGTGGCACGTGGGTTGGCCGATGTCGATCACGAGGGTTATGGCGGTCTGCGCTTGAATGACAGTTGCCGGCCGCTGCTCAAAGGCGAAGTGAAGCTGGAACTGCGCCGCGACCTGAAACCGCAAGTCACCGCCAAAACCGGCAGCAAGAGCCAGGCCAGCCAACTGGTGCGCGGCGAAGAACGCGAACAGTGGGAAGCCTTGCGCGCACTACGGCGCAAGCTCGCCGAAGAACACGGCGTGCCGCCATATGTCATCTTCCCTGACTCGACGCTATTGGAAATGCTCCGCAGCCAACCGACCTCGCTGGCGGAAATGGCCCGAGTCAGCGGCGTTGGCGCACGCAAGCTGGAACGTTACGGCGAAGCCTTCCTCGAAGTACTCGGCGGCGAGGCGGAGGCGCCGAAGGTGGTCGCCGATGTCCGTCACGAGCTGATCACCCTTGCCCGCGCCGGCATGACCCCGCTGCAGATCGCCGGGCAGTTGCAGTGCTCGGAGAAGAACGTCTACGCCATGCTCGCCGAAGCCATCGGCAAGCAACAATTGTCGCTGGAGCAGGCGCTGGATTTGCCTGAGGAATTGATGGGCGAAGTGCAGGACGCGTTTCTCGACGGGGAGGGCGAGTTGCCGTCCGTCGCTGAAGTGGCTGAGCTGTTTGCCGGGCGTGTGCCGGAAGGCGTGCTGTATTGCGTGCGGGCGGCTTTGCAGTCTGAATTCGAGATGTGAAACGACGTATGCGCCAAGCCCCGTGCAGTTGTAACGATTCAGTACAGAGCGACTCTTGCCTATAACTGCCGCCCATGCTTAGCTGACTAATAATTAGATTTTCCGTATTTTCAGTCTAACCGTGAGTGTTTTATGCCGTTAACCGATCAACATCGCTTTGGTATGCAACTGGCCCAGATGTCCCGTGGCTGGCGTGCCGAACTGGATCGTCGCCTCGCCGGGCTGGGCCTGTCGCAGGCGCGCTGGCTGGTGCTGCTGCATCTGGCGCGTTTTGAAGAGGCACCGACCCAACGCGAACTGGCGCAGAGTGTCGGCGTCGAAGGCCCGACCCTGGCGCGCTTGCTTGATAGTCTGGAAAACCAGGGACTGGTGCAACGCCAGTCAGTGATGGAAGACCGTCGGGCGAAAAAAATCGTGCTCTGCGCACCTGCCTTGCCTCTGATCGAACAAATCGAAACCATTGCCACGCAACTGCGCCACGAATTGTTCGAGGGCGTCGATGAGGCGGATTTGAAGGTGTGCATGCGCGTACACGGGCACATTCTGGCCAACCTGGAAAAATCTTGAGGCACATCCCGGTGGCGATTTTTTGAGAGATCGCGCTGAGCCGACTATAAGAACTACTGGGCAATATCGTGTTCGTACCGGATGTGCGAACGCATAGAAACCGGTTTTGCTTATTTAAGGGATGCTCATGCTCGCAAGTCGGCACGTGCTGCGCGGGGGCGCCAAATGGCTGCTGCTCGCTGGCGTATTCAGCTATTCGACCTGGTCGATGGCGTTGGGGTTGGGCGAAATCACTGTTCACTCAGCCCTCAATCAGCCGTTCAAGGCCGACATCGCGCTGGTCGATGTCGGCACGTTGACGCAAAACGATCTCTCGGCCAGCCTGGCTTCGGCGGATGAATTCGGCCGGGCCGGTGTCGAGCGGGTGTTCTTTCTCAATGATCTCAAATTCACTCCGATCCTGCGCGGCAGCCGCCAGATGATCCGGGTGACGTCCGGCAAACCGGTCAACGAACCTTTCCTGAATTTCCTCGTGCAGCTCGATCAGCCCAACGGCCGTCTGCTGCGCGAGTACACGGTGCTGATCGACCCGCCGGGTTCGCCGGGCATTGTGCCCGCCACCGACGAGCCGGATCCGCGCCCGCAATCCTCTGAATTTCCAACCGTCGAACCGGTTACCGCACCGCCCCAGGCTGCCCAGGGCAAACGCACTGCGGCGCCTGTGCCGCCAACGCCGGCGGCACCTGCCAACGATGCGCAGGCCGAGCAACTGGCCGCCAGCGTGCTGCTCACCCAGCAACTGCAAAAGACCCTCGACGAACAGAATCTCAGGCTGCAAGAGCAGCAAGTGCAAATAGCCGACGGCAAGAAGCAGATCGAGGAGTTGCAAACCCGTCTGGCCGAAGTGCAGAAAGCGCCGCCACCACCTGTGGTCGCGCCGGCTCCGGCCGCTGTTTCAGCCCCGGTCGAGGCGGCAGACGATGGCGTGAACTGGCCGCTGCTCGGCGGACTGATATTGCTGCTGGGCGTGCTGGCTGCGTTGCTCATACGTCGCCGTCAGCAACGTTCGACAGCAGACGGCACGCCGCTGCCGCTATTGCCCGTGAGCGCCGAAGAAGAAGTCGACGAGCCCGAGCTTCAACAATCTGTCGGTGCGCACGCGGCCGCTGACCATCGTGACGAGCCCGGTGCCGGCGACGTGCTGGAGGCCGTGGGCATCTATCTGGCCTACGGTCGACTCAGCGAAGCGGCCGGGCTGCTGCGCGATGCCTTGCACAAGGAGCCTGAACGCACTGATCTCGGTCTGCAGTTGCTGGAGGTTCTTGGGCGCCAGGGTGACAGCGGCGCTTTTGAACAGCAGGAAAACCGCCTGCGTGCGCTTGGCGTCGATGACCGTGAACTGATTGAAATCCGCGCTCGCCATCCAAAACTGGCAGGCGCCGCACCGGCGGCATTTGCAGCAACGCCAATCGCGCCCGAACTGCCCGTGGCCTCGGCAGCGACCGCAGCCGCGCCGCTTGCAGCGTCGCCCAGCGCTCTCGAGGATGATTTCGAATTGAATCTGGGCGAGCTGTCCATGGATTCAAATTGGGATCTGAACGACAGCCGCGCTGATGCCGCCGCACCGCCGATCGATGATCCAGAGCTGGGCACCAGCCTGTCGGTGTTACCTGTCGATTTCGAACTGCCACAGGCTGCATCTGCCGAAGAAGCTGAACTTGAGTGGATCCCCGAGCCCGACGCCCAGCCGCTCGACGATGACTTTCTCAATGAGTTCGGCGATCCCGAGCCGCCGCTGGTGCTGGAACCTCTGGATCTGCAATTACCCGAGTCCACCGACACTGACACCGAGGCCGCCGGCAAGCTCGAACAGGCACAAACCTGCATCGACGACGGCGACATCGACAGTGCAATCGCGCTGCTCAATGAATTGCTCAGGGAAGGGGATGAGCCGTTGAAGCAAACCGCGAGGACGTTGTTGGCGGGGATTCGCTGAGCGCCAACGGATTTCGTGTTCATCCGAGACCGCTTTCGCGAGCAGGCTCGCTCCCACAATGGAATGTGCTTTCCCTGTGGGAGCGAGCCTGCTCGCGAAGGCGTCAGAACGTCTGCCCTAGATTCAGATAAACCGCCTGCTCATCCGCATCATTCAACCCATACGTGAAGTTCAACGGCCCCAGTGGCGTGTCGAAGCCGATAAACACACTCGCGGCATTGATGTAGCCGCTGTCGAATTCATTGTCGTTGTTCCACGCCCGACCGCGTTCCACCGAGGCGCCGGCGTACAGCGGGAAGTCCAGCGGCAGGTACGAGCGCGGCGTCAGGCGGCGGTAGTACACCGCGCGCATCAGGCTGACGTTCTGCCCGGACAGCGCATCCTCACGGAACCCCGACAACTGCCGCGCGCCGCCGAGCAGGAAGCTTGAGGTCACCACATTGGCGTCGTCCAGCGTCCGACCGTAGCGCCCGCCCAGAATCAGCGTGTCGAGGCCATGGCTCATGGCCTTGTCGAAATTCAGTTCCCACTGGCGATAGCGATTGTCTGAACCCAGGCCCGGTTCGAACTGGGCAAACGTCAGGCTGACGTCCTTGCCTTCGTGCGGAAAGTAGACGTTGTCCAGCGAGTCGTAGGAATACTTCACGGAATAGAAGCCTTCGTTGAAACTCTCGCTCGGCAGATCCTGATCACCGATGCGCACATCAGCTTTGCCCCAGGCCTGGCCGACGCCGAGTCGCACTTCACCGTTGTTGCCGATCTGCCGCCCAAGGTTGAGGCCGAAGCCGTAGCGCTCGACCCGATACTGCGCGATCGGATCGTTATCCAGCACCGAATCAACGTTCTGCGCCTCGAACGACCCATAGGGCGCGACGAAGTAACGCGAGCCGACGTCCAGCGGCTGATAGAACTCGCTGTACAGCTCCTGCTTGTCGCCGATCTGCGCGCGGGTCAGCCATTCCGCGCCGAGGCGGTTGATGCCGTTGACGCGATAGCTCGCACCAAGGTTGAAAGCACTGTCGCCGCGCATGTCGTCCGACAGATTGAGGCCGACCCGCAAATAATCGGTACCGCTGCGCTTGCCGCTGGCGCTGATGACCAGTGTGTGATCCTGGCCTTTGTGCACGACGCGGTAACGCACTTGATCGAAGTAATCGAGGCCGTACAGCGTGCCCATGTCCGAATGCAGGCGGCCCAGGTCCAGCGGCGCGCCGATCGGTTGGCGGATGTAATAGCGAATCACGTCATCGTCAACTTTCGAATCGTTTTCGACGCGGATCGCCGTAATGATCGGCGTGCGCTGTCCCGGCTGGCGGGCGGCGTTCAGTTCCGCGTCCTGGGTTT
The DNA here is from genome assembly GCF_025910115.1 of Pseudomonas sp. RG1. NCBI lineage: Bacteria > Pseudomonadati > Pseudomonadota > Gammaproteobacteria > Pseudomonadales > Pseudomonadaceae > Pseudomonas > Pseudomonas sp. RG1. Next base: position 37,711 of record NZ_JAPCIK010000013.1, read on the forward strand.
CCGTCGGCTTGAGTTGCGCCAGCCGCGCATCGAGGATCCGCGTGGCGCGGTAACCGGCGTCGATCATCTCCTGAGCCTTGCCGAAATCGGTCACGCCGAACGCGGCCAGCGCAGGCTGGATCAATACGTCATTGGCATGCAGAGTCGCCAGTTGTTCTTCGGAGTTGCGCCGGGTCATCAAGGTGATCGACTGATTGAGCACGTCCACCACGGTAGTCAACTGCTTGCGGTTGCGCAGCGGTGTGCCGATGTCGACGACGATGGCAATGTCGACACCCATTTCCCGCGCGACATCCAGCGGGATGTTGTCGGTCATGCCGCCGTCCACCAACAACCGGCCATCAAGCTCGACCGGGGCGAACACTGCGGGGATGGACATGCTCGCGCGGATCACTTGCGGCAGGTGGCCTTTGCGGAACACCACTTTTTCACCATTGGCGATGTCGGTGGTCACGGCGCGAAACGGGATCGGCAGTTTGTCGAAGTCGCGGGTGTCGCTGGTGTGCGCCAACAGGCTTTCCAGCAACAGTGCGAGGTTCTGGCCCTGAATCACCCCCAATGGCAGGCCGAGACTGCCGTCGTCGCGGAAGCTGAGTTTCTGCTTCACCAGAAAATCGCGGTCGTCCTGCTTGCGGCGAAATGGCACGTCCTCACGCGGCGGCGCATCGGACAGCGCCGCTTGCCAGTCGATGCTCAGGGCGAGCTTTTCCAGTTCATCGATCTTGTAGCCCGAGGCGTACAGCCCACCGACCACCGCGCCCATGCTGGTGCCGGCAATCGCATCGATCCTGATGCCTTGTTCTTCCAGCGCCTTGAGCACGCCGATGTGCGCCAGCCCGCGCGCAGCACCGCCGGACAGCACCAGGCCGACTTTCGGTCGTGGCGCCTCACTGGCGAGAACCAGCAGGGGAAGGAAACCAAGCAGCAGGCAGAGCAGCAAACGGCGCATTGTGAGTCTCGGGGCAAGCGGTAAAGCCGGCTATTATAGCGGCGCCCTCTGTCTCAGGAGTTTCAGCGATCATGACCGTCGCCAAAGCCGAAGTTGTCATCACTTATTGCACCCAATGCCAGTGGCTGCTGCGCGCGGCGTGGCTGGCCCAGGAGCTGCTCAGCACTTTCGCTGACGACCTGGGCAAAGTGTCATTGGTGCCGGGCACCGGCGGGGTGTTTCACATCACTTGTGCGGGTGTGCAGATCTGGGAGCGCAAGGCCGACGGTGGTTTTCCCGAGGCCAAGGTATTGAAACAGCGAGTGCGCGATCAGATCGATCCTGACCGCGACCTCGGCCACAACGACCGCACTCAGTGAGAGGCGGCCTCGGCGGCGACGGTTTTCTTGTCGGCCGAGCCTGACATCCGCGCCGACACCACAATCGCGACGATGATCAACGCGCCACCGATGAGCATCCGCAGGGTCGGGGTTTCGCTGAACAGCAGCCAGGCGATGGTGATGCCGTAGACCGGCTCCATGGCGAACACCACTGCCGCCGTGCGTGCCTTGATCACCGCCAGACTGGCGACGAACAGGCTGTGCGCCACGCCCGTGCAGAACACTCCGAGCAGGGCGATCCACAACCAGTCCAGCGCTCGGACCTGACTCAACTGCGGCGCCGCGACCGGCAACAGACACAACGCCACGACGACGTTCTGGCACAACGCCGCCTGCACCGCCGGGATGCGCCCGGAACTGGCGCGGTTGGTCAGCGACAGCAGGGAAAACAGCAGGCCGGACAGTACGGCCCAAAGCAAGCCGACGGTGGCGCCGCTGCCCAGATCAAATGCGGGCGTCACCAGCACCAGACCGATGCTGACCAATACCACCAGGACGATTTCATTGGCACGGATGCGTTCGCGGAAAATCAGTCCTTCGAGAATCACCGTAAACGCCGGGAAACTGGCAAAGCCCAAGGTGGCGATGGCCACCCCGGCGATCTTCACCGATACGAAAAAACTCACCCAGTGCCCAGCCAGCAACACGCCGCTGAGGGCGAGGCGCCGCCAGTCCACGGCCTGAAGTTTCTGCCAACCATGCTGGCTGGCGAAACGGGCGAAAAATGCCAGGGCGAGCACGGCAAAAGCCGCACGTCCAAAGACGATCACAGCAGGGGATGCGGCAGCGAGTTTGCCGAACACACCGGTCAGGCCGAACATCAAAGCGCCTATATGCAGGGCGCCGAGGGCAGTACGCGGAGTCATTGCAATCCTTGAAAGACAGAACAATTGCGCGCCAGTCTAAAGCGGTGTCGCCGCCGCGTCTGTCATTCAAAGCCTCAAGTGGTGAACGATGTGCGCTGTCACACGACTGACTCACGCCTGTCACGGTCGATTAACCCGGCGCGCGCAAGCTGGCGAAAACATCGCAGAGGGTTGCCCATGACCAGCGCCGAGCTCGCCCGACCCAGTCGCAAACAACGGGTGCGAACCCTGTGGATCTCCGATGTGCACCTGGGCACGCGGGATTGTCAGGCCGAGCACTTGTCGCAATTTCTCAAGGGCTACCATGCCGACAAGGTTTATCTGGTCGGTGACATCATCGATGGCTGGAAACTGCGCAGCGGCATGTACTGGCCGCAAGCCCACACCAACGTCATCCGCCGCCTGCTGACCATGAGCAAGCGCGGCACTGAGGTGATCTACGTCACCGGCAACCATGACGAATTCCTGCGGCGCTATTCGAAGCTGATTCTGGGCAATATCCAGTTGGTCGACGAAGCGGTGCACGTTACGGCGGACGGCCGGCATTTGCTGGTGATTCACGGCGATCAGTTCGATGTGATCACCCGTTATCACCGCTGGCTGGCGTTTCTCGGTGACTCGGCCTATGAATTCACCCTGACCCTCAACCGCTGGCTCAATCACTGGCGTGCCCGCTATGGCTACGGCTACTGGTCGCTGTCGGCCTACCTGAAACACAAGGTCAAGACCGCCGTCAGTTTCATCAGCGACTTTGAAGAAGCCATCGCCCACGAGTGTGTGAAGCGCGAACTGCATGGCGTGGTTTGCGGGCATATTCACCATGCCGAGATTCGCAAGGTGGGGGAGGTGGACTACCTCAATTGCGGCGACTGGGTCGAATCGTGCACAGCGCTGATCGAGCATTGGGACGGCACGATCGAGTTGTATCGATTGGCGGATGCCCAGGCGCGGGAGGCGGAATTGAAAGCTGCCAAAGTTGCCGAAATCGCCTGAGCGAAAAAGTACCCTGTGGGAGCGAGCCTGCTCGCGAAGGCGTAGCGTCAGACGAAACTTCTGTGCCTGATACCGCGCTTTCGCGAGCAGGCTCGCTCCCACATGTGTTCTCAGGCCGGGCTGTGTTCTTGCATCGCGGCTTTGTAAATCGAGTTCTTCGGTTGCGCAAACAGCCTTTCCATCATCGGCTCGAAGAAACTCAGCGGCAGCGTGTCGTACGCCGGATCAAACGCCGCCGCGTCGTACTTGGCGCAAAATTCGGCAGTGGCCTGGAACTGCGGATGGTCCTTGAATTGCTCGCGCAAATGCCGATCCATGCCCAGGTGATGAAAGAAGTAATAGCCCTGAAAGATGCCGTGCTTCTCCACCATCCACAGGTTTTCCGCACTCACGAACGGCTTGAGAATCGCTGCGGCGATGTCCGGATGGTTGTAGGAGCCGAGGGTGTCGCCAATGTCGTGCAACAGTGCACAGACCACGTATTCCTCGTCACGCCCGTCACGAAAGGCGCGGGTCGCGGTTTGCAACGAGTGGGTCAGGCGATCCACCGGGAAACCGCCGAAGTCGCCCTCAAGCAGCTTCAGATGCGCGAAAATCCTCGACGGCAGCTGTCTGGCATAGGCACTGAAATCAGCGGCGATGATCGCCCAGTCTTCCTCGGTGCCGTCCTTCATATGGGTGAAGCGAGCATGGGCATTCATGGGCAGACCCTCATTCAGAACGCCACGCGACCGAGAATCATGTCGCGGTACATGACGAAATCGCCGAGCAGGCTGTACAGCGGATGCTGAAACGTCGCCGGGCGGTTTTTCTCGAAAAAGAAATGGCCGATCCAGGCGAAGCTGTAACCGGCCACAGGCAATGCCAGCAACAGCAGCCAGGCGCCTTTGGCGATGCTCAGGGCGAGGATGAAGATGACCAGAGAAGTGCCGATGAAATGCAGACGACGGCAGGTGCTGTTGCTGTGCTCGGCGAGGTAATACGGATAGAACTCGGCGAAGCTGTTGAACTGCTTGATGTTTTCCACGACCGCGCTCTCTGTGGTGATTGTTCTGGCAACAAGTTGTTCGGCGGGGAGCTTATTTGAGTCTAGAGTGATCATTGGCGTGGGCCAGTGACAATCGGCGCCACTTTAGTATCCTTCGCAAATAGGGCGGTTATCTGCAGCCCGTCATGTAAAAGAATAACAACCATGAGCGAACGAACGACTTCTGCAAGCTGGGCGATGGGGATTGTCAAAGCACTGGAGATGGACGGCCTGGATTGCCGGGTACTGTTCAGGCAGCTGGGGCTGGATTTCAGCGCCCTTGAAGATCCGGATGCACGCTTCCCGCAAGACTCCATGACCCGGCTCTGGCAGCGCGCGGTCGAGGTTTCCGGCAACCCCGCGATTGGCCTGAACATGGGCAAAGTGGTGCGCCCGGCCTCATTTCATGTCGCCGGCTATGCGCTGATGTCGAGCAATACCCTGGCTGAAGGCTTCCAGCGTCTGGTGCGCTATCAACGCATCATTGCCGAAAGCGCTGACCTGAGCTTTCGCCTGCTCGAGGAAGGTTACGCGCTGATTCTTACCGTGCACGGCGATCATCTGCCGCCGACCCGGCAGAGCGCCGAAGCGTCACTGGCCTGCGCGTTGGCGCTGTGCGGCTGGCTGACCGGGCGCCCGCTGCACCCGGTCAAAGTGTTGGTTCAGGGCGATCAGCCGACAAACCTGCAACCCTATAAAGAAGCCTTTCACGCGCCGCTGGTGTTCAACGCGCCTTACGATGCGTTGATCTTCGAACGTGCCGATATGGAGGCGCCGCTGCCGACCGCCAACGAAGCCATGGCGCTGTTGCATGATCGCTTTGCCGGGGAATATCTGGCGCGGTTTTCCGAAAGTCGCGTGACGCACCGGGCACGTCAGGTGTTGTGTCGTTTGTTGCCCCAGGGCGAGCCCAAGCGCGACACCGTGGCGCAGACGTTGCACCTGTCGCAGCGCACTTTGCAGCGGCGCTTGCAGGAGGAGGGCACCAGTTTCCAGCAATTGCTCGACGACACCCGGCGTGAATTGGCCGAACAATATCTGGCGCAACCGAGCATGACCTTGCTGGAAATCGCCTACCTGCTGGGCTTTGCCGACCCGAGCAACTTCTTCCGCGCCTTCCGCCGCTGGTTCGACACCACGCCCGGCGAGTACCGCTTGCGCCTGACGCAGGTGCCGGACGCGGTCAATGACGCCAGAACGCCGGAATACACAGCACAAACACCGTAATGATCTCCAGTCGGCCGAGCAGCATGCCGAACGACAGAATCCACTTCGCCGCATCCGGCAGGGTGGCGAAGTTGCCGGCCGGGCCGATGGTTTCGCCCAGACCCGGGCCGACGCCGGACACGGTGCTGGCGGCACCGGTCAGTGCGGTCATCCAGTCGACTCCGAGCAGCGACAGCAGCAGGGCGATCACGCAGATGGTGATGGCGAAGAAGAACGAGAAGGTCAGGATCGAACGGACAATTTCTTCGTCGAGGCGGTGACCGTTGTACTTCTGCTTGATCACCGCGCGCGGGTGGATCAGCTGATTGAGGTTGGCCTTGAGCAGGATGTAGGCGACCTGGAAACGGAAAATCTTGATGCCGCCCGCCGTCGAACCTGAGCAACCGCCGACAAAGCCCAGATAGAAAAACAGCATCAGCGAGAAGTTGCCCCACAGGCTGTAGTCCCCGAGGGCGAAGCCGGTGGTAGTGACCACCGAGGTCACGTTCAGCGCCACATGCCGCAGCGCTTCCAGCCAATGCAGCTTGGTGGTCCACCAGTACCAGGTGCCGAGCACCAGCCAGGTCACCAGCAGCATCGCCAGCAAACCCTGCACCTGTTGATCCTTGATCAATGCTCGGCGGTTGCCGCGTAGCGTCGCCACGTACAGGGTGAACGGCAGGCTGCCGAGAATCATGATGACGATCGCCACCCAGTGCACCGCCGGTTGCGTCCACTTGGCCAGCGACTGGTCAGAGGTCGAGAAACCACCGGTGGAAATCGCCGACATCGCGTGGTTGATCGCATCGAACGGGCTCATTCCCGCCCACCAGAACGCCAGGCTGCCGAGAATGGTGATGCCGACGTAGGCCGCCACAATCAACCGCGCCACCATGTGCGAACGCGGCATGACCTTCTCCGAGCGGTCGGAGGATTCGGTCTGGAACAGACGCATGCCACCGATGCGCAGCAGCGGCAGAATCGCCACCGCCATGCCGATAAAGCCGATGCCGCCGATCCAGTGCAGCAGCGACCGCCACATCAGAATCCCCGGTGACATGTTGTCCAGGCCGTTGAGCACGGTGGAGCCGGTGGCGGTGATGCCGGACATGCTTTCGAAGAACGAGTCGGTGTAGCTGATGTGCTGGGTCAGCAGAAACGGCAGCGCGGCGAAAATGCACACCACCAGCCAGCTGCTGACCGTCAGCAGGTACATGTCGCGCGGGCGCAGGTGAATGTGTTCCGGTCTGCCGGGTATCACCAGGGCGAGGCCGGCGACAAAGGTGATCATGCTCGCCCAGAGGAACGACGGCAGATCGCTGGTGCGCTCGAAAATCACCAGCGTGGCCATCGGCACGACCATGGCCACAGCCAGGGTGATCAGGAAGATGCCGATGATAAAACCAATGATCCGTAAGGTCGGCAACGCCATGAAATCCGCTCGGGCTGGTGGGAGAAGGGCGCCATTCTACCTGTGGGGCAAGGCATGTAAACCGGCAGGCGCTGCGCAGATGAAGCTAGAATAGCCGCACATTTTTCAAAGGAGGTGGCCGATGCAGGCTCTCGACGCGTTGCTCAACCGTGTTTCCGTTCCCCGACTGGTCGAACCGGCCCCCACTGCCGAGCAGCGCGAAGCCCTGTTCGGCGCGGCCCTGCGTGCCCCGGATCACGGGCACTTGCAGCCGTACCGCTTTTTGACCGTCGAAGGCGCAGCGCGTGAGCAAATGGGCGAGTTGCTGGCCGAGGCGGCCCGCCAGCAGAGCGGCGAAGTCAGCGAAGCGATGATCGACAAGGCCCGCAACGGCCCACTGCGCGCGCCGCTGGTGGTTGTGGTCATCGCGAAATTGCAGGAACACGTGAAATATCCGAAGGCCGAGCAACTGCTTACGGCCGGTTGTGCGGCCCACGGTATCTTGCTCGCGGCGTATGCGCAGGGGATTGGCGCGGTGTGGCGCACCGGGGATCTGGCGTACTCAAAGCATGTGGCCGAAGGCTTGGGGCTGGTGGAAGGCGAGGAGGTGATCGCGTTCCTCTACCTCGGCACACCGCAGAAAGAGCCGCGCGTGGCGGAGAAGGTTGATCTGGCTGAGTTCGTCAGCGCCTGGCCCGGTAAAGCCTGAAGATCAAAAGCCCCTCACCCTAACCCTCTCCCAGAGGGAGAGGGGACTGATTGGGGATGCTTTGGAATTACACCGACCTGAGCGTCCTTCGCTGAATCCAGCGTCGGGATACCGGACGTCTAGTTTCTGCGAATCCATAAGGTCGATGCACAACGGCAGACAACTCGGTCGGCCCCCTCTCCCTCCGGGAGAGGGTTGGGGTGAGGGGCTTTTTCAGGGCTGGACCACGACTCCCGGTACCAACGGCAATTCCAGACTCGCCACAAAGCCGCCCTGCGGATGATTGGCCAGCGTCAGCGTGCCGCCATGCCGTTCCGCCGCCCGTTTGGCAATCGCCAGCCCCAGGCCATGCCCGGCAGCGGTCTGCCCCGGCGCGCGATAAAACGGCTCGCCCAACTGACTCAGATGTTCGGTCTGCACCCCCGGCCCGTGGTCGCGCACGCTGATGACAATCCGCTCTCCCTGCCGCGCAGCGTGCAATTCGATCGGCTGATCGCTCGGGTTGAAGCGCTGGGCGTTGCGCAGCAGATTATCCACGGCGCGCTCGATCATCGTCGGCCAGCCTTTGAGATTCAGCTGCGGCTCGGCTTGCAGGCGTACGGTCTGCTCGGGCGAGCTGAGCTGCGCATCCTTTTGCAGCGCGGCGAGCAACGCATTCAGGTCCACTTCTTCAGCGCTGGCGTTGTCGGCATCGACTCGTGCCAGTACCAGAATTTCACTGATCAACGCCTCCAACCGGTCGCATTCACGGGTCAGGCGTGGCCACAGTTTTTCGCGCTCGTCAGGGTTGGCGCGCTCGGCCAAAGCCAGCGCGATGCGCAGGCGCGCCAGTGGTGAGCGCAGTTCATGGGAGACATCGCGCAGCAGCTGGCGCTGACTGCCGATCAGGCTTTGCAGGCGCGCGCCCATGCGGTTGAAATCGGTGGCCAGCACGCCGAATTCGTCACGGCGGTTGGCCAGTTTCGCCAGACTGTTCTGCTGATATGTGGTCTGCCCCAGATCATGCACCGCGCCGCGCAAGCGACTCAGTGGGCGGGTGATGGAGAAAGTCACGAGCAAACTGAACAGGGTCAGCACCACCAGCGCGATGCCCAGCGCACTCAGCGGCCAGAGCAGGCTTTCGCGGTGCCAGGCGTCGAGTTCCGGGTGTGGGATGCGGTAGATGAACAGGTAGGTGTCACCGGTTTTTTCACTGGTGATTTCGTCGGTCAGACGCCGCCATGGCAGGCGGCGGTCATCGTTGTTCTGGCGCGCTTCGAATGCTGCGGCGCGGCGCGGGAAGGTGCCACGCACCACCGGATCGCCGGTTTCGTTGAGCACTTGAACGTCGATGTGATACTGGCGTTTGCGTTGTTCGAGAATGTCCTGCGCGGCTTCTTCGCCTTGGGTTTCGTAAGTCTGCGTCCATTCCGCCGCCAGCGTGTTGAGGCCGGGATGGCGGCTGAGAATCCACGCGTCCTGATTGAGCATGTGCCCGAGCAGAATCGACAGCCCGGCTACCAGAGCGATGGCCAGCCAGAAGCTCGCAAGAATCCGCCAGAACAGTGAACGCACAGAAATTCCTCGAAAATCAGATCGTTTAAATGTGGGAGCGAGCCTGCTCGCGAAGGCGTAGTGTCAGTCAATTCATCGCTGGCTGATACACCGCCTTCGCGAGCAGGCTCGCTCCCACATTCGATTTGAATGGAACAGGCCCGACGAGTTGAGTCGTCGGGCCCAGGGTCAAGCCATTATTGCGCCTTTTGCGCCTGCTGCGCTTTCCAGGCCTTGAACTCGGCCCATTCGGCGCGGCGTTCGGCGCGTTTTTTCTGGATCTCGTCGAACTGCTTCTGTTGCTCAGGTTTCAGCAATGCACGGACATCGGACTCGGCTTTCTTGTGGTTGGCCGCGATCTCGTCCTTCATGGCTTTCTGGTCGGCCGGCGAGAGTTTCTCCAGGTACTTGTCGACCACCTGCTTACGCTCGTGCATCTGCTCGCCCATGATCTTGCGAATCTGCTCGCGTTGTTCGCGGGTCAGGTCGAGCTGGCTGTACGGACCTTTGCCGTGCATGCCGCCGTGCATCTGACCACCGTGGCGCGGGCCATCCAGCGGACCACCCAGCGGACCGCCATCCTGCGGCATGGCCATGGCCACGGTTGGCAGAGCGGCAGCGAACATCAGAGCGATAAGAGTCTTGCGCATGGTGTATCTCCTTGTCTCGTTCCCGGTACGTTCCGGATGAGTGCAGATTACGCAGATCAAGGTCAGCGGCGGTCAGCGCAGCGTAAAGCTTCGGTAAAGACGTTTCGTGCCCGGCCTTACACATACCCAGTGCAGGTGATGCTGAAGGCTGCGATCTTTTGGATAATGCACGGGCCGAGGCTGTGATCGCTCATTTAGACGGTACTCGCTCAGCATAAGAGCAACGGCTGCGTGCCTTAACAAAGCAAATACCGAGATCCCCATGACAAATAAAACGTTTACCAGGCAAGTCGGCCCATGGCTGATGGCAGCTTTATCGGTCAATGCGATTTTTTTGGCATTCTTGATTTTTGATCATGGTTCGCAGGGGCACGATAAGAAGATGATCAAAACTAAAGAACCGTTGCTCATCGAGGGTCCAAACGGCGACGAGAATTACTACGTGCTGCCGCAGGGTACTACGCTATATCACGATAAAAGCTTTCCTGAAGGGCATGATAGTTATGTGGTGTATCTCAACCATAAGGGTACGATTGCCCACGAAGAAGTACCGATGAAGCCTGAGTACGGCGGTTCTTTCATTGATCCGCTCTGGCTGGCAAATGTTGATGCGAATACTTTGCGAGAAATTTTCAAGCGTTTTCCACTTTCCAAAAAAGACATTGCCGCTGCCATTAAGGCCAACGAGATAACCAAGGACGATTTGGCCGACATTATTCGTTCGATGCCCGATTAACCACTGCAAAGCCACCGACGGCTGCATTCCCATAAAGAGCGTGGAAACGATCAGATCCCCTCTGGAGTAAGGCTGCTCGCGATGGCACAAGAGTGTGTTGACTGACACACCGCCATCGCGAGCAGGCTCACTTCTACACGGCGCAGGTCTTATAGACTGTAGTAGTAACCACGGCTACGCAGCGCAACGATGCGCGGGCGGCCGTCGGGGTGGGGGCCGATTTTTTTGCGCAGGTTGCTGACGTGCATGTCGAGGCTGCGGTCGTACAGGGTCAGCTTGCGGCCGAGGGCCAGTTGCGCCAGTTCCTGTTTGTCCAGCGGCTCGCCCGGCTGTTTGAGCAGGGCTTCGAGCAGGCGGCTTTCGGAGACGGTCAGGGTCAGTTCTTTTTCGTCGATGCTGACCACGCCGCGCAACGGGCTGAAACTCAGGTCGCCCAGCTCAAGTTGCGTTGACACAGCGGCGGGATGGCTGCGCCGCAACACGGCGCGCAGGCGCGCGGTCAGTTCGCGGGGGTCGCAGGGTTTGGCCAGGTAATCGTCGGCGCCCAGTTCGAGGCCGAGGATGCGGTCCAGCGGTTCGCCACGCGCTGACAGCATCAGCACCGGCAGGTCGGCGTGGTCGTTGCGCAATTGCTTGAGCAGTTCCAGACCGCTGCCGTCGGGCAGCATCACGTCCAGCACCACCGCCGCCGGGGCGGTTTCGGCCAACGCCTTGCGGGCGCTCTGGCCGTCGTGGCAGGCGCGCACCTGGAAGCCTTCCTGGCTCAACCAGCTACTCAGGAGTTCGCACAACTCCTGGTCATCATCAATCAGTAACAGCTCGCTCATGACTCACTCAATTTAGCCATTGCCGACGTTTTCGGCTTGCACCACTGGCAAAGATACCGCAGAGCAGCGCCAATAGCGCTACCCCGGCGCCAGTGACGAACCACTGCTGTTGGTCGGTCAGCAAACGCGGCAGCGGGCTGGCCTGGGCTTCCTTGAGTTGCAGCTTCAGACGCTGGTTCTCCTGGCGCAGCCGGGCGAGCTGGGCGCTTTCGCGAGTGTTGTCGGCATTTTGCAGTTGTTTGTTCAGTTCTTCGCGCTGCTGCTCACTGGCCTTGAGCCGCTGTTGCAGCTCGGTGATCTGGCTGCCGGCGCTCAATGACAATGGCGTGGAGCTGCCGCTTTCGGTGGTTTCCTCACCATGGGCGGGGGCCATGATCGACAACGTGAGCAACATCAGACACAACGGACCCTTGCGCATCGCGACACCTGTTTCCAAATGGATATTGGGCAGGTTGTCGGCAGGCAAACGAGAATAATGAGCGATTGAGATGGATGAGAAGCGAGAAGGTTCAGTGCGCAGGAGGTGATGTTGGTGGCTGACAAATAATTTGTGGCTGATGAATATTCTGTGGCGAGGGGTTTAGCGAAACGTCGCACCGCCCCGTTGGGCTGCGTAGCAGTCCTGAAATGGGAGGCGTGCGGTGTGTCAGACACACCGCGTTGGATGGGGTTTGGGGCGGCTTCGCCACCCAGCGGGGATGAATCCCCTCGCCACATGAATCCCTTCGGCATTTCAATAGCGGGATTACGGCAGGACTTGCTTGAACGGCTTGACGATCACATTGGCGTAGACGCCGGCGGCAATGTACGGATCGGCATCGGCCCAGGCCTGTGCGGCGCTCAGGGAGTCGAACTCGGCGACGATCAGGCTGCCGGTGAAACCCGCTGCGCCCGGATCATTGCTGTCGACGGCCGGGTGCGGGCCGGCCAGCACGATGCGGCCTTCGCCCTTGAGCGCTTGCAGGCGTTCCAGATGCGCCGGGCGCGCGGACAGGCGAGCTTCCAGCGAGTTGGCAACGTCGGTGGCAATGATGGCGTAGAGCATGTCAGTCCTCGGTTTTAGGCGTTGTGGTATCGGTGTCATGCAGATGGCGCGACAGGTAAACGCCCTGTGCGACCAGGAACAGCACGGTCATGCCCAGGCTGCCGAACACCTTGAAGTCGACCCAGATGCTCTGGAAGGTGAAGGCGACGAACAGGTTGGCCGCGCCGCAGAACAGGAAGAAGCCGATCCAGGCGATGTTCAGGCGCGTCCAGACCGGGTCTGGCAAGGTCAGCGCGTGGCCCATGATGCGTTTGATCAGCAGGCGATCGCCGATGAAATGGCTACCGATGAACGCCGCAGCGAACAACCAATTGACCACCGGCGCTTTCCATTTCAGGAAGGTTTCGCTGTGGAAGGCCAGCGTCAGGCTGCCGAATACCAGGCAGGCGATCAGCGTCAGCCATTGGCTCTTTTCCAGCTTGCGCTGCTTGATGAACAGCGCGCCGTACACCACCAGCGAACTGATGATCAGCATCGCCGTGGCGCTGTAGATACCGCCTACGGTCACTTGCTGGCCGGCAATGTCGACGACCCGTGGATCAAGTTTGTAAACGATGAAGAACAGCAGAAGCGGGATGAAATCGATGAATTGTTTCACAGTGAGAGCCAGAAGCTGGATGTGGCGGCATAATAACAAACATATGGGCGCGCGATAGCGCCAGCTGATTTGAGGTTACAACTCCCCGTGAATGTTGATTTGCACTGCCACAGCACGGCCTCCGACGGCGCCCTGGCGCCTGCGGTTCTGGTTGCGCGAGCGTTCGAAAACGGCGTGCGAGTCCTGGCGTTGACCGACCACGACACCCTTGAGGGGCTCGCCGAGGCGCGTACTGCCGCTACCGAGTTAGGCATGCAACTGGTCAACGGCGTCGAATTGTCCTGCACCTGGGGCGGGGCGACCATTCACGTATTGGGCTACGGTTTCGACGTCAACGCCGCGCCGTTGGTCGAAGCGATCGCCAAATTGCACGATGGCCGCTGGCTGCGGTCCGAAGAAATAAGCCGCAAGCTCGCACTCAAGGGGATGCCCGGTGCCCTCGACGGCGCCCGGCAGATCCAGCAGGAACTGGGCGACAGCGGCAACGCGCCGGCCCGGCCGCATTTCGCCGACTGGATGGTGCGTGAAGGTTATGTAAAGGATCGCGCCGAGGCGTTTCGCAAATGGCTCGGCGCCGGCAAACTCGGCGACGTCAAGCTGCACTGGCCGACGCTGGAAGACACCGTCGGCACCCTGCGCGCCGCCGGAGCCTGGGTCAGCCTGGCGCATCCATTGCACTACGATTTCACCCGTAGCAAGCGCCGAAAGCTGATTGCCGACTATATTCAAGCAGGCGGGCATGCTATCGAGGTGGTCAATGGCCATCAGCCCGCAGAACAGGTGGGCAGCCTGGCGATCCTTGCCCGTGAGTTCGGTCTGCTGGTCAGCGCCGGCAGTGACTTCCATGGCCCTGGCGGCTGGTCCGAGATCGGCCAGTACCGGCCGGTTCCCGAGGACCTTCCACCCCTGTGGTGTCGGTTCAAACATGACACAGATATTGCCGCCGTCTGAACAGGTAGAGAATGTGAGTCAATTTTTCCAGATACATCCGGAAAACCCGCAAGCGCGCCTGATCAAACAGGCGGTCGAGATCATCCGCAAGGGCGGGGTGGTGATTTATCCCACGGACTCGTCCTACGCCATTGGTTGCCAGATCGGCGACAAGACCGCCATCGAGCGTGTGCGACGTCTGCGTCAGCTCGATGAAAAACACAACTTCGCGCTGATCTGCAGCGACCTGTCGCAACTGGGCAATTACGCCAAGATCGACACCGGCACCTTCCGCATTCTCAAGGCGCACCTGCCGGGGCCTTACACCTTTATTCTCAACGCCACCCGCGAAGTGCCGCGCCTGTTGCTGCATCCGAAGAAACGCACCATCGGCCTGCGCGTGCCAAGCCATCCGATCGCGCTGGCGCTGCTGGCCGAACTGGGCGAGCCGCTGATGAGCGTGACGCTGATCATGCCCGGCGACGAAGACCCGCTCAGCGACCCCTACGAAATGCGCCAGTTGCTTGAGCATCAGGTCGATCTGATCATCGACGGCGGCTTTGGCGGCATCAAGGCCTCAACGGTGATTGACCTGACCGGCGACGACCCGGAAGTGGTCCGCGTCGGTTGCGGCGATCCGACGCCGTTCATGGTCGAGGCCTGAATGTCCGCAGTGGAAACCGTGGTCGATCCCCAGGCCGGCGCCCAGCAGGAACTGCCGTTCGCGATGGTCTATGGTCAGGCGGTCATGGAAATGCCGCTGGACTTGTACATCCCGCCCGATGCGCTGGAAGTCTTTCTTGAAGCCTTCGAAGGTCCGCTCGACCTGCTGCTGTATCTGATCCGCAAACAGAACATCAATATCCTCGACATCCCCGTGGCGGAAATCACCCGCCAGTACATGGGCTACGTCGAATTGATGCAGTCGGTGCGTCTGGAGCTGGCCGCCGAATATCTGGTGATGGCGGCGATGCTCGCCGAGATCAAATCGCGCATGCTTCTGCCCCGGGCGGAAACCGTCGAAGATGAAGAAGACGACCCGCGCGCGGAATTGATCCGCCGCTTGCAGGAATACGAGCGCTTCAAGGCTGCCGCTGAAGGTATCGATGGGCTGAGCCGGGTCGGTCGCGATGTGATCGTGCCCAAGCTCGACGCCCCGGAAGCGCGGGCGCGCAAGCTGTTGCCGGACGTCGCGCTGGAAGAGATTCTAATGTGCATGGCCGAAGTCCTGCGCCGTGGCGACATGTTCGAAAGCCACCAGGTCAGCCGTGAAGCGCTGTCCACCCGCGAGCGCATGAGCGATGTGCTGGAACGGCTCAAGGGCGGCGGTTTCGTGCCGTTTGTCGAGCTGTTCACCGCTGAAGAGGGCCGCCTCGGTGTGGTGGTGACCTTTATGGCGATCCTTGAACTGGTCAAGGAATCCTTGGTCGAGCTGGTGCAGAATGAGCCGTTCGCCGCGATCCACGTGCGAGCCCGAGCCGAATAACGAGTCCCTGTATGAACCTGACTGAACCCCGCGAGCTGGCGCCCCTGCTTGAAGCCTTTCTGTTGGCCTCGGGAAAGCCGCAATCCCTTGAGCGCCTGTATGAACTGTTTGAAGAAGGCGAGCGGCCGGAGCCGGCGGTCTTCAAGAAAGCCCTGACCCTGCTCGGCAAATCCTGCGAGGGCCGTGCCTTCGAGCTCAAGGAAGTCTCGTCGGGCTATCGCTTGCAGATCCGCGAGAAGTTCTCGCCGTGGGTCGGCCGTCTCTGGGAAGAGCGCCCGCAGCGCTATTCCCGCGCCTTGCTGGAAACCATCGCGTTGATCGCCTATCGCCAGCCGATCACCCGGGGCGAAATCGAAGACGTGCGTGGCGTGGCGGTCAACAGCAACATCGTCAAGACCTTGCTCGAGCGTGAGTGGATCCGCGTCGTCGGTTATCGCGACGTGCCGGGCAAACCGGCGATGTTCGCCACGACCAAGGCGTTTCTCGACCACTTCAACCTGAAAAACCTCGAAGACCTGCCGCCGCTAGCCGAACTGCGCGAGATGGAAGCCGAACCGGTGCTCGACTTCGACGACGCGCCGGTGCCGCAGAGTCTGCAGGACCTGGCCGACGCCAGCGCCGAGCCGGAGGAGGAGAAGGAAGAAACCAGTTTCCATTCCCTGTTGCTGGAGCTGGACAGCATGGAAGAGGGGATCAAGACCGACTTCGACGACTTGCTGCGCGATGCGGCGGATGGCGAAGCGCCGGTGCCCGAGCCTGAGATCATCGAGCCGGTTGTTGAAGCTGAAGTTGAACTTGAAGCGGCGCCTGACGCCGAACCGGAAGAAGACATTCTCGGTGTCGCCGAAGCCCGCGAGAAGCTCCTGGCCGCTGTCGCCGCCCTCGAACAGCCGGAACCGGAACTCAGCGAAGAAGAAGCCGAAGCCCGCGCACTGGCCGAGGCAATCGAAGCCGAACGGCGCGAGTTCGAAGACTGACGCCTATTGAGAAACCAGTGAAGACCCTTGTGGGAG
>NZ_JAPCIK010000014.1:0-70290 GCF_025910115.1 Pseudomonas sp. RG1
TGCGCCTTCGCGAGCAGGCTCGCTCCCACAGGGTGAAATGTCGTTCTGGAGATTGCGATGAGCTCAACCAAAGACCCCTGCATCAGCCTCTGCAAATTCTCCGACGACATCTGCCTCGGTTGCGGTCGCAGCAAGCGCGAGATCAAGGCCTGGAAGAAGCTCGACAAGGACGACAAACGCACGGTGCTGGCCGAAGCCGCGCTGCGCCTGATCAAACTCGGTGGTGCCGGTCGGCGGAAAAAGAAATAACCGGCAATCGATCAGCTAGTCTCTGATGCGCGACGGCGCACATCCGCGTATGATTCGCGACCCTTCGCCGATCCCTTCGGCCTGGACCCAGTTTTCAATACTTCAGGCGCCGCCTGAACAGACCACACCGGGAGGTGCCCAGATGAGTGACATCAATCAGAAAGACGACCAGGAAATCGGCCCAGCAGGCGAAAAGCTGCAGAAGGTCCTCGCCCGTATCGGCGTCGGCTCGCGCCGTGACGTGGAATCCTGGATCAGCCAGGGCCGGATCAAGGTCAATGGCAAAGACGCCACCCTCGGCCTGCGCGTCGACATGCACGACGCCATCACCATCGATGGCAAAGTGATCAAGCGCGAAGAGGCCGCCGAATCGGTGCGCCGCGTGATCATGTACAACAAGCCCGACGGCGAGATCTGCACCCGTGACGACCCGGAAGGCCGTCCGACCGTGTTCGACAAGCTGCCGCGCCCCAAAGAAGGCCGCTGGATCAACATCGGCCGTCTCGACATCAACACCACCGGTCTGCTGATGTTCACCACTGACGGTGAGCTGGCCAACCGTCTGATGCACCCGTCCTACGAGATGGACCGCGAGTACGCCGTGCGTGTACGCGGTGAAGTCGACGATGAGATGATCGAACGCCTGAAGGCCGGCGTGGTGCTGGAAGACGGTCCGGCGCGTTTCACCGACATTCAACAGGCGCCGGGCGGTGAGGGTTTCAACCACTGGTACCACTGCGTGGTCATGGAAGGGCGCAACCGTGAAGTGCGTCGTCTGTGGGAATCCCAAGGTCTGGTGGTCAGCCGTCTGAAGCGCGTGCGTTTCGGTCCGGTGTTCCTCAACTCCGACCTGCCGATGGGTCGCTGGCGCGAAATGAGCCAGTACGAAGTCGACGTCCTCAGCGCCGAAGTCGGCCTGACGCCGGTGGCAATGCCGCAGCTGAACGCCAAGAGCAAGGACAAACTCGAACGCATGCAGCGCAAATCGTCGCGGCCGATGGCCAAGACCGAGCGCGTACGCACCCTGCGTCCAGCCGCCGGCGCACCGACCGCGCCGCGCCCGAGCCGTGAGCCGCAGATCGAAGGCGAGCGTCCAGGTCGCAAGCCAGTCGCCCGTGACGGCGAGCGCGCACCGCGTCCGGCCAGCGGTCGCACTGAGCGTGGTGAAGGTCGTGCACCGGCCGGTCGCGGTACGCCAGTGGCGGATCGTCCAGCCGACACCACCAACAAGCGCCCGGCCAAACCGGCGCCGAAGCGTCCGGGGATCAAACTGGTCGATGGCGACAAACCGTCGGGCAAGCGTCGCGGCGCACCGGCTGGTTCCGGTCAGCGCCCGGGTTTCGGTCGCAAGAAACCGGAATAAGGCAGCTGTGAGTTACTAGCTGCAAGCTACAAGCTACAAGCTACAAGCTCCAAGCTACAAGCTACAAGCTGAAGCAAAAACGCCAACCTCAGGGTTGGCGTTTTTTTTGTCTGGACGAAAGTCTGTGCTGACACCGATCGTTCCCACGCTCTGCGTGGGGATGCCTCAACGGACGCTCCGCGTTCGGCTTTGGAAGGGACGCGGAGCGTCCCGGGCTGCATTCCCACGCGGAGCGTGGGAACGATCATCTGCGGCTTACATAATCCCCTGTGGGAGCGAGCCTGCTCGCGAAGGCGTCAGTCACCTAAAACACAAACCGCCCGTCAAACACCGGCTTGTCATCCAGCGCCAACACCCCGCCAGAAAAGATCAGGTCCAGGTGATGACTGCCCTTGGCGCCACCGCCTAATCCAAGATGCAACCCACAATGCCGCTCCTCAAACCCGGCATTGCGTGCATATAGATCCTTCACGCCTTCGTTTGTGCCAATCCCCAACTCCTCAATCCGCCGGTTCGACGGGTTGGCATCCAGGTACTTGTTGAAGTCATGCTCAAGCCCCGGCACGTCGGTGGCGATGCGGCTGATGGTCGAGTTCTCGATCCACAGCTCGAGCGGCGATTCCAGCACGCCGTACTTGCGCGCGAACGGGATGGTGCTGAGGAAGGTGCCCTTGAACTTCACATGGCCGTTGATGGCTTCGCTGTGGGTGGCGATTTCGCCGGGGGCGAGGTCGAAGTTGCCGACGCCGTTGATGTCGGTCCACTTCTTGATGCTGCTCATCGGCGTTTCGAACCATGAGCCGTGGTCATCCTTGAAACTCAGCGTGGTCGCTTGGGACATGCGCTGGATCAGGTGACTGTTGAGCCCGGCGATGCGTTGCGGGGTGATGCTGAAGGTGTCGTAGAAATAGTCGCCGTAATCCTTGAACAGCAGCGACTTCTTCCAGTTTTCCGCCATCACCGCTTGCAGCGCACGAACGAATTCCGGGCCGTCGGGGCGTGGGTTGGGCAGGGTGGAAGAGTCGTAGAAGAAAATGTACAGATCGCTGTCGGCAATTGCCTCGGACAGCGCTGTGGTGCTTTCCAGGTCCAGACGCCGGGCACTGAACTGAAAGCGCGGATGCTCGCCGGCCTGTTCGGCAATGGCGCCGGTCAGGGCTTCGTAATCGGCGGTGTGGCCCAGCATGACCTTCGCCGAGTCGAGGCCGGCGAGGGCAGGGTGATGTTCGAGGTAGTAAAGGAAATGCGAGATGGCGCGGGGCTTGTCCATGAATCCTCCCTGACTGACCGGGGAATGAAGCGGCAGGCACGACCGGCCGGACCGTGCCTGCCCGGGATGTCTTACAGAGGCCACATCGCCGTGCCGAACGGAACCACCGCGTCGGCTTGCATCATTTCCACAGCGGCCTCATGGGTTGGCGCTTCAAACCATTCGTCCAGTTGCAGTTCGGTATCCAAGTCTTTTTCCAGTGCTTGCATGGTCGATCTCCTAGAGAATTTCACGGTTTATGACTGACCGGTCGAGGTGGCCGGTGAGACGTGAAAAACCTAGTTGAGGCTTTTTGCGAATGCAAAATTTTATCCATTTAATTTTTAAATAGACTTTTTGTTCTGTTTTTCAGGATCGATTTTCTTTTTTGAAAACAAAAAACTAGGCAGGCGAAATTGATAGCAAGCTAGCTACCGTCAATATGCAGACATCCTTCGGAAATTTCTGATTCGGAAGATATTCGTTACGCGTTGTAAACAAAACGTGACGAATAGGCCCCGCCGGAGCGGTGATTTCCCGCCTCCGCATCGGTTGTAAGGAAAAGCTTCCGTAAGCCGGGAGAACAGCTGCCGCGCAGGGCTCTGGCGCGCTTGTTTCCAGCCTTCAGGCAGGGTGTGATGCGCCCCATGCCTGTCGTGCAGGCGAATAACAAGAAGGAGGCGCAATGGACGCCGCGACTGATTTCCACTTCTCCCCGTGGGACGGTTTTTTCCTCGTCCCCGTCGATGGCCTGCAAAGGCCTGACTCATATTTTGCAGCCGCTCGAGACTGTCGAGGCGGACACATGCAATCCCGGCAACCGACACGCTGATCAGGCGGGTCTGGCAGCAGGGGGTTAGCGGTGTACAATGCGCCGCGTTTTAACTGTGACCCTCTGCGTAATCGCAAAAATCTCGAGGCTATCCGCCTTGTTCACTCCGCCGCGCCACAAGCGTGCCGGGTTCGATTTCGTCACAGATAAAAACAAACAGGTGACGCATGACCGTTGTAAATGAGCTGAACTCCTGGTGCCTGCGCTGGGGTTTGATCGGGGCTGCCTGAAATCGCAACCTTGCAGCAACGTCTACTGAACATCATCAAACCTTGCGTGAGACCTTTTTCATGAGTGGACAACCCTCGCAATCAGGCGAGCTTAAACGCGGCCTGAAAAATCGCCATATTCAACTGATCGCCCTCGGTGGCGCGATCGGTACCGGATTGTTCCTCGGTTCTGCCGGGGTCCTGAAATCCGCCGGGCCGTCGATGATCCTCGGCTACGCCATCTGCGGCTTCATCGCCTTCATGATCATGCGCCAGCTCGGCGAAATGATCGTCGAAGAGCCGGTGGCCGGCTCCTTCAGCCATTTCGCGCACAAATACTGGGGCGGTTTCGCCGGGTTCCTGTCGGGCTGGAACTGCTGGATTCTGTACATTCTGGTGGGCATGTCCGAGCTGACAGCGGTTGGCAAGTACATCCATTACTGGGCGCCGGACATCCCGACCTGGGTCTCCGCTGCTGCATTCTTCGTGCTGATCAACGCGATCAATCTGGCCAACGTCAAAGTCTTCGGTGAAGCTGAATTCTGGTTTGCGATCATCAAGGTTGTGGCCATCGTCGGCATGATCGCGCTGGGCAGCTACCTGCTGGTCAGCGGCCATGGCGGCCCGCAAGCCTCGGTGAGCAACCTGTGGTCCCACGGCGGTTTCTTTCCCAACGGGGTGAGCGGTCTGGTGATGGCCATGGCGATCATCATGTTCTCTTTCGGCGGTCTGGAAATGCTCGGTTTCACCGCCGCTGAAGCCGACAAGCCGAAAACCGTGATCCCGAAAGCGATCAACCAGGTGATCTACCGCATCCTGATTTTCTACATTGGCGCACTGGTGATCCTGCTGTCGCTGACCCCGTGGGACAGCCTGCTGGAAACCCTCAACGCGTCCGGCGATTCCTACAGCGGCAGTCCGTTCGTGCAGGTGTTCTCGATGCTCGGCAGCAACACCGCCGCGCACATCCTCAACTTCGTCGTGCTGACCGCTGCGCTGTCGGTATACAACAGCGGCACCTACTGCAACAGCCGCATGCTGCTGGGCATGGCCGAGCAGGGCGATGCGCCAAAAGCGCTGGCGAAGATTGACAAGCGCGGCGTGCCGGTGCGTTCGATTCTGGCGTCGGCGGCAGTGACGCTGGTTGCCGTGCTGCTCAACTATCTGATCCCGCAGCACGCGCTGGAACTGCTGATGTCGCTGGTGGTTGCGACGCTGGTGATCAACTGGGCGATGATCAGCTACTCGCACTTCAAGTTCCGCCAGCACATGAACCAGACCAAACAGACGCCGCTGTTCAAGGCGCTGTGGTATCCGTACGGCAACTTCGTCTGCCTGGCGTTCGTGGTGTTCATCCTCGGCGTGATGCTGCTGATCCCGGGGATTCAGATCTCGGTGTATGCGATTCCGGTGTGGGTGGTGTTCATGTGGGTCTGCTACCTGATCAAGAACAAGCGCAGTGTGCAGGCGGTGGTGGCTGCAACAGCGAAATAACCTCGCAGGCAGAAACGACAAACCCGGCCAGAGTGCCGGGTTTGTTGTTTTGAAATGGAAAAATCTGGCATCACACCGAACCCTGTGGGAGCGAGCCTGCTCGCGAAAGCGGTCCATCAGAAACATCTGCATCGACTGACACACCGCCTTCGCGAGCAGGCTCGCTCCCACAGAGGTTGAGTGAATCAGGTTATCCTGCACGCTCTGATTACGGACGCTTTTCCATGCTGGTGATTTCCAACAATGTGCATCTGCCGGATGCCGAGATCGAATTGACCGCCATCCGCGCGCAAGGCGCCGGTGGGCAGAACGTCAACAAGGTCTCCAGCGCCATGCACTTGCGCTTCGACATTCCCAACTCGTCGTTGCCGGAGTTCTACAAGGAACGCCTGCTGGCGCTGCGAGACAGTCGTATCACCAGCGACGGCGTGCTGATCATCAAGGCGCAGCAATATCGCACCCAGGAAGCCAACCGCGTCGATGCGCTGGAGCGGCTGGTCGAGCTGATTCTCAGCGCCACCAAAGTGGAAAAGAAACGCCGCCCGACCAAGCCGACCCTCGGTTCGAAGAAGCGTCGGCTGGAGTCGAAAACCAAGCGCGGCAGCATCAAGGCCGGGCGCGGCAAGGTGGACTTCTAAACCTCGCGATACTTCGCCGTGTGCTTGTACAGATAGACACTCAAGCCAAGGCCGCTCAACGCAGCGAAGGCTGCGAACAGAAAGATCGAAGCAAAACCGAACCCCGCCGCAATCGCCCCGGCCAGCGGCCCGGTGATCCCCAGCGACAAATCAATGAACAGCGAATAGGCACCGACCGCCGCACCACGGCTCGAGGCCGGCACCAGATTCACCGCCTCCACGCCCAGCGCCGGGAACACCAGCGAGAAGCCGAAACCGCTCAGCGCCGCACCGGCCAGTGCCCAATGCGCATCCGGAGCAATCCACAACAGCAACAGTCCCAACGTTTCCACCGACAGGCAGGCAATCGCCACGCGGAAGCCGCCGAGGCGGTTGATCAGATTGCCGAACAGCAGCCGCGCGCCGATGAAGCTGGCGCCGAACAGGCTCAGGCACAGCACCGCGTTGTCCCAGTGCTGGGTCGCGTAATACAGGGTAATGAACGTGGCGATGGTGCCAAAACCGATCGAACCCAGCGCCAGTCCGCAGCCGTGAGGGAAGACTTTGCCCAGCACATGCATGAACGGCAGACGTTCGCCGGCAACAATCGGCGCAGCGGTTTTTGGCCATGCCAGCGCCAGACCGAGCAGAGCGAGAAGGATGATGCTCACGCCCATGCTCCACAGCCCCAGCCGGCTCACCAGCCAGACACCGAACGGCGCGCCGATCGCCAGGGCGCCGTAACTGGCGATGCCGTTCCAGGAAATCACTTTCGCTGTATTCGCCGCGCCAACACTGCCGATGCCCCAGCCAATCGAGCCGGAACCGACCAGACTCTCGGCGCTGCCCAACACCAGGCGGCCGATCAACAGGCTGATCAGGCTCAGCAGTGGCAGGTTCGGTGTCCACGCGGAAATCAGCATGAACACACCGCTCAAGCCACAGCCAGCGAGGCCGATCATCACTGCGCGTTTGCTGCCCTGGTTGTCGATGATCTTGCCCGCGTACGGGCGGCTGAGCAGGGTGGCGAGGTATTGCACGCTGATCACCAGCCCGGCGATCACCGCACCGAAACCCAGGTCACTGTGGACGTAGCCCGGCAACACGGCGAGCGGGATGCCGATGTTCAGGTAACCGATGAAGGTGAAAAGGACGATGGAGACTACTTGCAGCGTAACCGCCAGCGGACGCTGGGGCTCGGGTATAGACGACATGGGTAACGATCCACGGGAGCAGCAGATTAGATAGGCTGCTCATGATACCGGCGTGAACCGCTCAAGGGCGGGGAAAAGTAAAACTATTTGCCGGGCGGCGTTTTCAGGATTTCGCCGGGGCGACCAGTTGCGTGGTGACGAGGGCGGCGAGGGCGTTTTCTTCGCTGCCGAAACGCTCGAGCAGGGCGGCCTGTTTCGCGGGTGAGAGGCGATTCCAGATCTCGATCATTTTCTCGGTGGCGCCGATCAGCACGGCAGCTTGGCTTTCGGAGAATTCATCGGTCATGGCGGGCTCGGGTTTCAGGCAGTGTGGAAAGCGCATGTTAGCGCTTTCCACACGGTCTGTACGGCGGGTCTTACTCTTCGCTGTCGGCTTTGCGGCTGTCAGCGGCTTCTTGCGGCTCGGGCTTTTCAGCACCGGCGTGTTGCGGGGTCGTCTGCTCAGGTACGTGCAGGCTTGGGAAGGGGAGATTGGGAATCTCGTGCATGGTTGCGCTCCTCGCTAAGTCTGTTGATAGATCAGGTGCTCCGCGCTTTACAAAGCCTGCGCAGGATACAGCAGGAAAAATGACAATCAGACTTTTAATTCAAATTAATGCGACAGATGGCCGCAGGGCGCGAGATCAACCGAAAACTAAATGTGCTGATCGTTCCCACGCTCTGCGTGGGAATGCCTCAATGGACGCTCTGCGTCCGCTGTTGGGACGCGGAGCGTCCCGGGCTGCATTCCCACGCAGAGCGTGGGAACGATCAGTCGGGCGGGGGGATTATTTGCAGGCGTCGGCGATGGCGTCCGCAAGCAATGCGAGGCGGGTGGCGTCAATGCCGGCGACGTTCGCCCGACCCGAGCTGACCATGTACACGCTGTGCCGCTCGCGCAGGTTCTTCACCTGTTCCGGCGACAGGCCGGTGTAGGAGAACATCCCGCGTTGCACGCCGATGTGCGCGAAACGCTCACGCAAACCGTGGGGTTCCAGCGCTTCGACCAGACCGCTGCGCAACTGCGCGATACGCAAGCGCATCGCTTCCACTTCATCGGCCCAGCGCGCTTTCAGCTCTGGATCGGCGAGGATGGTCGCGACCACCGCCGCGCCGTGATCCGGCGGCGTCGACCACAGATTGCGGGCGATATTGGCCAGTTGGCTGCGGATGTCGATGAGCTTGTCAGCGCTGGTCGCGCAGACGATCAGCGCACCGGTACGGTCGCGATACAGGCCGAAGTTCTTCGAGCAGGAACTGGTGATCAACAGCTCCGGGAGCTGTGCCGCGAACAGCCGAGTCGACCAGGCGTCCTGATCGAGGCCATCGCCAAAACCCTGATAAGCGAAGTCGATCAGCGGCAGCAGATCGCGGCTGCGCACCACTTCAAGCACGCGCTTCCAGTCGTCATGGCTCAGGTCGAAACCGGTCGGGTTGTGGCAGCACGCATGCAGCAGCACCACGTCGCCCTTCGGCACTTCCCTGAGCACGGCGAGCATCGCTTCGACGTCGAGGCGGTTGTCACTTCCCACGTACGGGTAGTGGCTGACCTTGACCTTGGCGGCGGCGAAAATGGTTTCGTGGATCGGCCAGGTCGGGTTGCTCAACCACACGCCTTTGCCCGGCAGGCATTGCGCAATGAAGTCGGCCGCCAGACGCAGGGCACCGGTACCGCCCGGGGTCTGGGTGGCGCCGGCGCGTTGTTCGGCGATCAATGCCGAGTCGCTACCGAGCACCAGTTCGTTGATGACCTTGCCGAACAGCGGATTGCCGTGGCCACCGAGGTAGGTCTTGGTGTCCTGGCTTTCGACCAGTCGTGCCTCGGCGATTTTCACCGCCTCGGGGATTGGCGTCAGACCCTGGGCATCCTTGTAGACGCCAACGCCGAGGTCGAACTTGCGCGGATTGGCATCCTGCGCATAGGCCTCCATCAAACCGAGAATCGGGTCGCCGGGGACCCGGCCGATGGCGTCGAAGTGCATTACTTGCGTCCTTCTGCGGTCTTGGCCACTTCGTCAGTGCGCGCAGCCATGATGAAGTCGTTGCGGTGCAGGCCTTTGATCGAATGGCTCCACCAGGTCACGGTGACTTTGCCCCACTCGGTCAGCAGGCCCGGGTGGTGACCTTCGGCCTCGGAGATTTCGCCGACGGCGTTGGTGAACGCCAGCGCGTGCTTGAAGTTCTTGAACAGGAAAACTTTTTCCAGCTGCATGATGCCGTCGCGTACTTCGATGTTCCAGTCAGGGATCTGCTTGATCAGGATCGGCAGTTCTTCGTCGCTGACTTGTGGCGCATCGGCGCGGCAGGCTTCGCAGTGGGCTTGGTTCAAAGTCGACATGGTGTATTCCTGAAAACGAGTGTGTTTTTTATTAAAGCGCGTGTGCCGCCAATGCCGTCACGCTAAAGCAAAGTGGCGGCCACGGACAGGCGCAATTGTCAGCAAAAGTCGCGGTTCAGGCGGCTTTGGGTTTCGGCGGAAATTTCGGCGCGTGCAAGCCCAGCTGCATGCCTTGGCGAACCATGGCCATGATGTCTTCATGGGCCACGTCGAACAGGCGCTTGAGATTGGGCAGGACGAAGTACAGCGGCTGCAGGATGTCGATGCGATACGGCGTGCGCATGGCTTCCAGGGGATCGAAAACCTGATGCTCGGGCTCGTCCGACAGGCAGTAAACGGTTTCTTTGGGCGAGGACAGAATCCCGCCACCGTAGATGCGCTTGCCTTGCGGGGTGTCGACCAGACCGAATTCGATGGTCATCCAGTACAGCCGCGCCAGATACACGCGCTCTTCCTTGGTCGCTTGCAGGCCGAGCTTGCCGTAAGTGTGGGTGAATTCGGCGAAGTACGGGTTGGTCAGCAACGGACAGTGGCCGAAGATCTCGTGAAAAATGTCCGGCTCTTGCAGATAGTCGAGTTCTTCGCGGGTACGAATGAAGGTGGCGACGGGGAATTGCTTGCTGGCGAGCAATTCGAAAAAGGTCTGGAAGGGAATCAGCGCCGGCACCCGGGCAACCTGCCAGCCGGTGGTCTCGCCGAGCACTTTGTTGATCTCGGCCAGTTGCGGGATGCGGTCGTGGGGCAGACCGAGTTTTTCGATACCGTCCAGGTATTCCTGGCACGCGCGACCTTCTATCACCTTCAACTGGCGAGTGATCAGCGTGTTCCACACCGCGTGTTCTTCGGCGGGGTAGTCGATAAAACCTTGCGCATCGGGCTCGCGAGCCACGTATTGCGTCTGCTTCATGCTGCTCTCCTGCTAGGAAAATCGTTTTTGTTATGTCCAGCGATGGTTAAAGGAATACCCCAGAGCGCGAAGCTGCGCAGCATGTTGAGCGGTGATTGCGTAGGAAAATTCTGCTTGTTTCGTAAATTTATCGTTACGCTTTGTCGGGTGATGCGCATTTACGGTGATTGGCGGGTTTGAAAAGGGTTGGGGCTGTCACATAATCTTGACAACTATCTGCGTGCCTCGACAAAAAACAGTTCGGCGCGCAACGCGTTTCCCTGTGGGAGCGAGCTTGCTCGCGAAAGCGGTGGGCCTGACACATCAATGCAGGATGTGCCGCCACCTTCGCGAGCAAGCTCGCTCCCACACGGGCATTGGTCAATTTCCCAATCTTGTCGGGCCTTTTTCTATGCGCATCAAAGTCCACTGCCAGAACCGCATCGGCATCCTGCGCGACATTCTCAATCTGCTGGTGGCATACGGGATCAACGTTGCCCGCGGTGAAGTTGGCGGTGAGCATGGCAATGCGATCTATCTGCACTGCCCGAACCTGATCAACATCCAGTTCCAGGCGTTGCGCCCCAAGTTCGAGGCGATCGGCGGGGTGTTTGGGGTCAAGCGCGTCGGGCTGATGCCCAGTGAACGCCGACACATGGAATTGAACGCACTGCTCGGCGCGCTGGAGTTTCCGGTGCTGTCGATCGACATGGGCGGCTCGATCGTTGCGGCCAACCGCGCGGCGGCGCAGTTGCTCGGGGTGCGCGTCGATGAGGTGCCGGGGATTCCGCTGTCGCGCTACGCCGAGGATTTCGACCTGCCCGAACTGGTGCGCGCCAACAAGTCGCGAATCAACGGCATGCGGGTCAAGGTCAAAGGCGACATCTTTCTCGCCGACATTGCACCGCTGCAATCGGAGCACGACGACAGCGAGGCCATGGCCGGCGCCGTACTGACGCTGCACCGCGCCGATCGGGTCGGCGAGCGTATCTACAATGTGCGCAAGCAAGAGCTGCGCGGTTTCGACAGTATTTTCCAGAGCTCGAAAGTCATGGCCGCTGTGGTCCGCGAAGCGCGACGCATGGCGCCGCTGGATGCACCGCTATTAATAGAAGGCGAAACCGGCACCGGCAAGGAACTGCTCGCGCGCGCCTGTCACCTCGCCAGCCCGCGTGGACAGTCACCGTTGATGGCGCTCAACTGCGCCGGACTGCCGGAGTCGATGGCCGAGACCGAACTGTTCGGCTACGGCCCCGGCGCTTTCGAAGGCGCTCGCGCTGAGGGCAAGCTTGGCCTGCTGGAGTTGACCGCTGGCGGCACGCTGTTTCTCGATGGCGTCGGCGAGATGAGCCCGCGCTTGCAGGTCAAGCTGCTGCGCTTTCTTCAGGACGGTTGCTTCCGTCGCGTCGGCAGTGATGAAGAGGTCTATCTCGATGTGCGGGTGATCTGCGCAACCCAGGTGGACTTGTCCGAATTGTGCGCGCGCGGCGAGTTTCGTCAGGATCTCTATCACCGCTTGAACGTGCTGTCGCTGCACATCCCGCCACTGCGCGAATGCCTCGACGGTCTGACGCCGCTGGTTGAACACTTTCTCGATCAGGCCAGTCGGCAGATCGGCTGTCCGCTGCCGAAACTGGCCCCGGCGGCGATGGATCGCCTCAGCCATTACCACTGGCCGGGCAACGTGCGGCAGCTGGAAAACGTGCTGTTCCAGGCGGTTTCCCTGTGCGACGGCGGCACGGTCAAGGCCGAACATATTCGCCTGCCGGATTACGGCGTGCGTCAGCCGCTTGGCGACTTCTCCCTCGACGGAAGTCTGGACGAGATCGTCGGGCGTTTCGAAAAAGCGGTGCTGGAACGCTTGTATTCCGAGCACCCGAGCAGTCGGCAGTTGGGCAAGCGGCTGGGGGTTTCGCACACCACCATTGCCAACAAGTTGCGCGAGTATGAGGTTGCCAAAACCTCCGAAAGCTAAATAGAGCCTTTGTGGCGAGGGGATTTATCCCCGATGGGCGGCGAAGCCGCCCCGCTTTTCCTTCCCAGCGACCTCATTTGCAGGCTTGGCGACTGCTGCGCAGCCGAACGGGGATAAATCCCCTCGCCACAGGATCTCCATCCCCCGCCGAACTGAGGATTGCCACTAACCGGCATGACACCGCCGGTTTTTCGTCTTCGACCCATTTGAGATTCCCCCCTCCGATCCCCCCAAGTCCCCTGTTTACCGGGCCTTCGCCCGCCAATAAAAAGTTGGTCTGCAAATTGCTTATGGCTGAGCAGTACAGCGGTGGGCGGCAAACGTCCGGCATGCAGAGGAAACACAGTGGACAAGTACCTTTATGTGGCAATGACGGGCGCCAGCCAGAACGCACTGGCGCAGCGGGCGCATGCCAACAACCTGGCGAACATCTCCACCAACGGCTTTCAGCGCGACCTCGAGCAGGCGCGTTCGATGCCGGTGTTTGGTGACAGCTTTCCGGCGCGGGCGTTTGCCATGAGCGAACGTCCCGCCACCGACTTCACCCCCGGCTCGCTGGTGCAAACCGGGCGTGAGCTCGACGTCGCGGTATCCGGCAACGGTTTCATCGCCGTGCAAAACCCCAGCGGTGGTGAAAGCTACGTGCGCACCGGCAGCCTCAACATCGACGCCCTCGGCGTACTGCGCGCCGGCAACGGCATGCCGGTGATCGGTAATGGCGGCCCGATCGCCGTGCCGCCCGAGCAGCAGGTCGAAGTCGGTGAAGACGGCACCATCAGCATTCGCGCAATGGGCGAAGGTCCGCGCGTCATGGCCGAAGTCGACCGCATCAAGCTGGTCAACCCGGACATCAAGAACATGAACAAAGGCCTCGACGGTTCGATTTACACCAAGGACGGCCAGCCGGCGCAAGCCGACGCCAACGTCAAACTGGTCTCGGGTTTCCTCGAGTCGAGCAACGTCAATGCCGTGGAAGAAATGACTTCGGTGCTGGCCCTGGCCAAGCAGTTCGAGTTGCACGTCAAGATGATGAACACCGCCAAAGACGACGACCAGGCCATGGCTCGGGTCTTGCAGATCAGCTAATTATCAGAACGTCGCGCCGTAAAACAGGCGCACGAGGAGAATCGAATGCTTCCGGCTCTATGGGTTGCCAAAACCGGTCTGTCCGCCCAGGACACCAACCTGACCACCATTTCCAACAACCTGGCGAACGTCTCGACCACGGGTTTCAAACGTGACCGTGCCGAGTTCCAGGACCTGCTCTATCAGATCAAGCGTCAGCCAGGCGCCCAGTCGACCCAAGACAGCGAACTGCCGTCGGGTCTGCAAGTGGGTACCGGTGTGCGCATTGTCGGCACCCAGAAAAACTTCACCGCCGGCAGCCTGCAAACCACCGAGCAGCCGCTGGACATGGCCATCGACGGTCGCGGTTTCTTCCAGATCCTGCAGCCGGACGGCACCACGTCCTACACCCGTGACGGTACTTTCCACCTCGACTCCAATGGCCAGATCGTCAACGCCAGCGGTTTCGCCCTGGAACCGGCGATCATCATTCCGAACGATGCGCAGACCTTCACTGTCGGCCGTGACGGCACCGTGTCGATCACCATCGCCGGCAACCCGGCCTCGCAAGTGATCGGCAATCTGCAGACCGCCGACTTCATCAACCCGGCCGGCCTGCAAGCCGTGGGCAACAACCTGTTCCTGGAAACCGCTGCTTCCGGCGCGCCGCAGATCGGCACCCCGGGCCTCAACGGTTTCGGTACCACGCTGCAGAACACCCTGGAAACCTCCAACGTCAGCACCGTTGAAGAGATGGTCAACATGATCACCACTCAACGCGCCTACGAGATGAACTCCAAGGTGATCTCCACCGCCGACCAGATGCTCTCGTTCGTAACGCAGAATCTGTAATCCAGTCTTTGGGGCGGCCTGAGGTCGCCAGCAACACCGTGAGGTAGGGTCATGAAGCGCTTTGTATCTGTTCTGGCATTGAGTGGGGTCGTCTCGCTCGCGGGCTGCGTCGCCCCGACGCCCAAGCCCAATGACCCTTACTACGCCCCGGTGTTGCCGCGCACACCGTTGCCGGCGGCGGCCAACAACGGCTCGATCTATCAGGCCGGCTTCGAGCAGAACCTGTACAGCGACCGCAAGGCGTTCCGGGTCGGTGACATCATCACCATCACCCTGAACGAGCGCACGCAGGCAAGCAAGAACGCCAACTCGCAGATGGACAAGAACAGCGATAACTCGATCGGCCTGACCTCGTTGTTCGGCTCCAGCCTGACCACCAACAACCCGATTGGTGGTGGCGACTTGAGCCTGAACGCCGGCTACAGCGCCGACCGTTCGACCAAGGGCGACGCCAAGTCCGGGCAGAGCAACAGCCTGACCGGTTCGATCACCGTGACCGTGGCCGACGTGCTGCCCAACGGCATCATCGCCGTGCGTGGCGAGAAGTGGCTGACGCTCAACACCGGTGACGAACTGGTGCGCATCGCCGGCATGGTCCGCGCCGATGACATCGCGACCGACAACACCGTGTCGTCGACCCGCGTCGCCGATGCGCGCATCACCTACTCGGGTACCGGCGCGTTTGCCGATACGAGTCAGCCAGGCTGGTTCGACCGTTTCTTCCTCAGCCCGCTGTTCCCTTTCTAGGTGGCTACGTTGAATCTGAAAAGCCTTATGGTGGCCGCGTTGTTGATGTCTGCGGCGTTCACCGCACACGCCGAGCGGCTGAAAGACATCGCCAGCATTTCCGGCGTGCGCTCCAACCAGTTGATCGGTTACGGCCTGGTGGTCGGGCTTAACGGCACCGGTGACCAGACGACGCAGACCCCGTTCACCCTGCAGACCTTCAACAACATGCTCTCGCAGTTCGGCATCAAGGTGCCGCCGGGATCGGGCAACGTGCAGTTGAAGAACGTTGCGGCGGTGTCGGTGAGTGCCGATCTGCCAGCGTTTGCAAAGCCAGGTCAGCAGGTCGACATCACCGTGTCCTCGATCGGTAACTCCAAGAGCCTGCGCGGCGGCACCTTGCTGCTGACGCCGCTCAAGGGTATCGACGGCAACGTCTATGCGATCGCTCAGGGCAACCTCGTGGTTGGCGGTTTCGACGCTGAAGGCCGTGATGGTTCGAAGATCACCGTCAACGTTCCGTCGGCCGGTCGCATCCCTGGCGGTGCGTCGGTGGAACGTGCGGTGCCGAGCGGTTTCAACCAGGGCAACAGCCTGACGCTGAACCTCAACCGCTCCGACTTCACCACCGCCAAGCGTATCGTCGACAAGGTCAACGACATGCTCGGCCCTGGCGTCGCCCAAGCCATCGACGGCGGATCGGTGCGCGTGACTGCGCCGCTGGATCCGAGCCAGCGTGTCGACTACCTGTCGATCCTGGAAAACCTCGAAATCGATCCGGGTCAGGCGGTGGCAAAAGTCATCATCAACTCGCGTACCGGCACCATCGTCATCGGCCAGAACGTAAAAGTGTCGCCAGCCGCCGTGACCCACGGCAGCCTGACCGTGACCATCACCGAAGACCCGATCGTCAGCCAGCCGGGCCCGCTGTCCAACGGCCAGACCGCCGTCGTACCGCGCTCGCGAGTGAATGCCGAACAGGAAGCCAAACCGATGTTCAAGTTCGGCCCGGGCACCACCCTCGACGAGATCGTCCGTGCGGTGAACCAGGTCGGCGCAGCACCGGGTGACCTGATGGCAATTCTCGAAGCTCTGAAGCAGGCCGGCGCATTGCAAGCCGACCTGATCGTGATCTGAGGCCGGCCACCATGGATATGCGCAAAAGCGGTCTGGTCAGCAGCAGCGATTCGGGTTCCTACTCCGACCTCAATCGTCTGAACCAGCTGAAGGTCGGCGACAAGAACAGCGACGAAAACATGCGCAAGGTTGCGCAGGAGTTCGAGTCGCTGTTCCTCGGCGAAATGCTCAAGTCGATGCGTTCGGCCACCGAAGCGCTCGGCCAGGACAATCCGCTGAACACACCGGCGGCCAAGCAGTATCAGGAAATGTACGACCAGCAGCTGGCGGTTTCTATGTCCCGCGAGGGCGGTGGTATCGGCCTGGCCGACGTACTGATCCGGCAGATGTCGAAGAACAAACCGATGGCGCCGGGCGAGGCTGCGGCCGCGTCCGCCGCCAAGCAGCAGGAAGCGCTGGCCAAGGCCGCCGCCGTGCCGACGCCGATTGCCGCCGGCACCGTCGCCACCGGTCCGCTGTCCCGCGTGAACGGCGAGCGTCCGTTGTGGGCATCGCGCTCGGTGCATGCGCCGAACAACACCGATATTTCCCATCGCAACGACATGGCGCTGATCAACCAGCGGCGTCTGGCATTGCCGCCGAAACTGGCCGATCGCTTGCTCGCTGGTCTGGTGCCGTCGGCGCCGAGCGTGGCCAGTGCCAGCACTGCGGCCGCAGCGACCAACGCCTTGCCGCAACGGGCTGCGACTACCGCCGTCACAGGCTCCGGCGCTTTGTACAACGGCGACTGGCTGGCCCGTGCCGAAGAGCAGAAAGCCGCTGGCGGGCAGATGCAGGTCTACGGCCGCGCCATGGTGCAGATTCCGCTGGCACCGGCGAAGAAGGCCTTCAGTTCCGCCGACGAGTTCGTCAACACCATGCTGCCGATGGCCAAGGAAGCCGCCGACCGCATCGGCGTCGATCCGCGTTATCTGGTGGCGCAAGCGGCGCTGGAAACCGGTTGGGGCAAATCGGTCATGCGCGCTCAGGATGGCAGTAGCAGCCACAACCTGTTCGGCATCAAGGCCAGCAGTAACTGGAAGGGCGATTCGGCCCGCGCGATCACCAGCGAGTTCCGCAATGGCGCGATGGTCAAGGAGACGGCCGAGTTCCGTTCCTACGCCTCGTACAAGGACAGCTTCCACGATCTGGTGACGTTGCTGCAGAGCAACAATCGCTATCAAGAAGTGCTGAAGTCGGCCGATAACCCAGAACAGTTTGTACGCGAGTTGCAGAAGGCCGGTTACGCCACCGACCCGAACTACGCGACGAAGATTTCGCAAATTGCCAAGCAGATGAACAGTTTTGAAAACTACGCTGCGGCGGGTGTCTCCACCACGCCTTTATAAGGCACCAGGTAATAAGGTCTGAACCATGAGTTTGCTCAATATCGGGATGTCGGGACTGTCGGCCAGCCAGTCCTCTCTGGCTACGACAGGCAACAACATTGCCAACGTCGACACCGCCGGTTATTCACGTCAGCAAACCGTGCAGGGCACCAAGTCCTCGCAGCAGTACGGCAGCGTTTTCATCGGCACGGGCACGACCCTGGCCGACGTGCGCCGGGTGTACAACTCGTACCTGGAATCGCAGCTGCACACCGCGACTTCGCTGGACAGCGAATCGGCTGCGTTTCTCAAGCAGGCGACGCCGCTGGACGCCATGCTGTCGGACACCAACACCGGCCTGACCGGTGTGCTGCAGAAATTCTTCACCTCGATGCAGGGTGTATCGACGTCGGCCACCGATGACACTTCGCGTCAGTCGGTGCTGACCGGCGCGCAGGCGCTGACCAGCCGCTTCAATACCCTGGCCAAGCAGCTCAACGACCAGAACACCACGATCAACGGCAGCCTCGGCGACATGACTGCCCAGGTGAACAAACTCGCCACGGCGATCGCCAATCTCAACCAGAAGATCGGCGAAATCTCCACCAGTGGCGGGGCGCCGAACGACCTGCTCGACAGCCGTAACGAAGCCGTGCGTCAGCTCTCCGAGCTGACCGGTGCGCAAGTCGTCGAGCGCGGCACCAGCTTCGACATTTATGTCGGCAGCGGCCAGCCGCTGGTCATCGGCAACACCACCAACAGCCTGAGCATGGTTGCGAGCAAGACCGACCCGTCGCGCATGTCGATCCAGATGGATCGCGGTTCGAGCACCATCGACATCACTTCGGTGATCAGCGGTGGCGAAATCGGCGGTCTGCTGACCTATCGCAAGGAAGTCCTCGACCCGTCGCTTAACGAGCTCGGTCGCGTGGCCCTGGTGATTGCCGATCAGATCAACAGCCAGCAAGCCCAGGGCATCGACAAGAACGGTGACTTCGGCGCGGCGATTTTCAACAACATCAACAGTGCCGCTCTGATCAGTCAGCGCAGCATTGCGAAGGACGGCAACAGCGCCGGTTCGGGCAACCTCGATGTGACCATCAAGGACACCGGCAAGCTGACCACCAGCGACTATCAGGTGACCTTCACCAGTGCCACCGATTACACCGTCAAGCGTTCCGACGGCACCGATCTGGGCGCATTCAGCACTACGACCAATCCGCCGCCAGTGATCGACGGCTTCACCCTGGCCTTGAATGGCGGCGCGCTGAGCGCGGGTGACTCGTTCAAAATCACGCCGACCCGCAACGCGGCGGCGAGCATTCAGACGGTCCTGACCGATCCGAAGAAAATCGCTGCGGCCGGTCCGCTGACCGGCGTCGCCAGCGCCAACGGTCTGGGCACTTACACCCAGCCGACGCTCAGCGACAAGATCGACATCTACAACCCGACCGCCCAGGCTGACATGCAGGCAGCGTTGAAGAATTCGACGCCGGTCAAACTGGTGTTCGGCGCAGCCAGCGGCGGCAGCCAATCGTACAACCTGGTCGACGCCAAGGGCGCGACCATTGGCACCGGTACCATCGTGCCCGGCCAGTCGAACACGCTGAATCTGAAGGTCGGCATCGTCGACGCCAGCGGCAACCCGGTGATGGACACTACGGTCACGCCGAACGTGCAGAAGACCTTCACCGTGCAGACCACCGTGGGCGGCACGCCGAAAACCGGCGAGACCTTCACCATGAACCTGACCGGCGCGGCGTCTTCGGACAACCGCAACGCCCAGGCACTGGTCGCATTGCAAACCAAACAGACCGTGGACACCGGTTCGGCGAGCAAGGGCATCAGCCTGACCGACGCCTACAACACCCTGGTGACCAACGTCGGTACCAAGACCGCCCAAGGCAAGTCCGACAGCGCCGCGACCACGGCGATTCTGGAGAACGCCAAGGGTGCCCGCGATTCGCTTTCCGGGGTCAACCTGGACGAAGAAACCGGCAACCTGGTCAAGTACCAGCAGTACTACACAGCGTCTTCGCAGATCATCAAAGCTGCGCAGGAAACTTTCGCCACGCTGATCAACAGCCTTTAAGGAGTCGTAATTCATGCGCATTTCCACCGCCCAGTATTACGGAACGCAAGCTTCGGATTATCAGCGTAACTTCAACAAGGCTGTCGCCACCGCGAGCGAGGCGAGCAGCCTGCAACGCATCAACACCGCCGCCGATGATCCGATCGGTGCCGGGCGCTTGCTGCAATTGGGCCAGCAGGCAGCGATGCTCGATCAGTACAAGACCAACGTCAACACCACCAAAAGTGCGTTGACCGTGCAGGAGTCCACGCTGGATTCGATCACCACGGCTTTGGCACGGGCCAAGGAACTTGCGCTGGCCGCGAACAACGGCACGATCACCGACAAGGACCGCCAGGCTTACGCCTCGGAACTGGGTGAGATCCAACAGCAAGTGCTGGGCCTGATGAACGCCAAGGATGCCAACGGCAACTACCTGTTCTCCGGTTCGAAAACCGATACCGCGCCGTACTCGAAGAATTCTGACGGCACGTTCAGCTACAACGGCGACCAGACCACCATCGATCTGGGCATCGGCGACGGCATGACCGTGGGTACCAACACCACCGGTTGGGACGCGTTCCAGCAGACCATCAACACCGGCCGCACCAACACCAAAATGACTGCGCCAGCTGTGGATGACGGCCGTGTCGTGCTGTCCAACGGCACCGTCGGCACTGTTGCCACCTACGATGCCAAGTTCACTGCCGGGCAGCCGTACACCGTCGATTTCGTCAGCAGCACCCAGTTGAAGATCACCGATGCGCTGGGCAACGATGTGACCGCCGAGGCGAGCCAGAATGGCCTGATCAGCAACAGCAGCGGCGCCAACCAGACCGTCAGTTTCCGCGGCGTCGATCTCAAGCTGAACGTCAACCTGAAGGCCGGCGATACCAATCCGGACGCCGTTATCGCAGGGCACAGTTTTCAGCTGTCGGCCTCGCCGGACTCGTTCACCACCACGCGTAATCCGGGTAACCCGTCGACCAGCGTGATCACCGGTTCGACCATCACCGATCAGGCAGCCTACACCGCAGCTTTCCCGCAGGGCGGAGCAGTGCTCAAATTCACCAGCGCCACCGATTTCGATCTGTATGCCGCGCCAGTGACCGCCGACAGCAAGCCGGTTTCCTCGGGCACGGTTGCCGGTGGTAACGCCACCGCTGCCGGTGTGACATTCGCGCTGGGCAGCGCGCCGGCCGCTGGTGATCAGTTCTCGATCCAGCCGAACAATCATCAGACCCAAAACGTGCTCGACACCCTGGGCCAGATGATCACCGCGCTGAATACGCCAGTCGATGGCGATCCGGTTGCCAAGCAGAAATTGCAGGGCGCGATGGAGGCAGGCCTCGGCAACATCGATGCCGCTTCCAACCAGATCGGCACCGCAGTCACCACCATTGGTGCCCGCGGCCAGGCGCTGGACATGCAGGCCATCACCAACGACAGCCTGACCACGGCGAACAGCACGACCCAGGGTTCGATCCGTGATTCCGATCCGGCTGAAGTCATGACCCGTCTGACCCTGCAACAGACCATGCTGCAAGCCGCGCAACTGGCGTTCAGCAAGATCAGTCAGTTGGGTCTGTTCAACAAGATCTGATGATTGGCGGGTGCGTGAGCGCCCGCCAACGTTGTGCCTCTGTTAATGATTTTTTGCGGTATCAAGGGCTCGTTTTTGCGAGCGGGCTCGTACCGCCTGTGAGCCCGCCGTGAATTCACTTCCTCTCGTCAGCATTGCCATCCCTGCGTTCAATCCGCGCTTTTTCGAGCGGGCATTGAACAGCGCCGTCAGCCAGACATACGCGCCTCTTGAGATCATTGTCTGCGATGACAGTCGTGGTCGTGAGATCGAAGGGATTGTCAGCGCTGTGGCCGAGCGCTCGGGTGTTGCCGTGCGCTATGTGCGCAACCCGCGCACACTGGGCCTGGTCGGCAATCTCAAGGCGTGCCTTGATCAGGCGCAGGGTGAATTCGTCAAGTTCATGTGTGACGACGACCATCTCTATGCCGCCTGCATCGAGCAGCAGGCGCACGAGATGTTGCGTGAGGAAGTCAGCCTGGTGCTGGCTCAGCGGCTGTTCTGGGACGCCGACGACATCATTCTGCCGGCGCGCCTTGAAAACACTTCGTTGTCACCGGCCAGCGGTCTGTTCAAGGGTGATGACCTGCTGGGCATCTTCGAAAAATTTCCGGTCAATGTGCTGGGCGGTTTCTCCAGCGCCTTGTTCCGTCGTTCGGACCTCGTCGACTTGTTGCCGGCGCTGACTCAGGACGGCCACTGCTTTGTTGCCACCCTGGATTTCGCCTTGTACGTATGCCTGCTGCGACGCGGCAATCTGGCGATGTCGAACACCGTGCTCAGTGCCGAGCGGCTGTATCCGGAGCGCTTGAGTGCTCAGCAGCCGATGAAAGACGCGGTCGAGGTCGAGCGCGAGTGGATTCTGCAAATGCTCAAGGCGCGCAGTGGCGAGTCGGCGCCAGCGCCGGGTTGGGTGCGCTATGTCCCGCTGACCAAGGCTGACGCAATGCCGCGCGTCTGGGAAGAGCTGCCCCTGAGCCGTACGCTGGGTACCAAGCAGAGTCGCCAGGAGTGGTGCGTCGGCATCGATAGCTGGAG
Source organism: Pseudomonas sp. RG1 (assembly GCF_025910115.1). Lineage (NCBI taxonomy): Bacteria > Pseudomonadati > Pseudomonadota > Gammaproteobacteria > Pseudomonadales > Pseudomonadaceae > Pseudomonas > Pseudomonas sp. RG1. The sequence continues at coordinate 22,184 of NZ_JAPCIK010000014.1, forward strand.
CTTCGCCGAACTCTACGCGCACTGGCTGCAGTGCCGCAGTCTCACTGAAGGGCAGCGCAAGTTACTGCCGGAAACTCTGGCCGCCTGGCCACAACAGCCGCGAATAGTGCCGATCGTCATTGATGCCCAGGGCAGTCGCGATGGAGTCGAGCGCACGCTTGAGGCGCTTGCTCGGCAGGACTATGCGCCTGAACTGATTCTGGTGCTGTCCGCTTCCTGTAACGAGGCGACGCTGGATGGGCGCGTGTTCCACATGCCACTGGAAGGTGACGGGCTGGGTCAGATCAACGCTCTGTTGCCCCAACTGGAGGGCGCCGACTGGTTCTACCTGTTGCAGGCCGGTGACCGGCTGATGGTGCCGGCCTTGCTGGTCATGGCTGACCGGATTGCGCACTCGCCGTCGCTCGGTTGCGTGTACAGCGATGAAGGCGGTCTGCGCGACGGTGAGTCCGTGGAACCCGCCTTCAAACCCGATTTCAACCTTGATCTGATGCGCAGCTACCCGTATGTCGGGCGCGCCTTGGCGTTCAAGCGCGAACGCTTTCTGGCGCTGGGTGGTTTTGACACGACGTTCACCGAACTGGCTCCTCACGATATGCTGTGGCGCATGGTCGAAAGCGACGGCACCCAGGTGATCGGGCATGTCGCCGAAGTTCTGCTGGAGTCGCCATTCGATCTGTCGCGGTGGTTGGCCGAGCCAGGCGTCATCGAACAGAACCCTCGTGTGCTCGAAGCGCATCTGCAACGCATTGGCGTTGCCCATGAAATCCGCCGTGGCAGTTGCCAATTGCTCAATCGTGTCGACTATCGGCACGCGCGCCGTCCGCTTGTGTCGATCATCATCGTCACCCGGGATCAGACCGCTGCCTTGCAGCGGTGTGTCGAGACCGTGCTGGAAAAAACCGCCTACGCCGACTACGAACTGCTGCTGGTCGACAACGGCAGCGAAACCGCTGAGGCCAGAGCATGGCTGGACGGCATCGCGCAATTGGGTGGTGACCGAATCCGCGTGCTGACGTACCCGCAGCCGGACAACATGGCTGCCCTGCACAATTTTGCCGTGACCAAGGCTCGTGGCGAATATGTGCTGCTGCTCAATACCTTTGCAGTGATCACCCACGCCGACTGGCTGGACGAACTGCTCAATCATGCGCAGCGCCCGGAAGTCGGCGTGGTCGGCGCCAAGTTGTTCAACCCGGATGGTTATGTGCTGCATGCCGGCATGATTCTGGGGATGCAGGGCGCGGTCGGGCTGCCATTTTATGGACAGTCGCTGCAGTCGGACGGTTATATGTTCCGGCTGCAGGCCACCCACGATCTGAGTGCAGTCGGCGGTGATTGCCTGATGGTGCGCAAGACGGTTTTCGAGGCGGTGGCAGGGCTTGACGAAGAGGATTTGAAGCAGGCGCTGAACGTGGTGGATCTGTGCCTGCGCATCGGCCAGGAAGGCTACCTGGTAGTGTGGACGCCTTATGCCTTGCTGGCTCAGGGCGTGCGCCCGACTGTCGAGTCGACAACTGAGCAAGGCCAGCAACATTTGCACGAGCAGGAGATCTTCTACAAGCGCTGGCTGCCGCGCATTGCCCGCGATCCGGCCTTCAACGTCAACCTGTCACTGCAGGGCGTCGGAGCGACCAGTTTCAGCCTTGAGCCGGGCCTGCGTACGGGGTGGACTGCTTTTTCCAGGCCGCAATTGCCCAACGTACTCGCTGTGCCGATCAATGCCTCAGCCATTGGCCATTACCGCATGAGTCAGCCGCTGATAGAGCTGGAAGCGGCGAACCGGGCCGAAGGGTGTATTCGTTACGGCTTGCCGTCGATCATTGAAATCGAGCGTCAGTCGCCGGATGTCATCGTCCTGCAAGGGCGCTATTCCCAGGGCGCGATCGATGAAATCCCGCCGCTGAAAAAGTTCTGCCATGCCCGGCGCATCTTCGAGCTGGATGACTATGTGATCGATGTTCCGCATCGCAATGCGCATATCCGCAACATGCCCAGCAAGCAGGAAATGGAACGGATGGTGCGCCAGGCGATCAGCCTGTGCGACCGCGTGGTGGTGTCGACTCAACCACTGGCCAATGCGCTGTCGGACATGCATCACGACATTCGCGTAGTCCCCAACATGCTTGCGCAAAACCTCTGGACCGGTCTGCGGGGGCAGCGCCGCACCTCGAAAAAACCTCGCGTGGGTTGGGGCGGAGGCACCAGCCACCATGGCGATCTGGCGGTGATTGCCGATGTCGTGCGTGAATTGGCCAACGAAGTTGACTGGGTATTCTTTGGCATGTGCCCGGATGACCTGCGTCCGTACATGCACGAGTTCCACGGTGTGATTCCTCTGGACGTCTATCCGGCCAAGCTGGCCAGTCTTAACCTCGACCTGGCTCTGGCACCACTGGAGTTTCACATTTTCAATGACTGCAAGAGCAATCTGCGTTTGCTGGAATACGGCGCCTGTGGTTATCCGGTCATCTGCACTGACACCGAAGCCTATCAGGGCTACCTGCCGTGCACGCGGGTGAAGACCAACAGCACTGATGAATGGCTGCAGGCGATTCGCATGCATCTGGCCGACCCTGACGCGAGTTATCGCATGGGTGACGAGCTGCACGAGGTGGTCATGCGCGATTATGTGTTGCGTGGTGACAATCTGCGGTATTGGGAGAATGGCTGGCTGGCGGATTGATCGTTTATATAGGCGGCTTTTTGGGGTTGCCTTTTTTTGGGCCTTGGCGGCCTTTGGGCCGACCAGGCTGTTGGGGTTTTGGGTGTAGATCCGTTTCTGCGGGTGTTGCTGATTACGGTTCCGCCCTTACGGCGGGTCACCTTTTTCAAACGCCAAAAAGGTAACCCAAAAGGCTTGCTCCTACGTTCGGCCCTCGCAGGCTCGGGTCCCTTCGCTGCGGGACTGATCCGGGCGCAGCGGCTCCGGTTTGCTTCGCTGCACCTCCTTCCGCTGTGTCTGGCTGCGCCAGACGGTCGCTACGCTCCCACGCCCGGATCAATCCCTCCGCTCAGCCTTCCGACGTCGCCGGTGGATCAAGATCAAAAGCGGTACTCGAGCTTGCGCTCATTGTTGAGTGGGGCGGCTTTGCCGCGGGCAGCTGCGCTGCTTTGCTTTTCTGTGGGAGCGAGCCTGCTCGCGAAGGCGGCCTGACAGCCGACCCATTTCTTGCTGGATGCACGCGATCCAACTGTAGGAACTGGCGAAGGCTTGGGCCGTGATCGGACGATCTTTTGCTTGCTCTTGCTCTTGCTGTTCTGTGGGAGCGAGCCTGCTCGCGAAGGCGGCCTGACAGCCGACCCATTTCTTGCTGGATGCACGCGATCCAACTGTAGGAACTGGCGAAGGCTCGGGCCGCGATCGGACGATCTTTTGCTTTGGCTTTTGATCTCTTGCTCCTCCACGCCCTCAGCTCGTCCGTCATTCTGTTGCCACTTCCACCGACGCCTCTATCAGCCATCTCCGAAAACCCGAGTCTGAGCTGGCGCGTTTCCTGCAAGTGCCCCACAAATCGCCATAAAACGAGCGCTCGCGGTGTTTCCTCCTGCGCCCGTAGCGGCAGAAGGTTTAGCCAGAAGGCCTGCAACGCTCAAAAAGCAGTGCGCAGCCCGGTGACGTACGAGAGGGGAGACGATGAAGGCAGTAATTTTGGCGGGTGGTCTCGGCACGCGCATCAGTGAAGAGTCGCACCTCAAGCCCAAGCCGATGATCGAGATCGGCGGCAAGCCAATTCTCTGGCACATCATGAAGCAGTATTCCGCCCACGGGATCCACGACTTCGTCATTTGCCTGGGCTACAAGGGCTACGCGATCAAGGACTTCTTCGCCAACTACTTCCTGCATACATCCGACGTCACTTTCGACATGCGCAACAACCGCATGGACGTCCATCAGAATTACAGCGAGCCGTGGAGTGTGACCCTCATCGACACCGGCGAGGAAACCATGACCGGTGGCCGCCTGTTGCGTGCCGCGCGTTATCTCAAGGATGAAGAGGCGTTCTGCTTCACCTATGGCGATGGCGTTTCCGACATCAATATTGCTGAGCTGGTCGGCTATCACAAGGCTCACGGCCGCCTGGCGACCGTCACTGCGGTGCAGCCGCCAGGTCGTTACGGCGCGCTTGAACGCCAAGGTGACCAGGTGCTGGGTTTCACTGAAAAACCCCGTGGTGACGGTGGCTGGATCAATGGCGGTTTCTTCGTGCTGTCGCCAAAAGTGCTGCCCTACATCAGCGATGACAGCACCACTTGGGAAGCCGAGCCGTTGGCCCGTCTGGCTCAGGACGAACAACTGAAGGCCTTCGAGCATGAAGGCTTCTGGCATCCGATGGACACCCTGCGTGACAAGAACCATCTCGAAGCGCTGTGGCAGAACGGGGAGGCCCCATGGAAGCAATGGGCCTGAGTGCGGATTTCTGGCGTGGCAAACGCGTTCTCGTCACCGGACACACTGGATTCAAAGGCAGTTGGCTGACCCTGTGGCTGCAAAGCCTTGGTGCGCAGGTCAGCGGTTTTTCTCTGGATCCGTCGACCGAGCCGAGCCTGTTCGAACTGGCGCGCGTGCGCGAAGGCATCAATGATCAACGCGGCGATCTGCGTGACCTCGGTGCCTTGCTGGAAATCATCGCCGAGACCGAGCCGGAAATCGTCCTGCATCTGGCGGCCCAGCCTCTGGTGCGCGAGGGCTATCGCGATCCGCTTGGCACCTATTCCAGCAACGTCATGGGTACGCTGAATCTGCTCGAAGCGATTCGTCAGGTCGGCGGCGTGCGGGCCTGCGTGCTGGTGACCACCGACAAGGTCTACGCCAACAAGGAATGGCTGTGGCCATACCGCGAAGACGAAGCCCTCGGTGGCCACGATCCTTACAGCAGCAGCAAGGCCTGCTGCGAATTGCTCGCGCAGTCGTATGCCGCGTCGTTCTTCCCGGCGGACAAACATGCCGAACATGGTCTGGCCCTGGCGACCGCACGCGCCGGCAATGTGCTGGGCGGTGGTGATTTTGCGCCAGAACGACTGATTCCCGACGTATTGAAGGCATGGACCGCCGACGAGCCAGTGACCCTGCGTTACCCGCAAGCGGTGCGCCCGTGGCAGCACGCGCTGGAGCCGCTGGCCGGTTATCTGCAACTGGCTGCCGCGCTTTACGAATACGGCCCGGAATACGCCGGTGCGTGGAACTTCGGTCCCGGTGAGGCCGACATGTGCAGCGTCGGTGAAGTGGTCGAACTGCTCGCCAACCGTTGGCCGCAGGCCCGTGGTTTGCGCATCGAGCCGAGTGAATTGCACGAAGCCGGTCTGCTGCGTCTGGACAGCAGTCGTGCGCGGCAGGTGCTCGGCTGGCAGCCGCGCTGGTCGTTGCAGGCGTGCCTGGCGCAGACCCTCGATTGGCACTTGGCCTGGCAGAACGGCGACGACATGCGCGCCGTAACTCTGGGCCAATTGAATCTGTACCGAGGCGCGCTGTGAGCGAGTTTTCCCTGCAAGCGTTGCCATTGGCCGGCCTGTTCAGCGTTCAGCACAAACGTTTCGAAGACCAGCGCGGGCACTTCGCCCGGTTGTTCTGCGAGGGCAGCCTGAGTGCGTTCGGCAATGAATTTCATATCCGCCAGATCAATCATTCCTGCACCCGCGAGAAGGGCAGTGTGCGTGGCCTGCATTATCAGAATGCCAACGCCCCGGAAGCCAAACTGATCACGTGCCTGCGCGGTGAGGTCTGGGATGTGGCGGTGGATCTGCGCCCGGACTCGGAGACGTTTCTGCACTGGCATGCCGAGCATTTGAAGGCGGGCGATGGCCGCAGCCTGTTGATTCCGGCCGGTTTCGCTCATGGCTTTCAGACGCTTACCGAAGACGCCGAATTGCTCTATCTGCACAGCGCCGATTACGCGCCGGAGCACGAGGGCGGCTTGTCGGTGAACGATCCTCGGCTGGCGATTGCCTGGCCGTTGCCTGTCAATAATTTGTCAGCGCGCGATTCCAGCCATCCTGCGCTCGATCAACACTTTGCTGGAGTGCGTCTATGAATTGCCGTGGGTGCGCAGCACCGCTGAATCTGCCGCTGATCGACCTCGGCACTTCGCCGCCGTCCAACGCCTACGTGCACGCCGATCGCCTGGAGCAGGCCGAGCAATGGGTGCCGCTCAAAGTCGCGGTGTGCCAGCAATGCTGGCTGGTGCAGACCGAGGATTACACCAGTGCCGACAGCCTGTTCGATGCCGAGTACGCCTACTTCAGTTCGTTCTCCAGCACTTGGCTGAATCACGCCGAGCGTTATGTCGCCGAGATGAGTGAGCGCTTCGGGCTTAACGCCGACAGTCGTGTGGTCGAAGTCGCCGCCAACGATGGTTACCTGCTGCAATACGTCGCCGCGCGCGGGATCCCATGCCTGGGCGTCGAGCCGACTCGCAGCACCGCACAGGCTGCACGCGAGAAAGGCCTGGAGATTCGTGAGCTGTTCTTCGGCTGCGACACCGCCACGCAATTGCGCAACGAAGGCTGGAGCGCCGACCTGATGGCGGCCAACAACGTGCTCGCGCACGTGCCGGACATCAACGATTTCCTCGCCGGCTTCGCGACGTTGCTCAAGCCGACCGGCGTCGCCACCTTCGAGTTTCCGCAACTGCTGACGCTGATGGCTGGCGCGCAGTTCGACACGCTGTATCACGAACACTATTCCTACCTGTCACTGACCGCCGTGCAGACCCTGTGCGAGCGCAATGGCCTGGAAGTGTTCGACGTCAGCCAGTTGAGCACTCACGGCGGCTCGCTGCGCGTATTCGTGCAGCGCAAGGACGGCCAGCACCGCGCTGTTCTCCCGGCAGTTCAGCAACAATTGCAGGCCGAACTCGCTGCCGGGGTAAAAACCCCTGAGTACTACGCGACCCTCGCGCCTGCTGCCGAACGCATCAAACATGACCTGCTGCGCTTCCTGTTGCAGGCCAAGGCCGACGGTAAACGTGTGGTTGGATACGGCGCGGCAGCCAAGGGCAATACCTTGCTCAATTACGCCGGCGTCAAAGCGGATCTGCTGGCCTGGGTGGCCGATGCCAATCCGCACAAGCAGGGCAAGTTCCTGCCGGGCAGCCGCATTCCGATCGTGGCGCCAGCGCAGATCGAAATCGACAAACCGGACTACGTGCTGGTGCTGCCGTGGAACCTGCTGCAAGAGGTCAGTCAGCAACTGGCGCAGGTGCGTCAGTGGGATGGGCGCTTCGTCATCGCCGTGCCTGAGTTGAAAGTGCTGTGAAAGTTCTGGTCACTGGCGCCACGGGCTTTGTCGGTCGGCATCTGGTTGCTGCATTGCTTGCGCGCGGCTGCGAAGTCCGCGCGGTGGCGCGCAACGCAGAAACGGCGCAGGGCATGCCATGGATCAACCACGTCGAATTCGTCGCGGCAGACATTCACGCTGCCGACCTGAATGTTGTCGCGCTGACCGAAGGCATCGACGTACTAGCGCATCTGGCCTGGCCTGGGCTGCCGAACTATCGGGCGCTGTTTCATTTCGAGCATAACCTGATGGCCGACTACCGCTTTATCAAGAGCGTGGTCGCGGCAGGCGTGTCGCAGGTGCTGGTGACCGGCACCTGCTTCGAATACGGCATGCAGAGCGGTCCGCTCAGCGAGTCGACCGAGCCACGGCCGAGCAATCCCTACGGTCTGGCCAAACATACGCTGCACCTGTTTCTGCAGAATTTGCAGCAGGAGCAACCGTTCACATTGCAGTGGGCGCGGTTGTTCTATCTGCATGGTCAAGGGCAGAACCCCAACAGCCTGTTGGCCGCGCTGGACCGGGCAATCGATGCTGGCGAGGCGTCGTTCAACATGTCGGCCGGTGAGCAGTTGCGCGATTTCCTCGCGATTGAAACCGCCGCAAGTCATCTCGCTGCGATCCTCCATCAGCGCGAGTTCGACGGCGTGATCAACTGCGCCAGCGGTCAACCGGTGTCGGTGCGTGCGCTGGTCGAACAGCGCTTGCGTGAGCGTGGCGCAACACTGGATCTGAACCTCGGCCACTACCCGTATCCGACCCACGAACCGCTGGCGTTCTGGGCCGTCACCGAGCGCTTGCAACAGTTATTGGGAGAGTCGCCATGAGGCACGAGTTGTACCGGGCCACCGGCCTGCCGGTGTTGCAGAACCGCACTTTCGCCGATGCCGAATCGGCGCGTGCCTCGGCCAGCGCCGACATGCTGCTGGTTCAGGACGAGCGCAGCGGTCTGGTTTTCAACGCCGCGTTCGATGCCGACAAGCTAAGTTATGACGCCGACTATCAGAACGAGCAGGCGCACTCCGGTCAGTTCCAGAAGCATTTGAGTGACGTCGAAGGCATCATCGCCAAGCACTTCAAGGGCCAGGAACTGATCGAAGTCGGCTGCGGCAAGGGCTACTTTCTCGAGTTGCTCAAAGGCCTGGGCTATTCGATCACCGGTATCGACCCGGCTTATGAAGGCGACAATCCCGAGGTGATCAAGGCGCCGTTCACGCGCGGCCTCGGCCTGGCGGCAGACGCCATTGTGCTGCGTCATGTGCTGGAGCACATCGAAGACCCGGTGAGCTTTCTGGCCGTGATCGCCGAGGCCAATCAGGGCGGGCAGATCTACATCGAAGTGCCGTGCCTGGACTGGATCCTCGAGCACAAGGCCTGGTTCGACCTGTTCTACGAACACGTCAATTATTTCCGTCTCGATGACCTGCGCCGGATGTTCGGCACGGTGCATGAGGCCGGGCATCTGTTCGGGGGCCAGTATCTGTACATCGTCGCCGATCTGTCGACGTTGCGCCTGATACCCGAACAACCGGTGCCGCGCCTGACTCTGCCTGAAGATTTCAGCGCCAGTCTCGACCGCGCTGTGCAGATCATCCGCTCGGCGCCTGCGCAGGGTTCGGCGATCTGGGGTGCCTCGTCCAAAGGCGTGATCTATTCGCTGTACCTGCAACGCGCCGGCGTCGCGGTCGATCGCGTAGTCGATATCAACCCGGCCAAGCAGGGGCGTTATCTGCCGCTGAGCGGCGCGCGGGTGTCCTCGCCGCAAGAGGCCATGGATGCGCTGCCGGAAGGCGCGCACCTGTTTGTGATGAATTCCAATTACCTCGAAGAGATCAAGCGGATGACCGGTGGACGCTACGTCTATCACGCCGTCGACAGCGCTTCGTTTCAGTGACCCTTGAGATGACCAAAATGACCGACAACAGCATCAACCAAGCCTTCGAAGCCGAGTGCCGCGAGCAGATCGCCCAGCAAGGTGACGACCCCAAACTGACCGGCCTGGCCCGGGAATTTTTCAACGAATCGGCCAAGCACAAATACAGCTACCACTTCTCGTGGATGGGCCGTCCGATCATCCAGCTGCCGCAAGACATGATGGCGATGCAGGAGATCATCTGGCAGGTCAAGCCGGACCTGGTTATCGAGTGCGGCATTGCCCACGGCGGTTCGATCATCTACTACGCCTCGCTGCTCGAGCTGCAAGGCCACGGCGAAGTGCTCGGCATCGACCTCGACATTCGTCCGCACAACCGCGAAGCCATCGAAAGCCACCCGATGGCCAAGCGCATCAAGATGATCGAAGGTTCGAGCATCGACCCGGCCATTGCCGCTCAGGTGCAGGCCGCGGCCAAAGGCAAGAAAGTCATTCTGGTCCTCGACTCCAACCACACCCACGATCACGTGCTCGAAGAACTGCGTCTCTACGCGCCGCTGGTATCGGTCGACAGCTATTGCGTGGTCATGGACACCGTGGTTGAAGACATGCCAGCCGATTTCTTCCCGGATCGTCCCTGGGGCCCGGGCGACAACCCGAAAACCGCCGTGTGGAAGTACCTGGAAGAGAACCAGGACTTCGAAATCGACCAGCAATTGCAGAACAAACTGCTGATCACCGTGGCGCCGGACGGCTACCTGCGTCGCGTTCGTTAATTCGCAACATTTACCCAGAGTTGTTTCGGCGAGTCGCCGGTTGTGGAGAGAAGTTATGCAAGGCAAGTACAGTTCTGAACTGACGCTACCGCTTGATGAGCTGTTGACGGTGGTGCTGATTACCCACAACCGACCGGCGTTCCTGCGTCGGGCTGTGAAGTATTACAGCGACTTGCCCTGCAAGATCATGGTGCTCGACTCCTCGCCGGAACGTCCGGAAGGCGATTTTTCCGCCGTCGATTACCATCATGTGCCGCAATTCGCGTACTGGGGGATGCAGGCCAAACTGGCCTATGGTGTCGAGCAACTGACCACGCCGTACATGGTGCTGGCGGCCGATGACGACTTCATCCTGCATGATTCATTGGCCGAATCCGTGGGTTTCCTGCAGGCCAATCCGGATTACGGCATGTGCCACGGCTACTGCCTGATGTACCTGACGCTGGCCGGTGGCGTCAGCTACTACCGCCGCGACAAAAAGGTCCAGGAAGACTACTGCTCCGAACAGGCTCAGGAGCGGGTGATCGATTACATGAGCCAGTACATCCCGCCGTTCTATGCGGTGACCCGTACTGATCTGATGAAGACCTGGCACTCGGCATTGCCACCCGGCACCAGCTTCCAGTGGCAGGAAATCGGCCATGTCTATTTCCTGCTGGCCAGTGCCAAAGCACGGATTCTGCCGATCCCTTATGTGGTTCGGGAGATCAACTATGGTGCCTCCGAGCACAGCACCGAGGTGTATCACTCGCTGACCTACGTCGATGCCAAATCGGTGGCCGAGCGTGAAGCCTTTGCCGAGTTCCTTGCCGCGCTGCCAACCCAGATCAAAGGGCTGGACGCCGAGCAGGGCAAAGCGCTTGCCCTGCAAAGCTTCGAGGCAATGGTCGACAGCCTGCAATCGAATCGAGCGCTGACCGCGGAACTGATCATCCAGTCCACCTGGAATCAGGAGCTCAAGTACCCGGATCGTCGTTTCGGGCCTTTGCAGTACGTGGAAATGCCGTTCTACAACGAGGCATTTTTCGACCGCCTGGCGCAGTTCGAATTCATGCTGCACGCCATGCCGGCGGGGCGCATCCAACTTGAAGGCCTGGAGGGCGTCTGGACCCGTCAGGCGCACTTGCTGCAAGCACGCAACAACGACACCCCGGAAAGCGTTCTCGATCGTTTGTGGCAGGCTCACGATCTCAATGCGTTCAATCGCACCGTGATCAAGCGGCTGGCGGCTCAGCTGACTTCGATGGGCCAAGCCGAAGAGGCGCAAGCGATGCAGGCCTGGATCGAGCGTCTCGAAGCGTTGACCGTCGATGACCATCATGCGGTCATGGACAAGATGCAGTCCGGTCGCCTGCTCAACTGGCTGGCCGCACGTGCGCCCGGCGCTCACCTCGAGGCAATCGGCCAACATCTGGCGGTGAATGGCGGCGGGCCGCAGTTCGGCATTTTCCTGCTGGATCTGGACGACGACATCGACAAGCTTCAGGTGTCTCTCGACAGCTTGCTGGAAGGACAGTGCAAGGCCTTCCGCATTGTCGTGTTCACCACCGGCGAAGCGCCCGCCGCGACCACGGCACAGAACACCCTGCATTTTGTCCGAGTGACCGCGGGCAATCTGATCGACAAGCTCAATCAAAGCGCTCGTCAATCACCGTGTGACTGGCTGCTGTTGGCTGAAGCCGGTGATGAGTTCACTGCCAGCGGATTGTTGCGCGCCAGCCTGGAGTTGATGAACGCCGGCGATTGCCGCGCGGTATCCACCGACGAAATCCAGCGTCAGGAAAACGGTGCCCTGACCGACGTGTTCCGGCCGGGCTTCAACCTTGATCTGCTGCTGAGCCTGCCAACGCTGATGGCGCGGCACTGGCTGGTACGACGCGATGCGCTGGTCGAAATCGGCGGCTATCGAGCTGATTTCAATCAGGCACTGGAGCTCGATGTGCTGCTGCGTCTTATCGAAGAACATGGGCTCAACAGCCTGGCTCACCTCGACGAGCCGCTATTGATCAGCCAGGCACCAGAGCTGGTCGAGAATGCTGACGAGCGCCTGGCGCTGCTGCGCCATCTGGGCAATCGCGGCTACAAGGCCAAAGTGACGTCAGCGGTTCCAGGGGTTTACCAGATCGACTACCACCACAGTGATCGGCCTCTGGTATCGATCGTTATTCCGGCGGGCAGCGATCTGGCGGTGCTGCAACGTTGCCTTGAAGGTGTGCTGCTGCGTACCCGTTACCATCACTATGAAGTGCTGATCGCCACCGCTGCGGATCAGACGGCTGAGATCAATGATTGGCTCGGCACTTACAAGCACTCCAGAGTGCAGGTGCTGCGCACTGACCGGACGTTGAGCGAAGCAGGATTGTTCAACGCGGCCAGTCGTCAGGCGCGGGGCGAGTACCTGGTGCTGCTCGCCGCCGATGCGGAAGTGGTCAATCCGAACTGGCTCGACTCTTTGCTCAACCATGCTCTGCGTCCAGAGGTTGGCGTGGTCGGGCCGAAACTGATCGACCGTGATCGCAAGATCAGCCAGGCGGGATTGATCCTGGGCCTGAACGGCGGGGTCGATTCGCCCTTCGTTGGTGAAGATCACGATACCGACGGTTACCTGCATCGCTTGGCGGTGGAACAAAACTACTCGGCGGTATCAAGCGTGTGCCTGATGGTCCGCAAAGAGCTGTACGAGGCGCTCGGCGGTCTGGACGAAAGCACATTTGCCGAAGGCTTCAGCGATGTCGATCTGTGCCTGAGCGCCGGGCAGGCCGGTTATCTGACGGTATGGACTCCGGCGGTGCAAGTCATCCATCAGGGCGGTATGCCTGACGCCCCGCAAGCGCTGCTGGCCCTGCGCGAAAAATGGCCGGCGGCATTCGTTCAGGATCAGGCCTACAACGCGAACCTGAGCCTGAAGGGCAAAGGCTTCGTGCTCGATGACAATGCTTCACTGGACTGGGCACAGTTGCTCGCTTAAGCCTGGCGACAGGGACGGAATTGACAAAATGTTCAACGGTAAATCGATCTTCATCTCCGGCGGCACCGGCTCGTTCGGGCGCAACTTCATCCGTCGCTTGCTCGAGCAATACCAGCCCAAGCGCGTGGTGGTGTTCTCCCGCGACGAGCTCAAGCAATACGAAATGCAGCAGACCTTCAATGCACCGTGCATGCGTTATTTCATCGGTGATGTGCGCGATGCCGAGCGCTTGCGTCAGGCGATGCGCGGCATCGATTACGTCGTGCATGCCGCCGCGTTGAAGCAGGTGCCGGCGGCGGAGTACAACCCGACCGAATGCATTCGCACCAACGTCAACGGCGCGGAAAACATCATCGCGGCCGCCATCGATAACGGTGTGAAAAAAGTCGTCGCGCTGTCCACCGACAAGGCGGCCAGCCCGATCAATCTGTACGGCGCGACCAAGTTGCTTTCGGACAAATTGTTCGTCGCCGCCAACAACATTGCTGGCGAGCAGCAGACCCGTTTCGCCGTGGTGCGCTACGGCAACGTCGCCGGTTCGCGCGGCTCTGTAGTGCCGTTTTTCAGCAAGCTGATTGCAGACGGTGCGCAAGAATTGCCGATCACCGACGAGCGCATGACGCGGTTCTGGATCACTCTCGACCACGGCGTGCAGTTCGTCCTCGACAGCTTCGCCCGCATGCACGGCGGTGAAGTGTTCGTGCCGAAGATTCCGTCGATCCGCATCGTCGATCTGGCGCGCGGCATGGCCGAGCATCTGCCGCACAAGAACGTCGGCATTCGTCCCGGTGAGAAGCTGCACGAACTGATGGTGCCGCTGGACGATGCGCGCATGACCCTTGAGTTTGACGACCATTACACGATTCAGCCGTCGATTCGTTTTACCAGCGTCGACGTCGATTTCGCCGTCGATAAACTCGGTGAACGTGGCCGTGCCGTGGACGAGGATTTCGAGTATCGCTCGGACACCAACCCGCATTTCCTTTCAGTGGGGCAGATCGCCGATCTGCACGCGAAGCTGTCGGTATGATCCCTTACTGTCGGCAGAGCCTTGATCAGGCGGACATCGACGCGGTGGTCGAAGTCATGCAATCGGACTGGCTGACCCAAGGGCCGACCATCGAACGCTTCGAGCAGGCCATGGCCGAACGCTGTCAGGCCGATTTCGCCGTGGCGGTGTGCAACGCCACGGCGGCGCTGCACATCGCCTGTCTGGCCGCTGACCTGGGGCCGGGCGATCGCTTGTGGACCTCGCCGAATACGTTTCTGGCTTCGGCCAATTGCGGGCGTTATTGCGGCGCTGATGTTGATTTCGTCGACATCGATCCGCTGACCTGGAACCTCGACGCGGTGGCGCTGGCCGCGAAGCTGGAACAGGCCGAGCGCGACGGCACGCTGCCGAAAGTCCTCGTCGCCGTCGCGTTCTCCGGGCAGAGCTGCGATATGCGGCGCATCGCCGAACTGGCGGAGCGCTACCACTTCACCGTGATCGAAGACGCCTCGCACGCGGTGGGCGCGAGCTACGCCGGGCGCCCGGTCGGTTGCGGCGAATTTGCGGCGATGACGGTGTTCAGTTTTCACCCGGTGAAAATCATCACCAGCGCCGAAGGCGGCATGGTCCTGACCAATCGCCCGGTGCTGGCCGAACGTCTGCGACGCCTGCGCAGCCACGGCATGACCCGCGATCCCGAGCACATGACCGAGCCGAGCCACGGGGCGTGGTATTACCAGCAGATCGAGCTGGGTTTCAATTACCGGATCACCGATCTGCAAGCGGCGCTGGGCCTGTCGCAACTAGGCAAACTGGATGAGTTTGTCGCGCGTCGCCGCGAATTGGCGGCGCGTTACGACCAGTTGCTCGCCTACCTGCCGCTGACTTTGCCGAGCGCGCAGCCCGAGGCCGAATCAACGTGGCATCTGTACGTGGTGCGCGTGCAGGCCGAGCGCTGCAACCTCAGTCATCGTCAGGTGTTTGAAGGTTTGCGCGCAGCCGGTATCGGCGTGAATCTGCACTATATTCCGGTGCATCTGCAGCCGTACTATCGCGAGCTGGGTTTTGCCGAGGGCGATTTCCCCGAGTCTGAACGTTATTATGCCGAGGCGATCAGCTTGCCGCTGTTCCCTTTGCTCAGCGAAGCACAACAGGATCAGGTGGTCGAGCAACTGCGTCGGCTGCTACTGGAGGAGTAAGGCACCGTGAGCTGCGTCGCGATCATCCCCGCCCGTGGTGGCAGCAAGCGCATCCCGCGCAAGAGTCTCAAACCGTTCGACGGCGTACCGATGATCGTCCGCTCGATTCGCACGGCGCTGGAGTCAGGGCTGTTCGAGAGCGTTGTGGTCAGCACCGACGATGACGAAATCGCCGACGTCGCACTAGCACATGGCGCTGAAGTGCCGTTCATGCGACCGGCCGATCTGGCCGATGATTTCACCGGTACCGCTGCGGTGATCGTGCATGCCTTGCAGCAATTGCCGACGTTCGATTACGCCTGCTGCGTGTACTCGACCGCGCCGTTGTTGCAGGCGCGTTATCTGCGTCAGGGTCTGGATTTGCTCAAGCAGCATCCGCACAAGTCGTTTGCCTTTTCGGTGTGCGGCTTCGGTTTCCCGGTGCAGCGCGCACTGACCCTCGACGAGGAGGGCGCCTTGATGTCGCTTTATCCGGAATATCGCACCACCCGTTCGCAGGATCTGCCCGAAGCGTTTCAGGATGCCGGGCAATTTTACTGGGGCCGCAGCGAAGCGTGGTTGCGCGGCGAGACGCTGTTCTCGCCAACCAGCCTGCCGGTGATCCTGCCGCGTCATCTGGTCCAGGACATCGACACCCCCGAGGACTGGAAACGCGCCGAATACCTGTACGCCGCGCTCAAGGCCGGCGGAGAACTGCGATGAGGGTGCTGATCCGCGCCGACGCCTCGCCAACCATTGGCAGCGGCCACATCGCCCGTTGCCTGACGCTGGCGCGGGTGCTGAAACAGCAGGGCAGTCATGTCGCATTTGCCTGTCGGCGTTTGCCCGGGCATCGACTGGATACCTTGAATGCCGAAGGCTTCGAGACCTTCGCGCTGCCCGAGCGCTATCGTGATGAAGACCCGCTGCAGGCCATCGAATCGATGTTGCCGTGGCAGTTCGACATTGATGCACTGGGCCTGCTGCTGGACGGGAAGGCACCGTTCGACTGGATCATCGTTGACCATTACGGCCTCGATCATCACTGGCAAACTGCCGCCCGGCGCTGGGCGCATCGAATCGCCGCCGTGGATGATCTTGCCACGCGGCGCTACAGCGTCGATCTGCTTCTCAATCAGAACCTCTCTGGCTTGAGTGAAAACTACGCGCCGCTGCTGCCGCCAGGCTGTCGCACCTTGCTCGGCCCGCGCTACGCCATGCTGCGCGAAGAATTCAACTGCGAGGCCATCGAGATCAAACCGAAGGCCCAACGCGTGCTGGTGAATTTCGGCGGTTTCGACGCGGCGAGGCAGACTCATCACGCGATGCTGGCGCTGGCTGATTTCACTGAGTTGCAGGTGGATTTCGTCGCTGGCGCCGACAACCCGGCGTGGACGCAGATGCAAGCGTTGGCCGAGACGCGACCGAACTGGCGCCTGCACAGTTTCGTCAGTGATTTCCATCAGCGCATGACTGACGCCGACCTGTTTATCGGCGCTGGCGGTGGCACCAGTTGGGAGCGCGCGGCGTTGGGCTTGCCGACCATATGCATCGCAGTGGCAAACAATCAACAGGCCAACGGCGAAGTCATGGCCGCTGCCGGTGTGCATGTGTTCATGGGTGCTCGCGAGCAGGTCAGCGTCGAGCAGTTGCGTGATGCGGTCGGCTTCGTCGTGAACAATCATTTTCTACGCCGCAGCCTCGCCGAGCGCTCGCGGCAACTGGTCGACGGGCGCGGTGCCGCACGCGTCGCGGCGGCGCTGGCCGGCGCGGTGCTGAAACTGCGCCCGGCGACGCTGGACGATGCGCAGTTGCTGTTCGATGGGCGCAATGCTGAAGCGGTACGGCGCTGGTCGCTGGAAACCGGTGTGATCGATTGGACTCAGCATCTGAACTGGCTGACAGCGACCCTGCGCAATCCGCAACGGTTGCTGTTGATCGCCGAGGCGGACGACGGCCCGGTCGGGGTGCTGCGTTACGACTTGCGCGGGTTCGAAGCCGAAGTGTCGATCTATCTGCTGGAAGGGCGTTTCGGCCTCGGTTGGGGCAGGGCAGTGCTCAGCCGTGGCGAAGCGTTTGTCGCTGCGCACTGGCCGCAACTGACACGCATCACTGCCCGGGTCATGCCGGCCAATCAGTCCTCATTGAAAGTTTTTCGCGACGCCGGGTTCACTCAAGAGACCTGCGCGTTCAGCCGTGTTTTGAAGGATCACCCGCATGTCTAGTTTCAAGATTGGCCAGCACACCATCGGTGCCGATGCGCCGCCGTTCATCATTGCTGAGATGAGCGGCAACCATAACCAGTCCCTCGACGTCGCTCTGCAAATCGTCGAGGCGGCGGCCAAGGCCGGGGCGCATGCCTTGAAGCTGCAAACCTACACCGCCGAAACCATGACCCTGGATCTGGCTGAAGGTGAATTCTTCATCAAGGATCCGGGCAGTCTGTGGGCCGGCACGTCGCTCTACGATCTCTACGAAAAAGCTCACACACCGTGGGAGTGGCACGCGCCGATTTTTGCTCGGGCCAAGGAGTTGGGGATGCTCGCGTTCTCGACGCCGTTCGATGACAGCGCGGTGGATTTTCTCGAAAGCCTTGAAGTGCCAGCGTACAAGATTGCCAGTTTTGAAAACACCGATCTGCCGTTGATCCGTCGAGTGGCAGCGACCGGCAAACCACTGATCATCTCCACCGGCATGGCGAGTATTGCTGAGCTGGATGAAACCGTGCGTGCCGCACGCGAGGCCGGGTGCAAGAATCTGGTGTTGCTCAAGTGCACCAGCACTTATCCGGCCACGCCACTCAACAGCAATGTGCGCACGATCCCGCATCTGCGTGAGTTGTTTGGTTGCGAGGTCGGGCTGTCAGATCATTCGATGGGCGTTGGCGTGTCGGTGGCAGCGGTGGCGCTGGGGGCGACGGTGGTGGAGAAACACTTCACCCTTGATCGTTCGGCCGGTGGCGTGGACGCGAGTTTCTCCCTGGAGCCTGCGGAGCTGGCCAGTCTGGTCGTCGAAACCGAGCGTGCCTGGCAGGCCATGGGGCATGTTCAGTACGGTCCGACCGAGGCCGAGCGCAAGTCGCTGGTCTATCGCCGCTCGCTGTATGTCACCGCTGACATGGCCGCCGGTGAAGCCTTTACTGGCGACAATCTGCGCGCCATTCGTCCCGGTCTCGGTCTGCCGCCCAAGCACACCGAAGCCGTCCTCGGACGCCGTGCGCGCACCGCGATCAAGCGCGGTACGCCGCTGGACTGGTCGCTGGTCGAATAGGCCAATCTGCCATCGATTCGGCAAAATAGCGTGACCTGCGAGTCATAACGCGCATCTTCACTGTATTGTATTGACCGGGGAGATGGCGCCTGGCCCGTTTTGCGGTTCCAGTGATAGCCCTTTGCGCTTCCCGTGGCTGCCCGTTGTGGCGGCCGTTTTCTGTTTGTCGGCGCCCCTCGAATCCTTGCGAGCGGTGGTTTTGGGCTGTTTTTTATTGGGAAGCCGTAATGATTGGCATAAAAAGCATTGCGAGCTACGTTCCTGTAGCCGGCGTGGACAATTACGCACAAGGTGCAAAATTCGAAAAGGATGAAGAGTTCATCCTTGGCAAGATCGGTTCGGCGTTCCTGCCGCGCAAAGACGCTGAGCAGGAAACTTCCGATCTGTGCGTGGAAGCGGCCAATGCGCTGTTTGCCAGCAACCCTGAACTGAAGCGTGAATCGATCGACGCGTTGATTGTCGTCACTCAGAACGGTGATGAAGAAGGCCTGCCGCACACCGCAGCAATCGTCCAGGACAAACTCGGCCTGCCGACCAATGTCGCAGCGTTCGATATCTCGTTGGGCTGCTCCGGTTACGTCTACGGCATCTACGCGATCAAGGGCTTCATGGAAGCCGCCGGCCTGAAGAACGGCCTGCTGATTACTGCTGACCCATATTCGAAAATCGTTGACCCGGAAGACCGCAACACCACCATGCTGTTTGGCGATGCCGCCACCGCTACGTGGATGGGCGAAAACCCGACCTGGGCGCTGGGCAAGGCCAAGTTCGGCACCGACGGTTCCGGCGCACCGCACTTGAAAGTCAGCAACGGCGTGTTCTTCATGAACGGTCGTCAGGTCTTCAACTTCGCTCTGCTGAAAGTCCCGGCGCACCTGCACGAGTTGCTCGACGATTCCAATCTCAAGGCCGATGACATCGACGCATTCTGCATTCACCAGGGCAGCGCGGCGATTGTCGACGCCGTGGCGCGACGCTTCGAAGGCGAACCGGAGAAGTTCATCAAGGACATGGTCGAAACCGGCAACACCGTGTCGTCGAGCATTCCGCTGCTGCTGGAAAAACATGTGCTTGATTCCGACTGGCAGCGCGTTGCGCTGAGCGGTTTTGGCGTGGGCCTGTCATGGGGCTCGGCGATCATTTATCGCCCGTAAGCCCGAGCAAAAAGCACTGATACAAAAATAGCGTTCAAGGTTAACCTTGAACGCTATTTTTTTGCCCGAGAAGGAGCGCGAGGCGCCATGAGCGAGTTTTTCCAAGCCAATGCCGAGGTGTTGCAACGGCGCTGGCCGGCGCTGTTCGAGCGATTGATGGCTGAAGACAGCGCGTCCGTGCAGGCCGAACTCGTGCAAGGGCTTGGCTCGACGCTGAGCGTTGACGGCATTCAGTTGACCAGTCGCCATGATCGTCTGCACGAGGCGCAGGTTCAGGCGGCAAGCCTGCCGGCAAAACCGCATCTGCATGTCTATGGCGCCGGCCTGGGCGACTTGCCCGGCGTGCTGCTCGATCGCGCAGACCTGGAAAAACTGTACGTGCACATCCTCAACGGCGCGCTGTTCGCGCTGGTACTGCAACTGCTCGATCAGCGCCAGTGGCTGCAGGATCCTCGGGTCGAACTGTTTTACGCCGGTGATCACCCTGACTTCTTCACGCCATTCTTTGCCTTGCCGGCCGAGATGCTGCTGGCCGATGACTTCAATGCAAAGGTCCGCGACCGGCTGATCAATGAAGTGCACCTGACGTTCAACAATCGCGATTTCGATCCGCAGTCGCCAGAAATCCAGCAACGCTTGCAGGAATGTCTGCCGGTGTTGCTTGGCGATGACGATGTCGCGCAGCTGGTCGGCAGTTGCGCTGGACGTGAAATCTACGTGATCGCCACCGGGCCGACACTGGAGCAGCATTTCGAACGTCTGGCGGCGATCCGTCAGCTTGCCGAGCGGCCGTTGTTCATCTGCGTTGATACAGCCTATCGGCCGTTGCGCGAACATGGCATCGTGCCTGATCTGGTGGTGAGTATCGATCAGCTCATCGGCTTTCGGCATCTGCCGTGCGAGACGTCTGACGGCATTACCCTGGTGTACCTGCCGATGAGCGATCCGCAAGTATTGAAGGCATGGAAGGGCAAGCGTTATGGCGGCTATTCGGCCAGCCCGATCTACAGCGACCTGCGAGAACAGTATCCACGCGGTGAGCTGCACGTCGGCGGCAGCGTGATCCATCCGGCGGTGGATCTCGCGGTGAAGATGGGCTCCGAGCGAATCACTCTGTTTGGCGCTGACTTCGCTTTCCCGATGAACAAGACCCACGCCGGTTGGGACGACGGCGATCTGGGCCCGCCGCTGGCCCAGGCGCGGCACTGGGTGCGCGATGGCCACGGTCAGCGCGTCAGCACTCAGCTGAACTTTCGCGGTTATCTGTGTGTGCTCGAGCGTTATATCGCTGCGCATCCAAAGGTCGAATTTCTCAACAGCAGCCGCGCCGGTGCATTGATTGCCGGGACCGCTTTCAATCCGGAGTTCGTGCAATGAGTGCGCTGGGTCAGTGTCAGGATCAGTGTCGTCAGTGTGCGGCGTTGTTTCGCCTTGGGCGTGACGTTGAGGCGGCACTGACGATGGTCGATGTATTCGAACAGGCCCAGCAATGTCTGGCGTCCGCCTCGGTGGATATCCAGCAGGCGTGGGCACAGGTGCTCACGCAAATGCTCGACTGTCAGGAGCGCCAGGACTGGTTGGGCCTGGCTGACTATATGGAATACGAACTGGTCGAATTGCTGGAAAGTGCCAGGCGCTGAACCGCTGCGCAGCGCTGGCCCGCGGCTTTGCGTTACAGGCGGTTTTATGACGTCATTTTTTCGCGCTGGATGTGCTGCTAAGTCTTTGTTTTCTTGGGGGTGGCGTGGTGATGGCAAAATTTTTTCAAAAAGCCCTCAAGCAACCTGCAATCCCGACGATAACTATTACGAAGGTTCTCTAGGCCATACCCGGCGGTTGCCAGGGCCGGAAGCCGCAGTACCCAACCAACGAGGAATTCGTCATGGCTTTAACAGTAAACACCAACACCACATCGTTGAACGTTCAGAAAAACCTGAACCGCGCTTCCGACGCTCTGTCCACCTCGATGCAGCGCCTGTCTTCCGGCCTGAAAATCAACAGCGCCAAAGACGACGCCGCTGGCCTGCAGATCTCCAACCGTATGTCCTCGCAGATCCGCGGTAACACCCAGGCCATCCAGAACGCCAACGACGGTATCTCCGTTGCCCAGACCGCTGAAGGCGCTCTGCAAGCTTCGACCGACATCCTGCAGCGTATGCGTGAACTGGCTGTTAAAGCTCGTAACGGTACCAACGGCACCGCTGACCAGACCGCTACCAACGCTGAATTCGCTCAGATGTCTGACGAAATCACCCGTATCTCGGCTGCTACCAACCTGAACGGCAAAAACCTGCTGGACGGTTCGGCTGGTACTGTGACCCTGCAAGTTGGCGCAAACACCGGTTCGGCTAACCACATCGACCTGGTACTGAGCTCCAAGTTCGACGCCGTCAGCCTGTCGGTAGGTAGCGGTACTGTAGTTCTGACCGGTACTTCGGGTACTGGTGCTGGTTCTGCTTCGCAGAACATCGACAACGCGATCACTGCAATCGACGCCGCTATCGCTGCAATCGGTGCAACCCGTGCCAGCCTGGGTGCTTCGCAAAACCGTCTGACCAGCACCATCTCCAACCTGCAGAACATCACTGAAAACACCACCGCTGCTCAGGGTCGTGTACAGGACACCGACTTCGCCGCAGAAACTGCTAACCTGACCAAGCAGCAGACTCTGCAGCAAGCTTCGACCTCCGTACTGGCTCAAGCCAACCAACTGCCTTCCGCTGTACTGAAGCTGCTTCAGTAATTTCGGAATGAGTTTAAGCGGGGGAGTGCGCTTGTCGTGCTCTCTCGCTTTTTTACGTTAAGAGGTGATGGGCATGGACATGAGCGTAAAGCTTAACGTGTCTTATCCGGCTCCCAAGCCAGTAACGCCGGTCGCTGACAAGCCGTCAGCAACGCCTGAAGTTGCCAAGACTGAAGCGCCGGTCGCTGCCAAGAGACAGGATACGGACGACGCCAAGTTGAAACTGGCGGTGCAAGAGATAGAAAAGTTCGTACAGTCGATCAAGCGTAATCTGGAGTTCTCGATCGACGAGCATTCCGGCAAGGTCATCGTCAAGGTGATCGCAAGCGAGACGGGTGAGGTCGTTCGACAGATTCCCTCCGCCGAAGCCCTTAAGCTCGCAGACAGCCTGGCCAATGCAAGCCACGTGTTGTTCGACGCCAAAGTCTGATAGCTGGCATGAATAGTGTTTGCCCATTCTCAGGACGCGTGTAACGGTCAAAAGAATGGCAACAATCTGAAGGGAGATGCACATGGCAAGTCCAATTCTACCGGGTTCCGGACTGGGTTCCGGCCTGGACATCGGCGCGATCGTGACCGCGCTGGTCAACGCCGACAAGTCTGCCAAGCAGACGCAGATCGATACTGCTACCAAGACCAATAGCCTGAAGATCTCCGGTGTCGGTTCGTTGAAGAGTGCGCTGACCGCATTCCAGACGGCGATGACCAACCTGAGCAGCAAGACCAACCCTGCGTTTGCCGGCTTTGCGGCGACGTCGGGCAATACCGATATTCTCAGTGCCACCTCCGATAGCACCGCGGTTGCGGGCAAATACAATGTGGTGGTGAACAAGCTGGCCACGGGCTCGAAAATCGCCAGTGCTTCCTTTGCCGGCGGCGCCGCCAGTGCCATTCCGAGTGGTACCCTGAAAATCAGTCAGAATGGCACTGATTACAACGTCGACATCCCCGCCAATGCCACCTTGCAGACCACCCGTGACGCCATCAACAAGGCTCAGGGCGCCAACGGCATTTCCGCCAACATCGTCACCGACAGCTCCGGTTCCTCGCGCCTCGTTATCAGCTCAAGCAAGACCGGCGCAGGTTCCGATCTGACCGTTAGCGGTATTGCCGGTCTGGAAATCGATGGTACCCAGCTGATGGGTACCAGCCCGGCCGCCGGTGCTTCGGGCGCGGTCAACGGCGTTGCGCAAAATGCCGAGCTGACCATCGACGGTCTGACGGTAACCAGCAAGAGCAACACGGTAAGCGGCGCGATCAGTGGCCTGACCTTGAATCTGACCACGGCAACGCCGCTAAATGGCACGCCGACCGTCATCAGCGTCGATGCCAATACCAAGGGGTTGCAGACTTCGATTCAGACGTTTGTCGACGCTTACAATGCGCTAAAGAATACCGTTGACACGCTGTCCAAGGCGACGCCGGACGCAGACGGCAAACTGACTGTGCAGGCAGCCTTCACCGGTGACTCGCTGCCACGTTCGTTGATTGCCGATATCCGTGAGCAGTTGACGGCAGTGGGCGCTGGCGGACCGCTGGCGGTGTTGTCGCAGTTGGGTGTGATGACCGACCGCAACACCGGTAACCTGACGTTTGATACCGCTGCGTTCAACAAAACCATGGATCAGCCGGGCATGACTGGCCAGGTTCAGCAACTGTTCACCGGGACCGACGATACCAACGGTCTGTTGGCGCGCATGAAGGCGGCGGTTGATCCGTACCTCAAAGCTCCAGCGGGTAGCAAGGTTACCAGCGGTTTGCTCGATCAGCGTCTGACCATTCTGAACAACAACACGCGCAATCTAACCAACCAGCAGCTGGCGCTGGATTTGCGTGTCGCCAACCTGACCAAGACGTTGACCGCCAAGTACAACGCCATGGACTTGCTGGTAGGGCAGATGAAGGCAACGGCGAGCAACATCACGTCGTTCTTCAGCTCGCTGAACGCTCAGCAGTCCGCGAAGTAACAGTCAGTAACGACAAAAACCCGGCTACGCTTTATCGGCGTGCGCCGGGTTTTTGTCTTTTGATCTAAAGTTTTCGGACCGGTTGGCGATACACTGGTTATACGAGTCAACGTGGCAATGAGGTAGAACATGAACCCGATGTTAGCCCTTCGGCAGTACCAGAAAGTCGGCGCCCATGCGCAGACGTCCGAAGCGAGCCCGCACCGCCTGGTGCAAATGTTGATGGAAGGTGGACTGGCCCGTATTGCTCAGGCCAAGGGCGCCATTGAGCGCAAGGACATCCCCGCCAAATGCACTGCGATCAGCAAGGCCATCGGCATTGTCAGTGGCCTGCGTGAAGGTCTCGACCTTGAGAACAACGCCGAGGCACTGGCCGATCTGGATGGCCTGTACATCTACATGATGAAGCGCCTCGCCGAGGCCAACATCAGCAGTGATCCGCGTGTCCTTGATGAAGTGGCCGGTCTGCTGACAACGGTAAAAGAAGGCTGGGACGCCATCGCGCCTGTGCCGGCTCCGCAGTTCTGAAGGAGATCACCATGAGTCTTGTATTGCAGCGAATAGCCGATACCCGTGAAGCGTTGGTCGGAGCATTGGCCGAGCGAAACTGGGAAGCCATTGGCGAGTTGGATCTGGCTTGCCGTTCCTGCATGGAAGACGTCATGGCGGAAGCTTCGCTGGACGAAGTTGCGCTGCGCGATAACCTTGAAGAGCTGCTATTTGTCTACAAAGAGCTTCTCGAGGTGGCAATGGGCGAGCGGCAGGCGATAGCCAACGAGATGTCGCAGATCACCCAAGCGCAAAAGGCTGCAAAGGTTTACCATCTGTTTGGTTGATTAACCGTCAGTTAAACCAGAGATGTGCGCCATAAATTTGACTGTGCACGGTTTTTTGACTTAACTAGTGGCTATTATCAGGTTTAGGGCGTCTACAGGCACATGGTGTCCTGCAAGCGTCTCGCTTGCCTTATTTTTCGGGCATTGAGTTGACTAGGGAAGTTGCTATTGCATGTGGCGTGAAACCAAAATTCTGCTGATCGATGACGATAGCGTCCGCCGCCGCGACCTGGCGGTGATTCTGAATTTTCTTGGCGAAGAAAATTTACCCTGCGGCAGCCATGACTGGCAGCAGGCTGTCGGCTCTTTGTCGTCTAGTCGTGAAGTCATTTGCGTACTGATCGGGACCGTCAATGCTCCTGGCGCGCTTTTGGGCTTGCTAAAGACACTCGCAACCTGGGATGAGTTCCTTCCGGTTTTGTTAATGGGCGATAATTCTTCCGTTGACCTGCCTGAAGACCAGCGTCGCCGCGTGCTGTCGACCCTGGAAATGCCGCCCAGCTACAGCAAATTGCTCGATTCGCTGCACCGCGCCCAGGTCTATCGCGAAATGTACGACCAGGCCCGCGAACGCGGCCGTCATCGCGAACCCAATCTGTTCCGCAGCCTCGTCGGCACCAGCCGTGCGATTCAGCACGTCCGGCAGATGATGCAGCAAGTGGCCGACACCGACGCCAGCGTGCTGATCCTCGGCGAGTCCGGCACCGGCAAGGAAGTGGTCGCGCGCAACCTGCACTATCACTCCAAACGCCGCGACGCGCCGTTTGTACCAGTCAACTGCGGGGCGATCCCTGCAGAGCTGCTCGAAAGCGAACTGTTCGGCCACGAGAAGGGCGCTTTCACTGGCGCGATCACCAGCCGTGCCGGGCGCTTTGAACTGGCCAACGGCGGCACGCTGTTCCTCGACGAAATCGGCGATATGCCGCTGCCGATGCAGGTCAAGCTGCTGCGCGTATTGCAAGAGCGCACCTTCGAACGCGTGGGCAGCAACAAGACCCAGAGCGTCGACGTGCGCATCATTGCCGCAACGCACAAGAATCTCGAAAGCATGATCGAGATCGGCTCGTTCCGCGAAGACCTCTACTATCGCCTGAACGTGTTCCCGATCGAGATGGCGCCACTGCGTGAGCGCGTCGAAGACATCCCGCTGCTGATGAACGAACTGATCTCGCGCATGGAGCACGAGAAGCGCGGTTCGATCCGTTTCAACTCGGCGGCGATCATGTCGCTGTGCCGTCACGGCTGGCCGGGCAACGTCCGCGAGCTGGCCAACCTGGTCGAGCGCATGGCGATCATGCACCCGTACGGCGTGATCGGCGTGGTCGAGTTGCCGAAGAAATTCCGCTACGTCGACGACGAAGACGAGCAGATGGTCGACAGCCTGCGCAGCGATCTGGAAGAGCGCGTGGCGATCAACGGCCATACGCCGGATTTCAGCGCCAGTGCACTGCTGCCGCCGGAAGGCCTCGATCTCAAGGACTACCTCGGTGGTCTGGAGCAAGGCCTGATTCAGCAAGCGCTGGACGATGCCAATGGCATCGTGGCACGGGCCGCTGAACGTCTGCGCATCCGTCGCACCACCCTGGTCGAGAAGATGCGCAAGTACGGCATGAGCCGGGCTGGAGGAGACGAACAGGCGGATGATTGACGCCTGTTTTTCAAGCTCTTCATTTATAAGCGGTTTTTTTTAGGCACGGGTATTGCTATAGCCCTCGCAACGTTCCGTTTCACTGACGGTCAGCCAAGCGAGAGAGCCCAATGCCCCAAGCCGCCCAGATCTCTTCTGCCTCCAATATCGTGGGGCAACCCTCGTCCGTAGAGCAGGCAAGTCGTCAGGGGCTTGAGCAGGCCTTTCAGCTGTTCAACCAGATGTCGAGCCAGCTGACCGACTCCTACAGCCTGCTCGAAGCGCGGGTCACCGAACTCAAGGGTGAGCTGGCCGTGGTCAGCGCCCAGCGCATGCAGGAACTGGCGGAAAAAGAACGCCTGGCCAATCGCCTGCAAAACCTTCTCGACCTGTTGCCCGGCGGCGTCATCGTCATCGACGGCCACGGTCTGGTGCGCGAAGCCAACCCGGCCGCCATCGATCTGCTCGGCTCGCCACTCGAAGGCGAACTCTGGCGCCATGTGATCGCACGCTGCTTCGCTCCCCGTGAAGACGACGGTCATGAAATCTCCTTGAAAAACGGTCGACGTCTGTCGATTTCCACCCGCTCGCTGGATGCCGAGCCGGGGCAGTTGGTGCTGCTCAACGACTTGACCGAAACCCGGCATCTTCAGGATCAACTGGCACGGCATGAGCGTTTGTCGTCGCTGGGGCGCATGGTTGCGTCTCTGGCCCACCAGATTCGCACGCCGCTGTCCGCCGCTTTGCTCTACGCCAGTCATTTGACTGAACAGCAATTGCCGGTGGAAACCCAGC
This sequence comes from Pseudomonas sp. RG1, assembly GCF_025910115.1. NCBI lineage: Bacteria > Pseudomonadati > Pseudomonadota > Gammaproteobacteria > Pseudomonadales > Pseudomonadaceae > Pseudomonas > Pseudomonas sp. RG1. Next base: position 49,638 of record NZ_JAPCIK010000014.1, read on the forward strand.
AACGCTTTGCGGGGCGCCTGAAAGAGCGTCTGCACGAACTCGAACATCAAGTGCGCGACATGCTGGTGTTCGCTCGCGGTGAATTGCCGCTGACCGACCGCATTACGCCCAATGCCTTGATGCAATCGCTGCAGGCAGCGGCGCTGACCCATGTGCAGGATCTGCCAATTCGCTGGCAGTGCGACAGCCATGCCGGTGAGCTGCTGTGCAACCGCGACACACTGGTCGGGGCATTACTGAATCTGATTGAAAACGCCATTCAGGCCAGCGCCGGCGAAGCGCGCCTGAAAGTGCATTGCTACACCAGAGGCAACACCCTGCGTCTGTGTGTCAGCGACAGCGGCAGCGGCATTGAGCCGACAGTTTTGGCGCGCCTCGGCGAGCCTTTTTTTACTACCAAAGTCACCGGCACCGGCCTCGGCCTGACCGTGGTCAAAGCGGTGGCCCGTGCGCATCAGGGAGAATTGACCCTGCGCTCGCGAGTCGGGCGCGGCACCTGCGCGCAGGTCAGCCTGCCACTGTTTTCCGCTGCACAGGGAGTTGAATAAACGTCATGGGCATCAAGGTGTTGCTGGTCGAGGATGACCGTTCGTTGCGCGAAGCGCTGGCCGATACGCTGTTGCTCGCCGGCCACGACTATCACGCCGTCGGCAGCGCCGAAGAAGCACTGACGGCGGTCGCGCAGCAAGCCTTCAGCCTGGTGGTCAGCGACGTCAACATGCCGGGCATGGACGGCCACCAATTGCTCGCGTTGCTGCGCGCGCGCCAGCCGCACTTGCCGGTGCTGCTGATGACCGCCCACGGCGCCGTCGAGCGTGCGGTCGATGCGATGCGCCAAGGGGCGGCGGATTATCTGGTCAAGCCGTTCGAACCCAAAGCGCTGCTCGATCTGGTGGCGCGCCATGCGCTGGGCAGCATTGACGCGGGCGAAGCGGACGGTCCGGTCGCCGTTGAACCGGCCAGTGCGCAGTTGCTTGAGCTGGCGGCACGGGTCGCGCGCAGTGATTCGACTGTGTTGATCTCCGGCGAGTCCGGTACCGGTAAAGAAGTGCTGGCGCGCTACATTCACCAGCAATCGCGACGGGCGAGCCAGCCGTTTATCGCAATCAACTGCGCGGCGATCCCCGACAACATGCTCGAAGCGACATTGTTCGGTCATGAGAAGGGTTCGTTCACCGGCGCCATCGCTTCGCAGGCCGGCAAGTTCGAGCAGGCGGACGGCGGCACCATTCTGCTCGACGAAATTTCCGAAATGCCCTTGAGCCTGCAAGCGAAGCTGCTGCGCGTTCTGCAAGAGCGTGAAGTGGAGCGAGTGGGCGCGCGCAAGCCGATCAGTCTGGATATTCGCGTGGTCGCCACGACCAACCGCGATCTGGCCGGCGAAGTGGCCGCGGGGCGTTTCCGCGAAGACCTGTTCTACCGCTTGTCGGTTTTCCCTCTGGCCTGGCGTCCACTTCGCGAACGCACTGCCGATATCCTGCCGCTGGCGGAAAAGTTGTTGGCCAAACACGTCAATAAAATGAAGCACGCAGCAGCGAAGCTGTCCCCCGAAGCTCAAGCATGTCTGACCGCGTACCCGTGGCCGGGCAATGTACGAGAACTGGACAACGCTATTCAGCGCGCGCTGATCCTGCAGCAGGGCGGCTTGATTCAGCCGCAGGATTTTTGCCTGAGCGGTGCGGTGACATTTGCGCCGCTTCCGATCGCGGCACCGGTGATTCGCGAGGTGGAAATCGAGGCGGACTCCTCCGGCGCCCTGGGCGATGACCTGCGCCGCCGGGAGTTTCAGATGATCATCGACACCCTGCGCGCCGAGCGTGGCCGGCGCAAGGAAGCTGCCGAAAAGCTCGGCATCAGCCCGCGGACTCTGCGCTACAAACTGGCGCAAATGCGCGACGCCGGGATGGACGTCGAAGGCTATCTGTTCGCCACCTGATTGATGCTGCAAAACATTCCAGATGCTTTTCTCAGAAGGGTGCCCACTAGCTGGCACCCTTGTTGCTAATACCTGTGTACCCGCCGAGTGAGTGTCAAAAAATTGCGGGCCGCCCAAGAGAGTAGACCATGAGCCAAGGTATTGAATTTAATCGGTTGATGATGGACATGCAGGCCATGAAAGTGGATGCCATGTCTGCGCGTAAATCGACTGCCGCTGTCCCTGAAATCGCGGGCAGCAGCTTTTCCGACATGCTCGGTCAGGCGATCAATAAAGTCAGCGATACCCAGCAGGCGTCGACTCAACTGGCCAACGCGTTCGAGATCGGCAAGAGCGGTGTCGACCTGACTGACGTCATGATTGCGTCGCAAAAAGCCAGCGTGTCGTTCCAGGCTCTGACCCAGGTGCGCAACAAGCTGGTCCAGGCTTACCAAGACATCATGCAGATGCCGGTTTAAGGGCGAAATAAGTCATGGCAGAAGCAGTCGCTGATAACGTTCCGGCCAAGGCCACCCCGATCGACGGCAAACCGCCGCTGTTCGGCCTGTCCTTTCTGGAAAACCTTTCCCAGATGACCGTGCTGCGTCAGGTCGGCCTGTTGGTCGGTCTGGCTGCGAGCGTGGCGATTGGCTTTGCCGTGGTGCTGTGGTCGCAGCAGCCGGATTACCGTCCACTGTACGGCAGCCTTGCCGGCATGGACGCCAAGCAGGTCATGGAAACCCTGGCCGCCGCTGACATCCCTTACAACGTAGAACCCAATTCCGGCGCCTTGCTGGTCAAGGCCGACGACCTGTCCCGTGCGCGGATGAAACTCGCTGCCGCTGGTGTCACTCCCAGCGACGGCAACATCGGTTTCGAAATCCTCGACAAGGAACAGGGTCTGGGCACCAGCCAGTTCATGGAAGCGACCCGTTATCGTCGCGGCCTCGAAGGCGAACTGGCGCGGACCATCTCCAGCCTGAACAACGTCAAGGGTGCCCGCGTGCACCTGGCGATTCCGAAGAGTTCTGTGTTTGTCCGTGACGAGCGCAAGCCAAGCGCTTCGGTACTGGTCGAGCTGTACAGCGGGCGTTCGCTGGAGCCGGGTCAGGTGGTGGCGATCATCAACCTGGTGGCGACTTCCGTGCCCGAGTTGAGCAAATCGCAGATCACCGTCGTCGATCAGAAGGGCAACCTGCTCTCCGATCAGGCGGAGAACTCGGAAATGACCATGGCCGGCAAGCAGTTCGATTACAGCCGCCGCATGGAAAGCATGCTCACCCAGCGCGTGCACAACATTCTGCAACCGGTACTGGGCAACGATCGCTACAAGGCTGAAGTTTCGGCCGACGTCGATTTCAGTGCCGTCGAATCGACTGCCGAGCAATTCAACCCGGACCAACCGGCGTTGCGCAGCGAGCAGTCGGTCAACGAACAACGCACCGCCAGCAATGGTCCGCAAGGTGTGCCGGGTGCCCTGAGCAACCAGCCACCGGCGCCTGCCTCGGCGCCGCAGACCACCGGTGGCACCGCCGCACCGGCCGGGATGATCCAGCCGGGTCAGCCACTGGTTGACGCCAACGGTCAGCAGATCATGGACCCGGCCACCGGCCAGCCGATGCTCGCGCCGTACCCGGCGGACAAGCGTCAACAATCGACCAAGAACTTCGAACTCGACCGTTCGATCAGCCACACCAAGCAGCAGCAGGGCCGTCTCAATCGCCTGTCGGTTTCGGTGGTGGTCGACGATCAGGTCAAGATCAACCCGGCCAACGGCGAAACCAGCCGTGCGCCGTGGAGCGCCGACGAATTGGCGCGCTTCACCCGTCTGGTGCAGGACGCCGTCGGTTTCGACGCCAGCCGTGGCGACAGCGTCAGCGTGATCAACATGCCGTTCTCCGCCGAGCGTGGCGAGGTGATTGCAGATATTCCGTTCTACTCCCAGCCATGGTTCTGGGACATCGTCAAACAAGTGCTGGGTGTGCTGTTCATCCTCGTACTGGTGTTTGGTGTGCTGCGTCCGGTGCTCAACAACATCACCGGCGGTGGCAAAGGCAAGGAGCTGGCCGGTCTGGGCAGCGACGTGGAACTTGGTGGCATGGGCGGCCTGGACGGCGAACTGGCCAACGACCGCGTGAGCCTCGGTGGTCCGCAGAGCATTCTGTTGCCGAGCCCGAGCGAGGGTTATGACGCGCAGCTGAATGCAATCAAGAGTCTGGTAGCTGAAGACCCGGGTCGCGTGGCTCAGGTCGTGAAAGAGTGGATTAACGCAGATGAGTGATAACCGAGCCGCCACCGTCAAACTGACCAAGGTCGACAAAGCCGCGATTCTGCTGCTGTCCCTGGGTTCGACCGATGCTGCGCAAGTGCTGCGCCACATGGGACCCAAAGAGGTTCAGCGCGTCGGCGTGGCCATGGCGCAGATGGGCAACGTCCATCGCGAACAGGTCGAGCAGGTGATGAGCGAGTTCGTCGACATCGTCGGCGATCAGACCAGCCTTGGCGTCGGATCCGACGACTACGTACGCAAGATGCTCACCCAGGCCTTGGGCGAAGACAAGGCCAACGGCCTGATCGACCGCATCCTGCTCGGTGGCAACACCAGCGGCCTCGACAGCCTGAAATGGATGGAGCCGCGCGCAGTCGCTGACGTGATCCGTTACGAACACCCGCAGATCCAGGCAATCGTGGTCGCGTACCTCGACCCGGATCAGGCCGGTGAAGTGCTCGGCAACTTCGACCATAAAGTGCGTCTGGACATCATCCTGCGCGTCTCGTCGTTGAACACCGTGCAACCGGCCGCCTTGAAAGAACTCAACCAGATTCTCGAGAAACAGTTCTCCGGCAACTCGAACGCCTCGCGCACCACCCTGGGTGGCATCAAGCGTGCGGCCGACATCATGAACTTCCTCGACAGCTCGATCGAAGGCCAGCTCATGGACTCGATCCGCGAAGTCGACGAAGACCTGTCCGGTCAGATCGAAGACCTCATGTTCGTGTTCAACAACCTTGCCGACGTCGACGACCGTGGCATTCAGGCGCTGTTGCGCGAAGTGTCTTCGGACGTGCTGGTACTGGCCCTCAAGGGTTCGGACGAAGGCGTCAAGGAAAAGATCTTCAAGAACATGTCCAAGCGTGCTGCCGAACTGTTGCGCGACGACCTCGAGGCGAAAGGCCCGGTGCGCGTCAGCGACGTCGAAACCGCACAGAAGGAAATCCTCACTATTGCCCGTCGTATGGCCGAAGCCGGCGAGATCGTGCTCGGTGGCAAGGGCGGCGAGGAAATGATCTAAGCCCATGGATAAGCCTGACGAGTCTGTGACGGATCTGATCCGAGCCCGCGATGTTCGTGGTTTCGAGTCCTGGGCGCTGCCCAGCTTCGACCCGCCGAAACCGGAACCCGAGCCTGAGCCGGAGCCCGAACCGCCGGAAATGGAAGAAGTGCCGCTGGAAGAAGTCCAGCCACTGACCCTGGAGGAACTCGAAAGCATCCGTCAGGAGGCTTACAACGAGGGCTTCGCCATTGGCGAAAAAGAAGGTTTTCACAGCACCACGCTGAAGGTGCGTCAGGAAGCCGAAACAGCGCTGGCGGCGAAAATCGCCAGCCTCGAGCTGTTGATGGCCAACCTGTTCGAACCGATCGCCGAGCAGGATACGCAGATTGAAAAGTCGCTGGTCGACCTCGTGCAGCACATCACCAAGCAGGTGATCAAGCGCGAACTGGCCATCGATTCGTCGCAGATCGAACACGTCATGCGCGATGCCCTCAAGCTATTGCCGCTGGGCGTGGAAAACGTGCGCCTGTACGTCAATCCGCAGGATTTCGCCCAGGTCAAAGCCCTGCGCGAACGCCACGAAGAAACCTGGCGCATTGTTGAAGACGAGTCGCTGTTGCCCGGCGGCTGCCGGGTTGAAACCGAGCACAGCCGCATCGACGCCAGCGTCGAATCGCGGGTGACCCAGGTCATGGCCAAACTGTTCGACCAGTTGCACGAGCAAGCCCTACACCCGGCAACGCCGGACTTGAGCCTGGAAATCCCCGAAGACACCCCAGTGGCTGTCGACTCTGACGAGCCGCGCGCGGACGCCAGCGATGCGCCTTGAACGCACCAGCTTCGCCAAGCGCCTGAGCACCTACGCCGAGGCCACCGAGATTGCCGGCGCGCCGATCCTTGAAGGTCGGCTGCTGCGCATGGTCGGCCTGACCCTCGAAGCCGAAGGCTTGCGCGCCGCCATGGGCACCCGCTGCATGGTTATCAATGACGACAGCTATCACCCGTCCCAGGTGGAAGCGGAAGTCATGGGTTTTTCCGGCAGCAAAGTCTTTCTGATGCCGGTCGGCAGCGTCGCCGGGATTGCCCCGGGCGCCCGCGTGGTGCCGCTGGCCGATACCGGTCGTTTACCGATGGGCATGAGCATGCTCGGCCGTGTCCTCGACGGCGCCGGTCGCGCGCTGGACGGCAAGGGCGGCATGAAAGCCGAAGACTGGGTGCCGATGGATGGCCCGACAATCAACCCGCTCAACCGTGATCCGATCAGCGTACCGCTGGACGTCGGCATCCGTTGCATCAACGGTTTGCTGACGGTCGGCCGTGGCCAGCGTCTGGGTCTGTTCGCCGGTACCGGTGTCGGTAAATCGGTGCTGTTGGGCATGATGACCCGCTTCACCGAGGCCGACATCATCGTCGTCGGCCTGATCGGTGAGCGTGGTCGCGAAGTTAAAGAATTCATCGAACACATTCTCGGTGAAGAAGGCCTCAAACGTTCGGTAGTGGTCGCCTCACCAGCGGACGACGCACCGCTGATGCGTATGCGCGCGGCAATGTATTGCACGCGCATCGCCGAGTATTTCCGCGACAAGGGCAAGAACGTTCTGCTGCTGATGGACTCGCTGACCCGTTTCGCCCAGGCCCAGCGGGAAATCGCTCTGGCCATCGGCGAACCGCCAGCAACCAAGGGCTATCCGCCCTCGGTGTTCGCCAAACTGCCGAAACTGGTGGAGCGTGCCGGTAACGCGGAGAAGGGCGGCGGTTCGATCACGGCGTTCTACACCGTTCTGTCCGAAGGCGATGACCAGCAGGACCCGATTGCCGACTCGGCGCGGGGCGTGCTCGACGGCCACATCGTCCTGTCGCGGCGTCTGGCCGAGGAAGGCCACTATCCGGCGATCGACATCGAAGCGTCGATCAGCCGGGTGATGCCGGCGGTGGTTTCGCCGGATCACATGCAGCGCGCGCAGTATTTCAAGCAGCTTTGGTCGCGCTATCAACAGAGCCGTGATTTGATCAGCGTCGGTGCCTACGTGGCCGGTGGCGATCGCGAGACCGATCTGGCGATTTCCCTGCAACCACAATTGGTCAGGTATCAGCGCCAAGGCCTCAACGACAAAATCAATCTGGGTGAGAGCCAGGCCTATCTGGAAACCCTGTTCGCCCCTGCGGCGGGCGGATAACCGGCCATGGCCGTCAGCCGCGCCGCGCGCCTGGCACCGGTGGTGGACATGGCCGAAAAGGCCGAGAAAGCCGCCGTGCAGCGCCTCGCCTACTTTCAGGGCCAGGTCAAAGTTGCCGAAAGCAAACTGGCCGACCTCAATGCCTTTCGTCTGGATTACTCGCAGCAATGGATCGTGCGCGGCAGCACCGGCGTGACCGGGCAATGGCTGCTGGGTTTTCAGGGTTTTCTGGCGCAACTCGACACCGCCGTCGACCAGCAACGGCAGAGCCTGGTCTGGCATCAGAACAAGCTCGACAAGGCGCGTGAGGAATGGCAGCAGGCGTTTGCCCGCGTCGAGGGTTTGCGCAAACTGGTGCAGCGCTATCGCGACGAGGCGCAACGCCTGGAAGACAAGCGCGAGCAGAAGCTGCTGGATGAACTGTCGCAGCGCTTGCCACGGCGTGATGCCTTCTAAACCACACCGCCAAACCCTGTGGGAGCGAGCCTGCTCGCGACAGCGCCGTGTCAGTCAAGCCTGTAGTCAACTGCCAGAATGCCTTCGCGAGCAGGCTCGCTCCCACACTTGTTCCACCGTTGCGCCTTGCCCCAACCCTATCCAGGTGCTACACCTTGTACAGGTTCGTCAATGACAAGGAAGCCAGTCAATGTCAGTCGTTACAGAAGTCTCTCCAGACCAGAAAAAGCTCACGATCGCCGTCAAAGGCCGGTTCGATTTCGGTCGCCATCAGGAATTTCGCGAGTCGTACGAGCGGCTCCCACACAAACCCGAATCCATCGTGGTCGACCTCAAAGAGGCCACTTATCTCGACAGCTCAGCGCTGGGCATGCTGCTTCTGCTGCGTGATCACGCCGGCGGCGACGAGTCGGATATCCGTGTCGTCAACAGCAGCTCCGATGTGAAGAAAATCCTCGCGATTTCCAACTTCGACAAACTCTTCGACATCAGTTGACGCCCATGCAGGCGCAAGAGCCGCTGACCATTCTTATCGCCGAAGACAGCGCCGCCGACCGGCTGCTGCTGTCGACCATCGTCCGCCGTCAGGGCCATCAGGTGCTCACAGCGGCCAATGGTGCCGAGGCGGTGGAAACGTTCAAAGAGCAGCAGCCCGATCTGGTGTTGATGGACGCGCTGATGCCAGTGATGGACGGCTTCGAAGCGGCGCGGCAGATCAAGGCACTGGCGGGTGAAGCATTGGTGCCGATCATCTTCCTCACCTCGCTGACCGAGAGTGAGGCGCTGGCCCGGTGTCTGGAGGCTGGCGGCGACGACTTTCTGGCGAAGCCGTACAACCAAGTGATACTTGCCGCCAAAATCAAGGCGATGGATCGCTTGCGTCGCCTTCAGGCAACGGTCCTGCAACAGCGTGATCTGATCGCCAGACATCATGACTATCTACTGAACGAACAACGCGTGGCCAAAGCGGTGTTCGACAAGGTCGCGCATTCCGGTTGCCTGAGTGCGCCGAACATCCGATACCTGCAATCGCCTTACGCGCTGTTCAATGGTGATCTGTTGCTCGCGGCGTACACGCCGGCCGGTGACATGCACGTGATGCTCGGCGATTTCACCGGGCATGGCTTGCCGGCAGCGGTGGGGGCGATGCCGCTGGCCGAAGTGTTTTATGGGATGACCGCCAAAGGCTACGGCCTGGCCGAAACCCTGCGCGAGATGAACGCCAAGTTAAAGCGCATCCTGCCGGTGGACATGTTCTGCTGCGCTACCTTGCTCAGTCTGAGTTTCCAGAGCCGTTCAGTGGAGGTATGGAACGGCGGCATGCCCGACGGTTACTTGCACCACATGGCCAGCGGCGAGCGCGTGCCGTTGCCGGCGCGGCATTTGCCCTTGGGGATTCTCAGCGCGCAAGCCTTCGATGACCGTACGGAGGTGTATCCGATGGCCGTCGATGATCGGGTGTTTCTGTTATCGGACGGGGTAATCGATACCTGCGATGCAAATGACCAGTTGTTCGGCGTCGAACGCTTGCAGCAGGTGTTTGCGGCGAACCGCGAGCCGGATCGGTTGTTCGAGGATATCGAACAGGCGCTGCGCGATTTTCGCGGGCAGGCCCGTGATGACGTGAGCATGGTCGAGGTCAGTCTGCTTGAGTCGGCGCAGACCCACGGCGCGGCGCCGGTGTATTCCGACAGCGGCCAGTCGTGCCCGCTGGACTGGTCGGCCAGTTTCGAATTTCGCGGCGCCACGCTCAGGCGCTTCAATCCGTTGCCGTTCCTCTTGCAGTTGCTGCTTGAGGTGCATGGCTTGCGCGCGCAAAGCGGAGCGCTGTACAGCGTGCTCGCCGAGCTGTATTCCAATGGCCTGGAGCATGGCGTGCTCGGGCTGGACTCCAGCCTCAAACGCGATGCGGTAGGTTTCGCCCGCTACTATGAAATGCGCGCGGCGCGGCTGGAGGCGCTGCAAGACGGTTTCGTGCGCGTGCATCTGCAGGTCCAGCCGCAAGGCGAGGGCGGGCGGCTGGTCATTCGCGTCGAGGACAGCGGCAAGGGCTTTGATGTGGCGCGGGTCATGGAGCGGCCCGTGGATAACGTCCGCTTGTCGGGACGCGGCATCGGGCTGGTCCGGCAACTGGGGCGCAACGCCAGTTGGTCAGACCAGGGTCGTAGCGCCAGCGTGGAGTTTTTCTGGGAGATTGAGGCATAATCCGCCCATTCTTGATCAAGGAGTGAGCAAGTGACAGACACACATGTAGATCGCGAAGTCCTCGACACTTTGCGCGAGGTGATGGAGGACGGCTATACGGAATTGCTAGAGACTTTTCTGGCAGACTCGCAAAGCCGCCTGCACGAGTTGCAGGACAGCACCAGCGCCAAAGCGCTTTCCGATGCAGCCCATAGTTTCAAGGGCAGTGCCAGCAACATGGGCGCGGTTCGACTGGCCGAGTTGTGCCAGGATCTTGAGTCGAATGCCAAGGACAAAAGTCCGGAAGCGCTCGCTCAACTGGTGGCCGATATCCATTCTGAATTCGCCGAAGTACGCCCAGTGTACGAAAGCGAAAAGCACCACGCCCACATCCACTGAAGCTGCCGCCCGGCGCTTTTCGCAAGTGTCTGGCCAAACTGGCCCGGCACTTGCAATTAACTTGCTCAACTGTACCTACGATCCCAGTGCAGCGGAGACCGTGTCATGCCTGCGACCCCCAACATTCTTCTTCAGACCGCCGCCCAGGCCAAGGCGCAAGCCGCCTCTGCCAAATCGTCGGCAATGGCCGCAGACGCCGGGGACAAGGCTTCCAGCTTCGCCAGAGTGTTTGCCGATCAGGCGCCGGCCAAGCCTGCCGTGAGCGCTGACAATTCAGTCAAGCCGGCACGCGACAAGGTCGCGGACAGCAGCGGCAAAAAGGATATCGGCAAAGATCAGTCTGCCGCGCCCGAGCCAGCAGTTGCCGATAGCGGCAAAGCGTTGCCTGCCGACAAAGCGGCGACGAGCGACGACGCGACTGCCACTGCCGATGACACCGCTGAAACGGTACAAACCCCTGTGGCCGATGCCGCGCCTGTAGACCCGGCGCTTGATCCGGCCCTGGCGCAAGTCGTTCAGCCGTTGGTGGCAGCGCCTGTGGTGCAAGCACCAACAGTCACCACGCCAGCCCAGCCGGAAACCGAAACGCCTGCATTGGCGGTCGTATCGGGCATGGTCAAAGATCCGGCGGCCACCGACAGCGATTTCGATCCATCGGCCGACCCGCTCGACTCGATGCCGGCCGTGCGCATGGCGATGGAGCAGGGCGGGCATATTTCCGCCGCCAGCCAAGCGCAACCGAAAGCTTCGCCTGCTCAGGCTCAGGCCGATGGCGAGTTGACCGCCGCGCAGAACTTCGCCGCCGGCATGGCCAGCATGCTCGACGTGCAGGCCGACAAGGACAGCACCAGTCAAGGCGGCGAACAAGCTTTCAGCGGGTTGATCGACGATGGTCTGAAGGATCTGAAATCGGCTACCAGCGACACCCGCGTCGACGACTTCGCCAACCGTCTGGCGGCACTGACCCAGGCCGCTACGCCGAAAACCGCGAATGCGCTGCCAGTGAATCAGCCGATCGCCATGCACCAGAGCGGCTGGACCGAAGAAGTGGTCAACCGCGTCATGTACCTGTCCAGCGTCAACCTGAAGGCCGCCGACATTCAGTTGCAGCCGGCGGAGCTGGGGCGCCTGGATATCCGCGTGAACATGGTTCCGGATCAGCAGACCCAGGTCACCTTCATGAGCGCGCATCCGAGCGTGCGTGAAGCGCTCGACAGCCAGATGCACCGCCTGCGCGACATGTTCAACCAGCAGGGCATGGGCCAGGTCGACGTCAACGTTGCCGACCAGAACCGTGGCTGGCAGGGCCAGCAAGGCCAGGAACAGGCGCAGCAGGGCCAGAGTGGTCGGACCAGCGCTGCGGGTGGCCGCCTGGATTCGGCGGATGAGGAATTGGCACCGGCTACAGTGGCGGAAGTTGCCGCGCAGACCACCAGCGTCATCGGCACCAGCGCGGTCGACTATTACGCCTGACACAACGCAATACCCAATGTGGGAGCGAGCCTGCTCGCGAATACGATGTGACATTCAACATACATGTTGACTGACACATTGCTTTCGCGAGCAGGCTCGCTCCCACATTTGTTTATGGCGCCGTTCAGATGACGCGCTGACACTTCTGGCATAACACTTGCTCTTGCCTTGCCGTGCGACTGTGAAACCCCCGATTAGTGACGGATTATTGGCATGGCGAAGAGCGAAGCTGCAGCAGTAAAAGACCCCGCAACCAAAGGCAAACTCAAGCTGATCATCGTGATCGTGCTGGCGTTGCTGGTAGCCATTGGTGCATCCGTCGGGGCGACCTGGTTCTTCATGCACGGCGCGCAGAGCAAGCCTGCCGAGGCCGCTGAAGCAGCGCCGGTCGGCAAGCAGGCGGCGATTTTCGAGCCGATGGCGCCGGCCTTCGTTGCCAACTACAACCAGAACGGCCGTCAGCGCTACATGCAGGTTAGCATCACCATGCTGGCGCGTAATCAGGCCGATCTGGACGCGCTCAAAGTGCACATGCCGGTTATCCGCAACAACCTGGTGATGCTCTTCTCCGGTCAGGATTTCGCCACACTGGCGACCCCGGTCGGACAAGAGATGTTGCGCCAGAAGGCCACCGCCAGCGTCCAGGAAGTGGCGCAGAAAGAACTGGGCAAAGTGGTCATCGAACAGTTGCTTTTCACTAATTTCGTACTGCAGTAGGAACACGACATGGCCGTGCAGGATCTGCTGTCCCAGGATGAAATCGATGCGCTGCTGCATGGCGTCGATGATGGTCTGGTACAGACCGATAATGCTGCCGAACCCGGCAGTGTCAAAAGCTACGACCTGACCAGCCAGGATCGCATCGTCCGTGGACGCATGCCGACGCTGGAAATGATCAACGAGCGCTTTGCCCGCTACACCCGCATCAGCATGTTCAACATGCTGCGCCGCTCGGCGGACGTGGCCGTAGGTGGCGTGCAGGTGATGAAGTTCGGCGAATACGTGCACTCGCTGTACGTGCCGACCAGCCTCAACCTGGTCAAGATCAAACCGCTGCGCGGCACCGCGCTGTTCATCCTCGACGCCAAACTGGTGTTCAAGCTGGTGGACAACTTTTTCGGTGGCGACGGCCGTCACGCCAAGATCGAAGGGCGGGAGTTCACTCCGACCGAACTGCGCGTAGTGCGCATGGTGCTCGAGCAGGCTTTCGTCGATCTGAAAGAAGCCTGGCAGGCGATCATGGAAGTCAATTTCGAGTACATCAACTCGGAAGTGAACCCGGCCATGGCCAACATCGTCGGCCCGAGCGAAGCGATTGTGGTCTCCACCTTCCACATCGAACTCGATGGCGGTGGCGGCGATCTGCACGTGACCATGCCGTACTCGATGATCGAGCCGGTGCGCGAGATGCTCGACGCCGGTTTCCAGTCCGACCTCGACGATCAGGACGAGCGCTGGGTCAACGCCCTGCGCCAGGACGTGCTCGATGTCGACGTGCCGATCGGTGCCACCGTAGCCCGCCGCCAGTTGAAGCTGCGCGACATCCTGCACATGCAACCGGGCGATGTGATCCCGGTCGAGATGCCGGAAGACATGATCATGCGCGCCAACGGCGTGCCGGCCTTCAAGGTCAAGATGGGCTCGCACAAAGGCAACCTCGCGTTGCAAGTGATCGAGCCGATCGAGCGTCGCTGAGGCGGCGCCTTTCACCCCCGTATTTAACCGAATTGTTGCCCGCCGAGGACACATGATGAACGACGATATGAACGCGCAGGACGATCAGGCACTGGCCGATGAGTGGGCTGCGGCCCTGGAAGAAACCGGTGACGCTGGCCAGGCTGACATCGACGCGCTGCTGGCCGCCGACGCTGGCACTTCCAGCTCCAACCGTCTGCCAATGGAAGAATTCGGCAGCGTGCCGAAAAACAACGACCCGGTGACCCTCGACGGTCCGAATCTGGACGTGATCCTCGACATTCCAGTGTCGATCTCGATGGAAGTCGGCAGTACCGACATCAACATCCGCAACCTGCTGCAACTCAACCAGGGTTCGGTGATCGAGCTCGATCGTCTGGCCGGTGAGCCGCTCGACGTGCTGGTCAACGGCACCTTGATCGCCCACGGCGAAGTAGTGGTGGTCAACGAGAAGTTCGGCATCCGCCTGACTGACGTGATCAGCCCAAGCGAACGCATCAAGAAGCTGCGCTGAGTGAAAAGGTTTCTCTGGGTGCTGCTGGCATGGCCGTTGAGCGTGCTGGCTGCCGAGCCGAGCGCAACCACTGCCGCGCCTGCCGCCACCGCGCCAATGGTCAACAGCGGCGTGGCCGGTCAGTTGACGCAACTGGTGTTCGGTTTGCTGCTGGTGCTGGGCTTGATCTTCTTCCTCGCCTGGCTGTTGCGCCGCGTGCAACAGGCGGGGCCGGCGGGCAAGGGCCAGGTGATCGAGCTGATCGGTTCCCGCGCGCTAGGTCCGCGTGATCGCTTGATGCTGGTGCAGGTCGGCAACGAGCAGATTCTGCTCGGCCTCAGCCCCGGCACCATCACCGCGCTGCATGTGCTCAAAGAGCCGGTCGAAGTCCCCACTGCCAGCGAAAAAGCGACGCCGGAATTTGCTCAGCATCTGCTGAAGATTCTTGGCAAGGACCAAAAGGATACGAAGTAATGGGTGCGCTCCGCATCGTCTTGACGCTGCTCCTGTTGCTGGCCGCGCCGCTGGCGTTCGCCGCCGATCCGTTGTCGATCCCGGCGATCACGCTGGGCACCAATGCCGACGGCGCGCAGGAATACTCGGTCAGTCTGCAGATCCTGCTGATCATGACCGCGCTGAGTTTTATTCCTGCAGCGGTCATCCTGATGACCAGTTTCACGCGGATCATCATTGTCTTCTCGATCCTGCGTCAGGCCCTCGGCCTGCAACAGACGCCGTCGAACCAGATCCTCACCGGCATGGCGCTGTTCCTGACGCTGTTCATCATGGCGCCGGTGTTCGACCGGGTGAACAACGACGCGTTGCAACCGTATCTGGCGGAGACCCTCACCGCCCAGCAAGCGGTGGAAAAAGCTCAGGTGCCGATCAAGGACTTCATGCTCGCGCAGACCCGCACCAGCGATCTGGAGCTGTTCATGCGCCTGTCCAAGCGCACCGACATCGCCAGCCCGGATCAGGCGCCGCTGACCATTCTGGTACCGGCGTTCGTGACCTCCGAGCTTAAAACCGCCTTCCAGATCGGCTTCATGATCTTCATTCCGTTCCTGATCATCGACCTCGTTGTCGCGAGCGTGCTGATGGCCATGGGTATGATGATGCTCTCGCCGCTGATTATCTCGCTGCCGTTCAAGATCATGCTGTTCGTGCTGGTCGATGGCTGGGCGCTGATCATCGGTACTCTGGCCAGCAGTTTTGGAGGTGTTTCGCCATGACGCCGGAAGTCGCGGTCGATATCTTTCGTGAAGCCCTGTGGCTGACCACCATGATGGTCGCTATTCTGGTGGTGCCGAGCCTGCTGGTCGGCCTGCTGGTGTCGATGTTCCAGGCCGCCACGCAGATCAACGAACAGACCCTGAGCTTCCTGCCGCGTCTGCTGGTGATGTTGGTGACCCTGATCATTGGCGGTCCGTGGATCGTGCAGACGTTCATGGAATACATCATCCAGCTGTACAAAAACATTCCAATGGTCATCGGCTAAGCCATGCAATCGCTGCTTCAGCTGACCGACACCCAGATCAGCACCTGGGTGGCGTCATTCATGTTGCCGCTGTTTCGCGTGGCGTCGATGCTGATGGTCATGCCGGTGTTCGGCACCACCCTGATTCCGCGGCGCGTGCGCTTGTATTTCGCCGTGGCGATCACCGTGGTCATCACCCCGGCGCTGCCGCCGATGCCCGCCGTCAGCCCACTCGATCTCAGCGGCCTGCTGCTGATCGGTGAGCAGATTCTGGTTGGCGCCGTACTGGGCTTTTCCCTGCAACTGTTCTTCCAGGCCTTTGCCGTCGCCGGGCAGATCGTCGCGATCCAGATGGGCATGGGCTTCGCCTCGATGATCGACCCTACCAACGGCGTTTCGGTGGCGGTGATCGGGCAGTTCTTCACCATGCTGGTGACGTTGCTGTTCCTGTCGATGAACGGCCATCTGGTGGTGTTCGAAGTCCTCACTGAAAGTTTCACCACGCTGCCGGTCGGCGGCGGATTGATGGTTGCGCATTACTGGGAACTGGCCGGCAAACTCGGCTGGGTCCTCGGCGCCGCATTGCTGCTGGTGTTGCCGGCCGTCACCGCACTGCTGGTAGTCAACATCGCCTTCGGCGTGATGACCCGCGCCGCGCCGCAACTGAACATCTTCTCGATCGGTTTTCCGCTGACCCTGGTGCTCGGCCTGTTCATCGTCTGGGTGGGGCTCGCGGACATTCTCAACCAGTATCAACCGCTGGCCAGCGAGGCCTTGCAGTTGCTACGCGAACTGGCACGGGCGCGCTGAGTCATGGCAGAGAGCGAGAGCGGTCAGGACAAAACGGAAGACCCCACGGAGAAGCGCAAAAAGGACTCCCGTGAGAAGGGTGAAATCGCCCGTTCCAAAGAGCTCAACACCCTGGCCGTGATGATGGCCGGCGCCTCTGCGCTGCTGATTTTCGGCGGCATGCTCGCGCAAGAAATGATGGACGTGATGCGCCTGAACTTCACCCTGTCCCGCGAAGTGGTCATGGACCAAGGCGCCATGGGCCGGTTCTTGCTGGAGTCGGGCCTGATCGCCTTGCTGGCGATTCAGCCGGTGATGATCACCCTGTTGCTCGCCGCCATCATCGGGCCAATCTCCCTGGGTGGCTGGCTGTTCGCGGCAAGTTCGCTGGCACCCAAATTCAGTCGGATGAACCCGGCCGCCGGCCTCAAACGGATGTTCTCGTTCAAGGCTGTGGTCGAACTGCTCAAGGCACTGGCCAAGTTTCTGATTACCTTGGGCGTGGCGCTGTTGGTGTTATCCGCCGACGTCGACGACTTGCTGCGCATCGCCCACGAACCACTGGACATGGCGATCATCCACAGCGTCTTGCTGGTGGGCTGGAGCACGCTGTGGCTGGCCTGCGGTCTGATCATCATCGCCGCCGTCGACGTGCCGGTGCAGATATGGGAGAGCATGAAGAAGCTCAAGATGACCAAGCAGGAAGTGCGCGACGAACACAAGGACCAGGAAGGCCGCCCCGAGGTCAAGCAACGCATTCGCCAGACCCAGCGCGAAATGTCCCAGCGGCGCATGATGGCAGCGATTCCCGAAGCCGACGTGGTCATCACCAACCCGACCCACTACGCGGTCGCGCTCAAATACGACTCGGAGAAGGGCGGCGCGCCGGTGCTGCTGGCCAAGGGCAGCGACTTCATCGCCCTGAAAATCCGCGAAATCGCAGTGGCCAACAACGTCATGCTGCTTGAATCGCCGGCGCTGGCGCGCTCGATCTATTACTCAACTGAGCTTGAGCAGGAAATTCCTGGCGGGCTGTATCTGGCAGTGGCGCAGGTGCTGGCCTACGTCTACCAGATCCGCCAGCACCAGGCAGGCAAGGGCAAGCGGCCGGATCCGTTGAAGGATGATTTGCCGATTCCGCCGGACTTGCGCCGGGATTCCTGATGGTTACCGCTTGTCTGGAAAGTCTCGGAACCTGTCAACTTTGACAGTAGACGGCTGCGCCCGCCGGCGCTCTCATTGCCATGGGAATTCTCCCGGCATTTCCCTGCATTGGTCGCTCTGTTCATCTGATACGAGTACCAGGGAGCGGCGCCTGCATCGGGTTTCAGAGGAAGCAATCATGGCACACCAGCCCTACATAAAGTTGCAAGGAATGGAGGTCGAATTCGTCTCGGGAGTGTTGGAACAACGGACAGCCGATCGCGCAATCAGTTACACCGTAACTTTCAAGTTGATGCTGGACTTCACCCATTTCAAGCAGAGGGCCAACACCTACAGCGCAAATTATCTGGAGGTGTCGAGCAACGCGATTCGGCCGGAGCTGGAGGGTTTGGCGTACCACAATCACTACAGTGTGATTGGTGGTTCTGCAGGAACAATCACCAACAGTGCGATGCTTTTCAAACTCTTCACCGATCCGGATTTGTACCTGGATGGCTGGATCGACAATGAAATGGAGAGACGATTTGGCAAACCGGAATTCGTCATCGAGGAAAATGCTCTTTTGATTACGGCGCGGCAGGACTTCCGTTGGAAAAGTCCGGAGCGCGAAATCAAGATCGAAGATCTCCCCATCATTTGGTTTGATTGGGCTCTCACCCTCATAGAGCAGCGGACAAAAGTGTCTCGGGGGCTGCCGGAGCGTACGACGCCGATATCGGTGGTGACGTTTATGTACCCGCAGGACGAGGTCGTCGTTATCGAGGGTACGGAGCTGCTCAAGGGCGCGCGCTATATCAACGGCAAGAAGCTCGGTTTTGGCCCGATTACACCTGAACAGGTTTTAACGGCGTAGTGATCTGCAACCCGCCGCCCCGATTGAAAGGGGCGGCGGGTTTTTTCTGCCTCAAGGTTTTTTGTTGCGCCTTAGCCAGTATTCGCGCTCCCACTTTGGGAGCCGTTCAACGGTGGGAGCGAGCCTGCTCGCGAAGGCGTCAGAATTGACACTGGATCAATCAGCTGGTGTCTCCAATGCCTGCGTCAACCCGGCAACTCCAGATTATCCATCACCCGCTAAACAAGAAAGGGTGGCGGCTGGACGCAGGTTAGCGAACCGGGTGTAGGCGCCCGGCAGACCCGAAGGTCTGCCGCGTACAGCCGCCATGACATCAGTTGCAGAAAGAGTGTCTGCAATTGAGTTTGCAGCGCTGGTGCGCCTACATAGACTCGAGTCGCTAAACCCGATCATTGATTCGTCAGCGACCGACCCACGATAAGGCCCAACCCCAAGGCGCACAAGCCGGCGGATTCTGGCGTAGCTGTAGGCAAAGGCGCAAGCATTTGTAGCCTTAAAGGCGTGTCTTGAGATGTCTTTTAAATACTCAATTTTAAAAGGCGAAAAGTCGGGCAGAAGATCTGCGGGGAACCGTGGTCTGTCCCTGATAACGCCAACGAAGATACTCACCCGCACGAGAATAACCTGCAGGTGCTCATCTTTGTACTGCCAAGGAGCCAGCGTATAGGGCGCTCGTAGTTGGACGTAATTCGAATCCGACCAAGACGATATATGGATAGTTGTAATCTGCGTTAGTCATAATGAAATAGTTTCTCTGACTAGGGCGATATTTTTTTCGAAGAAAAATCACTACGTTTGAATCAAGTCGTGTTCCACTGGCGTCGATCCAGGCCAGCGCACCGGCTCCCTGTTGCAGATTATTGTTAACGAGGATTTTTCTAACATTGGCACATGTAACGTTTATCTTTTTCTCTTGGCCCTTTGCGTCAGATATAGTGATGATTGCTTCTCCGTTGCCTTCACTGCGGATACATCCGTTTCCGTCGATCGATGCTATTAATGGTGCGCTCGTGGAAAATGAGTATGGGGGTACACCTCCACTTACGGGCTTGGTTACAGATGTGCCATCAGGATCGTTTCCGGTTTTTGTCCATCCCGATGCGTTTAAATCGATCCAATAACTCAGTTGATTAAAGACTATTGGAGACGTATCTACGATTAGCTCACAGATCACCGTCAAATTCCGCACCTCGGAATGCACATCTCCGTCGTGATACAACGACTGGGCATACAACCGTCTTACGCCCTCAGTGACTGTAATCGAGAGCGTCCATTCTCCAGTCGTCACATGCGCCGTAGCCTTTCCCTTGGACTCGGCATTTGCGCCATTTCCTTCGAAGATTTCAACCTCCTGCGCATTGCTCGCTTTGCCAAGAAGTGTAAGTTTCGTACTGACGGTGAATCCTCCCTCAATTATTTCCTCTCCATCGCCGTCCAACACATTAGTAAGCGTGGGCGCAATCAGCGCCGTTACCGTCAGCTCTCGTGGTGCGGAACTCTGCCCCGTGCCGTACTTGGCCTTGGCGGTGAAGCTGTGGGCGCCCATGACCAGTCCGGTGACCGGCACGGTCCAGGCGCCGCTGCTTGCATCGGCGGTCGCTGAGCCTTTTAACGTCGTGTCATCGAACACTTCGACTTTCTGCCCCTTGGTCGCTTTACCGTGCAGTGTTACAGCGGTTTTTACTGTTATTGAACCTTCGGGGATTTCCTCGTCGCTATCGGTGGCCCTGACTGAGTCGATCGTCGGCGCCACATCCTCAACAGCCTTCACCCGATAACGCTTCACCGGCCCGACAATCGCATCCGCCTCAACCTGACTCAGGGTCAATGCCGCTTTGAAATGGATTTCCAGATCGCTGTCATGACCTAAATCCTTCAGATAGCTGTCAGGCACGGCCTGTTCATATTTGCCGGCGTTGATCCAGGTCTGGTTGACCGCAGCGCCTGGCACTCGCCATATCACGTGATTATGCGCTACCCCCTGAGCTGTTTTGCCTTTCAGTTCGGCCCACACAGGCTGGCCATGTTTCATGAATGCCCAGACCCCCGCGCGTAACGTCGCGCCCGCTGTTACTTTGCTCAGATCAAGTTCATCACCTTCGGCCTGCACAATGCTGAGCTTGTCCAGTTCCGCAGCCGGCAGTGGCATGACGGTGACGGTCAGCGTTTCAGATGGGATTTTACTGGTGCCTGACACTTCGTATTGAAGCGTGAAGTTTTTGGCGCTGTTGCCAATGTTCGCGGCAACCGCTTCGGCGGGGATCAGGAATTCGACGCTGCCGTTGTTCACACCGGGTTTCGCA